>CAZYXG010000042.1:0-24246 GCA_964650885.1 uncultured Hyphomicrobiales bacterium | reverse complement strand
ATAGAATATGGCACTTCGATAGACTCGGCAGAAAGCCCAAATATTCATAGAAGCTAAATTCTTTTCTCCCCTTATTATATTTTTTCCAAATATTTCTTTACTATTGTTTCCCAGTCTACAAGTTCAGTCATTGTATCTCGGTGCATGTGGGTAGATAAGCCTGGCATTGGCGAGAACGCAACAGCAGGAGCAAACAAGCCATAGTTACCAAATAATTTATTGCTAAGCATTTTATCATTTGCTTTATTCGATGCTTTCATAAATAAATCGTAGTGCTTTTTCACAGCAGCCGATTGCATCAGGAAAGTGAAAGTCACACTTTGCACTTGTCGCCAGTGGTGGTCCTTAGTTTGTACTATTAAAGAGTGCCTTCTATATTTAGGAATATATCTATCTGGATAGTCTGGCAGAAATATTACCAAGTCTTTTTTGCCATAGAACGAAGTGAAACTCAAGCTGCGGAAATTATCATTGAAAAACAGCTTTGCCCATTTCAAAGCATAGTATAGTTTGTTTTTTGGGTGTAATGTATCGAAAGTAATATTAGGCGGAAATATACTATTAAAATCTTCAATTAATTTATCTACTTTTTGGAAGCAGTCCGCCACATGTAAAAAGTCATCTTCACAAAAATAAATCCACTCATCATCAGGCAAAGTATTAGCTATTTTAATAGTCTCACGAATTGAAGCGTCGTTGCCAAAATTACCCAAACGTAAATCTACTTTTTGGCTCTCAAAAAAGTTTACCATATCTTCGGAAAGTTTATCGCCCAGCACTATTATTATATAATCCACTCCCCGCAATGCATCTAATAGCGACAAAAAACAAACTTTAATAAGTTGATTTTTACTCAAGTTAAAAGGGCGTGGGTTGTTATTAACTGCATTAACGACATCGCAAGCTCGAAAGATTACATTATATTTACGCTTTTGTTGCATTGTATTTAGGTCGAACCTACTCCTTCACTTCCTTCTTCAATGTCTGTATCCAAAGTTCTTTTAATTGGGTGTCGTCCACTTCCGATGGAGAGCCGTCCATTAGCGATACGCCCGATGTAGTTTTGGGGAATGCTATAACGTCTCTTATGTTGTCTGTGCCTGTAAGTATCATCACCAATCTATCCAAACCAAATGCAATTCCTCCGTGTGGTGGAGCTCCGTATTTTAATGCTTCAATTAAAAAGCCGAATTTACTATTTATATCTTCTTGGCTTAATCCAAGCTTGTGGAACATTTGCTCTTGCACTTTCCCATTATGGATACGGATACTACCGCCACCAACTTCCGCACCATTTATTACCAAATCGTGTGCTATTGCTCTGGCTTTGCTTGGGTCAGTATCCAGCAATTCCAAATCATCTAGATGTGGACTTGTGAAAGGGTGGTGCATTGCGTGCATATCGCCAGTTTCTTCGTCTTTTTCGAAAAGTGGAAAATCCACTACCCAATGGAAGCTATATGTATTTTTTAATTTGTCGAATAATTTAGATTGTCTTGCTATTTCCAGTCTCAATGCACCCAATATAGTGTATGCTTTTGTCCAAGTGTCCGATGATATTAAAATCAAATCGCCATCTTTGCCTCCACATTTTTCTATAATAGCAGCCATTTCTTCAGTAGTTAAAAATTTTGCTATTGGTGATTTGACTTCGCCATTTTCTAATTTAATATATGCAAGTCCTTTTGCTCCATACTTCTTGGCAAAGTCAGTCAGGTCGTCCAATTGCTTGCGAGTATAGTTTCCGCAACCCTCTGCATTTAGTGCAGCCACTTCGCCGCCATTTGCAAGCACATCTTGGAAGACTTTAAATTCAGATTTTGCAACTGTTTCGTTAAGTGAATTCAATTCCATTCCAAATCGCAAATCTGGTTTGTCCGAACCATAGCGAGTCATCGCCTCTTTGTAGCTCATTCTTTGGAATGGTGTTTGTATTTCCACTCCCAGCACTTCTTTCCAAAGTCTTTGGATAAATCCTTCCGTTACAGTCAATATATCGGCTTGGTTCACAAATGACATCTCAACATCTATTTGAGTGAACTCTGGCTGTCTATCCGAACGTAAATCTTCATCACGGAAGCATTTCACTATTTGCATATAGCGGTCGAAACCCGACACCATCAATATTTGTTTAAATATCTGTGGCGACTGCGGTAGTGCATAGAATTTCCCTTTATTAATTCGGCTCGGCACTAGAAAATCCCTTGCTCCTTCTGGTGTGGATTTCATAAGCACTGGAGTTTCCACTTCCAAAAAGTCATTCTCAAAAAAGTATTGGTGTGTAATTTGGTAAACGTGGTTGCGAACAATAAACTTGCGTTGCATATCGGGACGACGCAAATCCAAATAGCGGAATTTCAGCTTTAGTTCTTCGTTTGTCTCAATATCTTCTTTAATTTCAAATGGTGGCAACTCAGCTCGGTTTATTATTCCCAAGTCTTTTGCCACAATTTCCACTAAACCAGTCGGCATATTCGGATTTGGGCTTTCTCTCAAGCGAACCACGCCTGATATCCAAACCACAAACTCACTTTTCAGCTCTCTGCCTCGCAATAGCAAAGCTTCATCGTCACTTTCAAATACCACTTGGCAAAGCCCATATCTATCTCGAATATCAGCAAATATGATTTTGCCAATATCTCTAACGTTTGATACCCAACCATTGATTACCACTGTTTCACCCACATTTGCAGGGCGTAAATCACCACATTTTATACTTCTTTGTCTAAACATTTTTTTGAAATTGAATTTTAAGTAAAAACAAATTTAATGAAAACGGAGGATATATTTGCAATTTAAGTGGTTACAATTTGTGTACGAAATCGAAAATAGTAAGTTCAATTTCACCAAAATGGCTGGCTGTTGGGAGTAAATCGAAATTATATGAGTTCATCTCAGCTTTGAATTTATACTTTGAGATGTATTCTTTGGCTAATCCTTTATGATTTACATTCATATTATTCTCTAAGTTTAAATAATTTTAATTAGCCAAATAATATATTGCGGTTATTTAAAACAAATATTCAAATAATTACTTGCTTATGCTTTAAATTCCACAGTGAATTTTGTGCCTAATTTCAGTTCAGACTCAACTCGTATTTCAGCTTTGTGGGCTTTTATTATTTTATCTACTAAAGCTAACCCTATGCCATGTCCTTCTTTGTGCATTGCTTTGCTAGCTCGGTAAAATGGTTGGAATATATGATTTAAATCTTCTTGCGATATACCAATGCCATTATCTTTCACAGAAAATATCATTCGAGTGCCATCATAATCCAGTCTACACTCCACTTTTTTATTGTCGGAATATTTTATAGCATTCTCAATTAAATTAATAAATGCCACTTGTAACAAATTCTTATTACCTTTAATTTGCAGTTTGTCCGAATCGTCTGGAGGTATATCGAAATACATTGATATATCTGCTGTGGGCTTGCTTTTCTGCACTTCACCAATCACATCGAATACTAATTCATCCAGTCGTAATTCTTCTTGGAAATTATTTTCTTCGTAAATATTAGTTTGTGCAAACATTAGCAAATCATTCACCAATGTTTTCATTTGTTGAGCACTTACAAGTGTTTTTTCTACAAGCTGAATTTGATAATCGCCATCTCGCTCCTTTGTTAGTGCTACTTCCAGTTCGCCTATAATGTGGGTAAGAGGAGTGCGAAGCTCGTGGGAGGCATTACTCACAAAAGTACGTTGCAATTGAAATGAATTATCCAACCGCAGCAAAAGCTGATTGAAAGTATTTATCAAATTCGAAAGTTCATCGTTATTAATATTTTCTTTCAATCTTTGGTCTAAATTGCGAGCCGATATTTCATTCACATTCTTTGTGATTTCAACAATTGGTTCAAGTGCATTCCTGCTAAAAAAATAGCCAGAAATAAAACTAACTATTACAATACCAAAAAATAATACAATCAGCAAAAGAATGTTTGCCTGCAGTTGGTCTTTGCCCTGATGGTTTATTGCAGAAACTATCACAATAAAGCTTTCACCTCTATTACCATAATATATGCCTACGTAATGCCTTTCACCAACCGAGAAATTATATTCTCTATTTTTTATTATACTATTAACATTTTCATTGGTTATGTTTAATAATTTATTTTTCTGATTGTAAGTTTTTGGTTTTCTTGTGTCGTAAATTTCATATATCTCTCCATCAAGTTTACTTAAGTATTTCTGCTCGAATGTTTCAAACAATTTTTTATCAGTATAATCATTTTCTATATGCAAAGTCGCTCTAATCAAAGCTCTATTCTTCAATCTTTCGTTGAATTCCGAATTAGTATTATGGTCTAAAATAAAATAAATTGCAACAAACACCAAAGCAGTGATTGCTGCAATTATTATACTAAATTGAAGATTGAGTTTTACCCTTATTTTCATTTTATTTGATTGCTTCTTCTTTCATTACATAGCCCATACCAACTATAGTATGGATTAATTTTTTGTCGTAACCCTTGTCCAACTTATTTCGTAAGTAATTCATATATACATCAACAACGTTTGTACCTGTTTCAAAATTTATATCCCAAACGTATTCAGCAATATCGGCACGGCTTAGCACTTTTCCTATGTTTTTAATCATAAACTCAAGCAAAGCGAACTCTCTGGCCGTCAACTTAATTAAATTCCCAGCCCTATGCACTTCCTTAGTAACGTTATTCAGCTCAATATCGCAGAACCTCAAAATATCATCATCGCTGAATTCATTTTTTCTGCGGGTTAAAGCTTTCACTCTTGCTAAGAATTCTTTGAAGTGGAATGGCTTCACAAGATAATCATCGGCACCAGCTTCCAAACCATTTACTTTATCGTCAGTTGTGCCGAGAGCAGTAAGCAACATAATTGGCACAGTTTTGTTGAATTTGCGAATTTCTTGGCAAACTTCTATCCCGCTTTTCTTTGGTAACATCACATCTAACACTATCAAATCATACTCATTTTCTATAGAAAGTTTTTTTCCTTTCACTCCATCGTGTGCCAAATCTACCGTGTGGTTCAGTTCTTCCAAACCCTGCTTTATGAATGCAGCAACTTTTTGCTCATCTTCCACTAAAAGTATTTTCATTTTCTACCGCAATTATTAAAACTATTTACTCCAAAAATATGTAAATAAATTATATTAGTTTCAAGTTTCCTAAAGAAATTATAATTTAGTATTAGATTTATGATATTTTCCTTAAATTCACAGTTGGGAAGCTAATGATACGAATAGCAAAAAAAGAGGATTTGCAAGCAATTCTCTCTATTTACAATGAAGCAATTGAAAGCCGTATATCGACTGCGGATACCGAATACGTAACGATTACCGAGAAAACAGAATGGTTTGTTAAGCATACTCCCAATGCCTACCCTATCTTTATATGGGAAGTCGATGGGAAAGTAGTAGCTTGGGTTTCTATTAGCCCTTATAGAGAAGGCAGAAAAGCACTCCGATTCACAGTGGAAATTAGCTACTTTGTTGCAAAAACTCATTGGGGTCAGAGAATAGCAAGCCAATTGATAGAAAAAATGTTAGAAAGGACTGAAGAACTTGGTTACAAGTCCATTTTTGCAATTATACTGGAGCAAAACATAGTTAGTATAAATTTACTAAAAAAGTATGGTTTCAGCCAATGGGCATTTCTTCCAAATATAGCTGATTTCGATGGAAAAGAATGTGGTCAAGTTTATTTAGGAAAGAGGTTGTAAGTCGAAACCAGAATAAATATTTTTATTTCGCTAATAATTTCTGTATTTCTGGAGGTGGAAATTGGCTGTAAATTGATCTTCGCTTAATCTCAGGTAGCACTTTTAAATATTCTAATTGACTACCATTTATATCATCTTCTATATCAATATTCATTATAGCACCAACGATTCCACCAAACTGTGCTCCCCAAACTGCTCCTAAAATAAACATAGGAAAACTATAATATTGATTTGAATGATTATCAGTCGCATTACCAGCCCATAATACAAGTCCTCCCACCAAAGCACCATAACCTACACCTGGCCAAATATTACCCGTTTTTAAGACAGTTAATCTTTCAATATCAGAATAATTAAATATTTTAGTGTTTTTTTCTGCATTATGCCAGTCATAGTTGGAATTCATACTCCAAGCTACAATTGCAGAATCATTAGCATATAAAAAAATCGTATTATATTTTTCTCTTGTTTTTAGTAGTACTTCATATTCCGATGGACTATTTGAACTACTAAGCAAAGGCACATTAACTGCTGCTTGTCCATCAAATACTGACCAATTTGCCATCATGCTACCAGATCGGCAAAGTTCAAATTCTTCAATATATGTTGCTAAGTTCTTAAGGATTTGTTTTGCAATAACATAAGTTGTGTCTGATTTGCTATTGTTTACCAAACTGGTGATTGTAACTTCTATTGAGCTATCAGGTAATTCCTTAGTTCGAGCCGATTGAAATCCCTTGATAGCAGGGAATAAGCTCACCTGTAAATATAAAGAATAATCTTTAATATTACAAATAAGCTACTGTAAATTAAATTAATTTTTTTGACTAATTAGAAAGTATATCTAATACCACCGCCTACTCCTATGCCTAGATAGTAGTGACTACTAGTTAATTCTGGAGAAGTGTTAGTAAGCGAAGTGCTTCTATATAGAAATCCACTTTCAATATTTAAAGCCAAGTGCTTCATCACTACCACTTCAAAACCCATTCCTAAGCCACCAACATAATTACTTTCTGAATTGCTAGAAATTGGCGATTCGAACTTATCGTTATTATACCAATAGCTTGTTGCCACAAAAGTATAGAATCTCATTTCTTCTGATTTAAGCATATCTCTTTGCAGCTCAATTCCAATAGTCATTCTTATATTCGATGAGTTTGTTTCACCAGAGCCAAATATAGAACCAGTGCCTTCTATCCAAAAATCATCAGAGATTTTTGTCATATAAGTAAGTCCATATCCAGTAAACATTGAGCCGGTCAGCCCTACTCTGCTACTAAATTTTGGATCGTTAGAAGTGAGTAAATTGCTTTTTTGAAGTGTATCGGTATTAGTTTGCGATAATGCAAAAGCATTGCAAAGAAAGGAACAAAATATTACAAGGAATATTTTCATAATAAGCCCTAGAGATTTGAATAATTGTATTTAGTTAATCCTATTTGAATTATTAATTCAATAGTAAGATTACATAGAATACAATTTATTACAATTGAGTCTTGATTATGTTATGCAAAAAAAAATAATAGTTGTAAAATTATATTACACATTTCGGATAACGTGCTTCACAACTCCCTGAATTTCGAATTGCCAAAATGGACTAATCTCAATAGGTAGAAATTTATCGTTGGCTGCAAATAGATACGTAACGCCATCAATCACTCTATAACGCTTTACTGTCATTTCATCGTTTAGCGAAGCGATTACCACTTTGCCGTCAATTGCAGTTGCACTTTTATCCACAATCAGCAAATCGCCATCGTAGATATTATCCTTAATCATAGATTCGCCACTGACTTTAACTATAAAGTGGGTCTTTGAGTTCGGAATCAAATATGAATTTAAATCAATCGAGTAAACATCTTTATTCTGTGTGTCTCTTGCCTGTTGCGATTTGTGGGTAGCCGAAAAAACGGGTGCTTCGAAATCGTATTTCTTCTGAAATTCTATAACTTTTTGGACTTTCATATTAATTCGTTAGTGTAAACTTTGAGCTTTATAAATCCCAATAATCGTGCCGATTGCTAACTTAATGCAAATCAATTGAAAGAATGCACCACTTTGCGGACTACTCCAAGGATTTTATAGTCAATCATTTCACTAATGCCAATTGGCATAAATTGGCTATTATCAGACTCAAGGAAAACTTCACCATCCAAAACTCTATAATAACGAATAGTCAAACTGTTATTCACATCAACAACCACTAAACTGCCATCGTGTGGCTCAAAAGCTGAATCAATCACAAGAATATCTTCACTTTTTATATCAGAAATAAAAGGAGAATCGCCATTCATTTTGGCAAAGAAAGTAGCCGATGGATGCTCCACAAGGTACTCATTTAGGTCTAAATGTTTATCAATTACTTCGCTTTCCACTGGCACTGGGATACCAGCCGCCACGGACATTAAATAGAAAGGCACTTCCACAGTGGAAGTCGGCTCATAGCCAATAAGTGAGAACTCATTCATATTCAAACTCCTCTTTTATTTGATTATTTTTTTTTTGCTGCGTTTTTCTGGTTAGAATCGTTTCCCCTCGATTCGGAAAGCAAATATAAGTAATTTCTCATTTCTTTCAAATAAATTATTTAACTAATTGGAAAATATGTAAATATTTCGTGAGTTCTAATTGCGGTTTAGTGTTGATTCGATACCAATATTGAATCCATAAATGTATTTTGTTTTGATTTTATTGAAACCTTTCAAATAAGATTTCGTTTAGATTGCAGGGCAACAATCAATTACTTTCTTTAACAGATACAGGATTTCAAAATGAACAAATCATTACAAACTGGCTATAAAGGGAGTGTACTTTCAATTAAATATCTTTTCCGAATCACAATTCTTTTAGCAGCTACATTTGTAGTCATCTTGCTTAGTTCTTGCGAAGGCGATCGTGGTCCAGTTGGTCCATCGGGCAATCAGGGCAGAGGAGATGGTTATACAGAATTCAAAACATTTGAATTCACTGTCACTCCAAATGGTTGGCAAAAAGATCCTAATCTGTCTAATAAATGGACTTTCAAGTACAATACTTCAGCTATCACTTCCGAAGTGGAAGAAAAAGGTATGGTTTTGATTTATATGAAATCGTCAAACAAACAAACTTGGCAGCTTTTGCCTTACACCTTCATGGATAGGGAAGCTAATGGCAACTATTATTCTACCGAATACAATGCTTGGTGGGGAATAGAGCAGATAGAAGTGCAATATACCGATACTCATCCTATTACTCCTCTTGCTCCAGACTTCAACGTGTCTTATAAAGTGGTAGTTGCTAGAGATGTCTATCCAGCTTTATTACTAGTGAAAAATGATGTTTACAAAGTGATAAATACAATAGACAATCTTACTGAACTCGACAAAGAAAATCGGAAGAAATAAATTGTTATTTAAGTTCTCAAAAGGTAGGCAAAAAATGAATAATTGCCTATCTTTTTTAGTTTACAATTTGCTTCAAATATGTCTAAAAAAGCAAATAAAACCTTTTTTTCTTTGATTTATAAGATTTTTGGTATAGTTTTGAAGTCTGAAAAAGATAAATTTTGACAGAAATCTTGGTTTTTTATGGATAGCAATCAGTATAATGCGACAGTAATAGGCAAAATATTGCTTACACCAGACTTAATGGTGCTCAGATGTCGTACTGATGAACCTCGTAGCAAATTCTTCGCTGGTCAATTCGGCACTATTGGACTTATGGAACATGAGCCACGATCTACAAATTCTGTGCCTCCAGTCGAAAAAGTTCCGAAAAATACTTTAATTAAACGCTCTTATTCTATTGCCAGTTCTGGCAACGACCCACAACATTTTGAATTCTATATTTCGCAGGTGAAAGCTGGTCATCTCACTCCTCGTTTATTCAATTTGTCTCCTGGTCGTAGAATGTGGGTAGATCCTGAAATTCCTGGGCATTTCAAATTAATTGAAACTCCACCAAATTGCAATATTGTTATGGTGGCAACAGGTACTGGACTTTCGCCATTCATTAGTTTTTTGAGAACTAATATAATGGAATTCAAAAATGTAAACTTAGCTATTTTCCATGGTGCTGCTCAGCCCTGGGATTTGGGCTATCATAGCGAACTTTCTTTCATACAAAATACTTTCCCAAATTTCCATTACCTCCCGACTTTGCTAAAAGCCGATGATTATTGGGAAGGTCTTCGTGGCTATATAGAAAGACACTTAGAAGATAAAGTGTTAGAAAATAACTGCGGAATTGAAATAAATCCTGAAAAAACACATTTTTATTTGTGCGGCAATCCTAGAATGATTGAATCTATGAATAATTTCCTTGTTGGTAAGCGTGGCTATAAGCTACACAAACACGACTCTCCAGGTGAACTTCACGTGGAAGAATATTGATTTTGGTAAACAATAAAATCAGAAAATTTGCTTACATATTGCTAATAGTTCTTTTCGTGAATAGCTGTATTATAGTTAGAGAAAAGAACGATGAGCCAGACACTCCACTTAGAATGCGACTTAGCCCTAAGCCAGAGCTTGAAATGTCGGATTTATTCGTACGTTCAGAGCCAGGCGATATGGTAGCATTCATTCCCAAAGACTGGTTCTTTGTGGATGTGGAAGATAAACTCAGCTCCGATGTGATAGCTGTTGCTGTCAATCAGGATTATACCCTATGTGTTGTTTTCAAAGAAATCAAAAAAAACGAACAAATTGACGACATCGTGAAGAAAGAAGGTCTGATTGGATTAGCAAGGACTGGACTTGAAAACAATATTAAAAAAAGCTCAGCAGGTGTCAAACAAGTTGGAAATTTCCGCTCTATTGTGTTAGGCAATAACAACTTTGTTCAGTATGAAACTTCCACAACAGGCGGAGCAATGACTGCCAAATGTGTTGTCTATCAGTCTGCACTCAATAATTACTACGAGTTTTCAGTATTTCCGATGAATTTCACAAGCAAAGAGTTACCGACTGCCACCGAAGTCGAATCAGTTTATAATTCAATTTTAGCCACAATTAAATACTAAGCAATGAAGTTATCCAACGACACAGAACAAGTGCTTGAAATGCTAGACGATTATACAAAAAATGGTCTTCGCAAACGTAACGATATGGGTTTGCTATTTGAACTTGGAGCTAGCAATGGACTTGGCGAACAAATGATGAACCTAATTTTTCAAGGTAAAATTATTTGGACACTTTCCAGCAAATTGAAGCCAGCAAATGCAGGTGCAGACGGGATGGAGCTTGTGCAACGTGAGTTTGAAGCAAGTTTGGAGCAATTCAAAGGGTTGCTTAGCGAAATGTCTAATTTCGGCGATAGCGAATCTAAAGAAAGAATATCAGTAACTTATCTTCAAATGACTCGTGGATGTGTGTTAAACGTAATAGATTTATCGCACGATTTGGCAAAATTTAAGAATATGCAAATAGAACTTAAAAACCCACGCAACTAATCCAAATCAATCACAATAGTATTAGTGAATATTTCACGGGACTTTAGCTCATAGATTGCCTCTTCGGTATAATCTAACAGCATAGTTTCTACTGTTTTCTTAAGTAAATCTATGGCTTCTTTGCGAGTTTTGGCTTGGCAATGCACCCCGCCCACATCAGTAGGAATGGCCAAAAAGCCATCTTTATTTCTTTCGATTGAGATATTGATTTTAAACATCTAGCAATTTAGCTAAGTTTTGCCAAATAATCAACAAGAGATTATACCAATATGTTCTTCACTGTATTAAAATTTAAGAATAAAAACGTGTGTTAAGAAGTTAGAATTAATAATTATCTTCATAATCAGAAGTAGGTGGACAAGATATGGCAAACAATATAAATTCAATTCCAACTTACTAAAACGTCAACTTTATTTGCAGAGGCAATTGTGAATATTCTTTTCATAGTATATTATGAAATAGATATATTTCTTTACTTAGACCAAACTCCTAACTTATTAGTTTTAGCATAATTTTCATTATCTAATATTTGTGAAATATTAATCAAACTATCAGTATTTTCAGAATTCTCAGCTCTTAAAAAACCATTCCCAAGTAAACAAAACACAATATTTTGATTTGTCTTTAAAGCTCCAAATATTGATTTAAATTCATTATCACTAATCTTAACTTTTTGAAGTGCTATCCTTTGACTAAATAAGCTTTTTGTTGAAAAAACTAATATTATGACAATTAATAATACTTTTATTTTCATTTCCTAAATTATTTTCCCATAAACTTAGAAAAAACTAATAAAAATTGCAAATCCACCCACAACCCAACTTCTAATGATACAAAAATTGCCGCCACGTTTCTTCTTGGCTACCAATGGTCTTATTCAAAAACATTATATAGCTCGGTCTCGATGGCTGCGAAAGTAATTTCATACCAGCTTCGCTTGGTGTCAGGTTTCCTTTTGCATTGTTGCAGCGGAAGCAAGCAGTTACTAAATTTTCCCAAGTTTCTTTACCGCCACGAGATTTCGGCAACACATGGTCTATCGTTAGTGCTGTCGTATGCGTGCCACAGTATTGGCAGCAATTGTTGTCTCTTTTAAATATATTTTTGCGACTTATCTCAATTTGCCTGTAAGGTATTCGTTTATAGTTGGCAAGTTTGATTACGCTTGGGTATGGAAATGTTTGGCTTACGGTATGCACCAGTTTGTCGGTGCGAGCTTCTATTAGGTCGGCTTTAGTAAGAAATAGCAACACAAGTGCCTTTCGTGCGGAACAAGTGGTTAGCGGCTCATAGCTCTGATTCAAAATCAAAACTTTTTGGCTGAGAGAGCTGTCGTGGCTATTTTCTTCTGGGTCGTTCAAAAGGAAATCAAATTCCTTTTTAGACAACCTTCGTGAAGTAATTTTGTTGCTGAAGTCACACCTCCTTTCTAAGGGTTTATTTAGTGATTTTGGCTTACTTTTATTCTTTTAAATTATAACGAAAAAACATTCAATCTTATTTTATTCTCAAATCATATTGTTAACTTAACAAAAAAAATATAATTTTGCTAAGCTAAGTTTTTCAAATTATAATAATTAACTAAAATTTAACAATGATTGAATCAAAAAAACATATCGGCAAACCATTAGTTCTTGGCATTTTGGGTGGAGGTCAGTTAGCAAAAATGACCCTGCAAGCGGCAATGCGTATGGGTTTGGATGTTGCAATTATAGAAAATGGTGATAACTCCCCTGCTGGAAAAATGACAAAATTTGATTTTGGGGGTGGATACAAAAATCAAGAAGAATTAGATAAATTTATCGAATTAGTAGATGTAGTCACTTTAGAAAATGAATTTATAGATACTCACATTTTAGAACATATTGAAAAATATGTTACTTTGGCTCCAAGTTCCAAAGTAATGTCACTTGTGCAAGATAAGTTCACTCAAAAAGAAACTTTCTCTAAAATTGGAATCAAAACAGCAAATTTTGCCAAAGTGGATAGTCTTGTAGATGCAGATAATTTCGCTCTTGAATATGGTTTTCCTTTCTTGATAAAAACCAGACGCAATGGCTATGACGGCTATGGAAATTTCACAATCAGAAATAGCACCGACATTATAGCAGCATTCGATAAGTTCAAAAAAGGCAATCCAGAGCGAGAGCTAATGGCGGAAAGCTTTGTGAACTTCAGTAATGAGCTAGCCGTCATGGTGGCAAGAAACTTTTCTGGTGAAATAATCGTTTATCCTTGTGTGGAAACTATTCAAGAAAATCATATTTGCAGAAAAGTGATAGCTCCAGCAAATATTGAATCTAATATTTTGGATAATGCTAAGGAAATTGCAAGCAAGTGCATTCAAACTATTAATGGAGTTGGAGTATTTGGAGTGGAAATGTTTCTCACAAAAAATGGTGAAATATTATTCAACGAAATCGCACCACGTCCTCATAATTCTGGGCATTATTCAATTGAGGGATGTAAAACATCGCAATTTGAGAATCAAATTCGAGCTGTTTTGGACTTGCCACTTGGTTCAGCAAATTTGGTTCGTCCATCGGCTGTAATGATTAACATACTAGGTGAAAAAGATGGAAAAGGCGTTTTCGAAAACATTGAAGATACTTTACACGAAAACGTAGCACTACACCTTTATGGCAAAGCTGAATCCAGAAAAGGAAGAAAAATGGGACACTTAACTGCGATTGGCGACAATGCAAAAGAAACTGATGAACGTGTAGAAAGAGCTTTTGCCAAAATTGTTTGGTAATTGAAATATATAAAAAACAAAAAATGAAACTGAAAATAATTTTACTTCTAAATATAATTTTTTCAATAGCAAGTGCCGATCAAATCTTTATTCCAATGGATTTGACCCAAACAAATCATTTGAAAGCTTATGGGCTTACATTTTGGGTGCTAAAGAATGGTGGCAAAACAGATTGGCTTTTGAATTATCGCTCAGGCTCGTTTGGCATTGAATATAGCGACAAAGTGGCTAATGAATGTAGAATTCGTGGGGTGTCTTTCGAAACTCTTTCCGAAGGCGACTATCAAAACATAGTGGCACAGGTAACATCTGAAAAATCAAATATGGATGTGATAAAGCTGGAAAAAGCTCCAAAGATTGCCGTTTATGCTCCTCCTGGTGCTTTGCCTTGGGACGATGCAGTTCGCATAGCTTTGGAATATGCTGAAGTGGAGCATACTATAATTTGGGACGAAGAAGTAATTGGTGGTAAGTTGAAAGAATACGATTGGATTCACTTACATCACGAAGATTTCACAGGTCAGTATAGCAAATTCGGTGCGAACTATGCAGGTGCTCCTTGGTATATTCAGCAAGTTGCTCTCAATGAAGCCACAGCACAAAAACTTGGCTTCCCAAAATTATCAGAATTGAAAAGAGCTGTGGCATTTAAAGTGCGTGAATTTGTAGCAAATGGTGGATATATGTTCACTATGTGCAATGCATCGGAAAGTCTTGACTTAGCTATGGCTACTATCCGTACTGATATTGTGGAAGAATCACTTGATGGCGACCCGATTGATTATAATGCAAATAGCAAGTTAGATTACACCCAAACTTTTGCGTTCGAGAACTTCAATATCAATTTGGGAACAGAAAGCCGTGGCTTATCCGATATTGATGCAGGGGCTACTTCGCTTGGCAATCCTGAAGCCGATAACTTCACTTTATTTGAATTTTCTGCTAAATACGACCCAGTCCCTACTATGCTTACTCAATGCCACGAAGGATTAATTCGTGGGTTTGTGGGTGCAACTACCGCTTTCAAAAAAGATAAAATAAAGAAATCAGTAATTATTCTTGGCGAAAGAGAAAAGACAGATGAAGTGAAATACATACACGGCACACTTGGAAGAGGTACATTCACTTTCTTCCCAGGACACGACCCAGAGGACTATACTCACCACATAGGCGACCCACCAACTGACTTGAATTTACATAAGATGTCGCCTGGATACAGATTAATTTTGAACAATGTGCTATTCCCAGCTGCCAAGAAAAAGAAACAGAAAACTTAAAAATAGTGAAACTTTCGTTACTATTTCTTAATTTTGAAGATATAAACAATACAAAATCCATTGATCAGCATAAAAAAAATATTATTACTGCTTATTGTTTCAGCTTCAATTCTTTCAGCCCAATCTATCAAAATTGAATTTGGGAGTGCTGGTTTTACTCGTGGAATCAATTATTCTATTCCTATTGTTACCGATGTCGATATAGCTATTGGCGATACTGTTCAATTAGAGATTAGTTACCCAAGCAAAATGTTGAGTCCAAAAGCTATGTCTTTTGCCAATCTTGATACATTAATTAGCCAAAGCCAAAGAGATGAAAATGTTACTTTCGATATTAACAACGACAAAGTAATCACTTTCACATTCATAAAGCGAAGTGCTAAAACTAACGACACTATTGCATATTTCAATATTGAAGCATTGGCAGGCAAACTTCAAAGTGTTAAAATTGCAGCTAATAAATTACTAATCAATAGCACACCTATCAGTAGTTTAACCTATATTGTTTCGTCCATCAATTTCACCGATTTTGTTTTTCAGCAAAATGATTGGAGAGTGGAGCGTTTTCATCCAAATCCAATTAGCTATGAATCCACTTTGCCTTTCACTTTGGATAAAGATGCCAATGTGAAGCTATTGATTTATGCACTCAATGGAAAACAAATTGCCGATGTTCCTAATTATAGCGATATACCATACAAGTTATTTGATTCTTTCGATAAAGAAATTACTGATTTCAACTTGTTAAAGGGTACTTATTTCTTTAAGATTTATCCTGATTTGAAAAACTTTTCTGGTGCTTTCACATTGGTATTCCTTGCAAATGGTGAAAGTAAAACTATTAATTTTATAATAGCTAAGTAATGAATAAATTAAAATACTATATATTCATAATACTCGCTGTATTGTCAAGCAATTCATTTTCGCAAATTCCTGACGAAATATTAAAAGCCGATAAGAAAAACCCAGATGGTAAAGAGTTTTGGCTTTGCTTTATGCGAAACCACAACGACCCTGTGCAAGCCACAGAGCAAACTATTCTAACTCTTCAGTTATTTATTACTTCGGATAAAGACGCAAACGTAACAGTTGAAATTCAGTCTATTGGTTTTAAAGAAACTGTATTCGTTAGAGCTGGCACCGTAGTAGATATAAAAATAGACCCAAGAGCACAAATCAAATCATCGGAAGTAATAGAAGAAAATGCAGCTGTGCATATTGTTGCAGATGTACCTGTTATAGTTTATGGTTTGAATAGACGTAGGCAAACAACCGATACTTTTATGGCTTTACCAGTCAATGTAGTTGGGACTCAATATAGAGTAATGTGCTATGATGGTGCTGATTTATTTCCAGAATTTGCAATAGTTGCCACAGAAGATAGCACTAAAGTTTCAATCACTCCCACAGTAGAAACATTTTCTGGACACGAGCCTAACTTACCATTCACAGTAATACTTAATAAAGGCGATGTTTATCAAGTTTCTGCAAAAGCATTACCTTTTTCTAATCGCCGTTGGGATTTGACTGGCTCTTTAATTGCATCTAATAAAAAAATATCTGTTTTCAGCGGACACCAATGTGCTTATGTTCCAAATAAAGATGTGATTGCCTGCAACCACTTAGTGGAGCAAATGCCTCCATTAAGCTCTTGGGGAAAGCAATATTATGTCGGCTCTCTTTTTAAACGAAAACGCTACTCAATGAGAGTGCTTGCCAATAAAGACGACACGAAAGTTTTCATTAATGCAAAATTAGTGAAAGTGCTTTCTGCTGGGGAATACTATGAGCAAGAAGCAACAGACAATTTACAAGTTAGTGCTTCCAATCCAGTGTTAGTAGCACAGTTTTCTCAAGGTTTTTCCAATGGCGATAAAATTGGCGACCCAATGATGATGCTTATTAGCCCAACTCAGCAATTCTTAACAAAATATAGATTCACAACTCCTGTGAAAGGATTTTGGGATCACTATGTAAACTTAGTTGTTCCAAGTAGTGCTATTCAAACATTGAAAATAGATGGTAGAGCTATTGATTCGAGCCGATTTAAAAAATTGGGTGAAAGCCGATACTCTATTTCTTATATAAAAGTAGATTATGGAACAAGAGAATTAAGCTGTGCAGAACCATTTGGTATGTCTATTTATGGATTTGGATACGATAAAGATCAGTATGATGCCTATGGTACTATTGGAGGACAGTCATTTATAGATTATGTAGATGCAAAAGATACTCTTGCACCTTATGTGCAATTGACTAGTAAAAACAACTTAAATACAATTACTATTCGTGAAGACAGACCATTCGATTCTGGTATTAAAGCTTTTACTGTGCTTGATAATAGTGGATTCTTATTCAATGTGCCAAGCTATGATGTTGGCTTACCTCAACTTTTTGTGGGATTGAAACTTAGCAAAGAAAATATTCCTGCTAAAGCTGTAATTAAAATGACTGACGAAGCTGGAAATAGCTGTATTTATACACTTTGTTATAACTATGACTCATTTGCAGGCAAATTTGTAATAAGCTTGAATGAAGGCGAAAAAGTAAATTGTGTGAACGACCCAGAGTTCTACTACGGTGCATACTTAATGAGAAGTTATACAAGTCATTCAGCAAATTTCACAACAGCTAATGGTTTAAAATCTTTAGGAACAACTGCTCAAGAGCAAACTCAGGACAAACAACGCTGGGGACAATTTGGAGATGCCTTTGCCTCTTCTGGTTGGATTGGAATTTTAGTAGCGAAAAGATTTAGCGCTAAAACTGTAATTTCTGCCAGAATGAGTTTAGAAACTATGAGTGGTATTTTAGAGTCGCCCGATAAAGAAATTCAGCAATATCGAAATCCAATGGGTGAACTTACTACATTCCACGAAGGTAGAAAGCTAAGCATATCGGGACTTTCCTTGAATATTGGTGCAATGTGCGAATATTACCTTAGTAAAAATTTCTATGTTTCTGCTGGACTTGAAGCGAATTTACTAACTTCTAAATCTGTTGATTATAAGCGAAATATACTATATCCAGTGGATTATTTGTACTCCAATGGTGAAAGAGAAATTGATGCAAGCAGCAATTTAGATGCACTTCGTACTTTGACTTTTGGTGGCAGTTTGGGCTTAGGTTTCACCTATCCAATTACAAATAATTTAGCTCCATTTATTGAAATCAATCAAAGATATAAATTCTCTAGCATAATCAACGATGGCAATTGGAATATTTCTAACTTATCAATTTTGCTTGGTGCTCGTTTCACAATATCGAGTAATTAATTGGCTAACAGAATCATAGCGGTATTCCAAAAGGAATTAAAATCTGAAATTAGGAATAGATATTCCATTTCTACAATTGCTCTTTTTGCTTTAACTTCTGTTTCTATTATTGTGTTCTCAGTTGGCAACGAGAAATTTAGTGATTCAATTGGTGCAGCATTTATTTGGATAATAGTTTTCTTTGGTGCTTTGACAAGTCTTGCCAAATCTTTCGTTTCGGAAGAAGAGCGTGGTACAGTACTTTTTTTGAAATCTATTTCAGATTCCACTTCAGTTTATTTCGGAAAACTATTTTACAACATTTTAATATCCTTAGGGATTACACTTTTATCAATTTTATTGCTAACCCTGTTCAACGACAAAATTGTAATACGCAATCCAGCAATATTTTGGATAACAGCTCTATTAGGCAGTTTGGCTTTTGCTTCGGCAAGCACAATTATTTCTGCAATTATTGCAAAAACAAATGCTAAAAATACACTTTTAGTAGTACTTTCTTTTCCCATACTACTGCCAAATCTTTTGCTCGGCATTGAATCCACTAAAATGGGATTAGAAGGATGGGAGTTCAAAGATTTTCAGGAGAACCTTATGTTAATGATTTCCTATATAGGACTTCTGACTACAATTAGTTATTTTCTTTTCGACCAAGTTTGGAACGATTAATTATCTCAGTTTTTGTATATGTTGGTAATCTTTTAGTGATGTCCAAACTCCACCCCATTCCCATCCACGCTTTTTCATTTCCAGAAGAATTTTAGATTTGCCATTTATAGCACCTTTTGCAGACTTGATATACTTTGCACCTTTGGGAGAAATTTTTCCACTCTTATAAACTGCAGGGTTCGTGAATGGATTAATATCAATTGCTCTGCCCCACGAATGATTAGAAGGAGTATTTTTACCAGCTACCTTGCGATAATTAAATGAGCTTGTGTTGTTTGCCTCCATAGATTTATCATCGTCCCAATCGAATGCTACAATTGGAATAGTTGATTTAATTGGGAATCGCTCTTTTCTCATTAATTCAAATAGGAATTTCACATCTTCTGCCACTTCTTTATTGACTAAAATTTGTCCTCTGTGCAATTTGCTATCAAAACCGAAATAAACCACATCTAAAAGTGTAATCGAATCTAATATTTCCTTTGGTGCTTTTGTGCCTCGCAAAGCGGAATCCAAAGTATAGTGGCAGTCTGTAATTACAAGCTGTTTGCTAGCTTTAGTTCCAGCTTGCAAATCTATTTGAGCAGCAAACAAAACACAAAATGCAAGAAAAGTTATCCAAAATCTATTCATAAGTTTCAATATTTAAAAGAAGTTTAATAAATTTGTAAAAGTTAAAAATATAAATTAAGAAATCAAAATGCAAGAAGAGAAACAAATTCAAGAAAATATTCAAGAAAAATCTGGAAGTATTGGCAAATGGCTCACTTTCCTTCCCTTTGGTATTTTTGCAATTCTATATATGACTGTTTGGGCCGATATAGAAACTACTGTGGAAGACCCTTGGTTTGCGGCAGTTAAAAAAGTAGATATTGGAGCAAGGGAAAAAGACCCTGCCATTCGCAAAGCAAAAATGGACGAAGGCGGCAATGAACTTAGAGCTTTAGTTCAGAAATACCCTAAACACGCCCGTATTCATTATTTTATGGGATTCTATTTCTCTGCAATTGGAGATTTGGATTCTACAATTTTCTATTGTAAAAATGCAATTGAAATGGGAAAAGGAGCTTTGGTAAATCAAGTTGATGGACAAGCTATGACTCTTGTTTCGCAAGTAGCTCTGGGAATTGCTTCAAAACAAATCCAAGAAAAAAAGTTTGAAGATGGAATACGTACAATTAAAAAAGCGTTGCCATATAACCCAAACGATCCTAATTTCTATTATATGCTTGGAGTTTCATTCCAAAACTTAAACGTAATGGATTCGGCTCGAGCAAATTATGAAAATTCTTTAGCTATTGACGCCAATCACAATGCAGGGAAAGAAAATTTAGCTAATCTTTACTTTATGTATGCAAACGATATGATAAACAAAGGACAAAGCCCACAAGCTGAAGAAATTCTTCGCAAAGCTATTGCATTAGCTCCAAACTTTGGGCCTGCTTATAATAGTTTGGGTGTGGCTTTGCTTAAACAAAACAAAGCTAAAGATGCTATAACATTTCTTGAAAGAGCTGTATATCTAAATCCGAAAGAAACTAATTTCAAAACAAATTTGGATTTAGCTAAAAAAACTGTAGGAGTTTAAGCAACCAATGTTGAATATAGGAATCATTGGTTGTGGCTATTGGGGCAATCATTTAGTTAGAAATTTTTATCAATCGGAACATTGGAACTTATTGCAAATAGCAGATAAAGACCAAAATCAATTAGATAAAATTAAAAAACAATTTTCGAATCTGCACACTACCACAAATGTTGATGAGCTTTTTGCTAATCCAGATATTCAAGCAATTGCTATTGCAACTCCAGTAGCCTCACATTTTGATTTAGCCAAAGGGGCATTGCTTGCCAATAAACATGTATGGCTTGAAAAACCTCTTACTTTGAACACTGCCCAAGCAGATGAATTGCTTTTATTGGCCAAAGATAGAAATCTAATTATAAATGTAGACCATACATTTATTTATACGCCAGCTATTCAAAAAATCAAAGAAATTATTGAGTCTGGAGAGCTTGGCGAAGTTATTTATTTCGATTCGATGCGTGTGAACTTAGGTTTATTTCAGCACGACGTGAATGTACTATGGGATTTAGCTCCACACGATATATCTATTTTGAATTACATCACCAATAAAAAGCCATACTCTGTGAATGCCACAGGGAAGAGTTTATACAAGTTTGGCGAGTTACAGCTAGAAGATATTGCTTTTCTAACAATAAACTTCACTGACGGCACTATAGCCCATATAAACGTCAATTGGCTATCGCCAGTAAAGATTAGAACAATCATTATTGCAGGCACAAAAAGAATGCTTGTTTTCGATGATATGCTACAAAGCGAGAAAATCAAAATCTACGACAAATCTGTAGAATTGAAAAATAAAGAAGACATCTATAATATGCTCGTGCAATATCGAAGTGGCGATATGCATAGCCCTGCTCTTAGCACAAAAGAAGCATTGAAAGAAGAAGTAGAATTATTCCATTTGGCAATAATTAATGGCAAACCCACCATTACAGATGGTGCTTCGGGAAGAGACGTTGTCCGAATCCTTGAAGCGGCAAATGAATCTTTAAAGCAAAATGGTGCGGAAGTAGTTCTATAACTACATTCCGCCCAACATTAACAATAGAATACTATCAGAACTTGTGTTTTCAAGAGCTACTGGATAAAACAAATACCATACAATTGCTTGAATAAGCATTATATCTTTGCATTTATTCCCAGCATCGTACATCCTAAATTCAGTTTCTACTACGCCACCTGGCTTTACAAACAAACCGCAAGAAAGCAAATCTTCCTCTCTCTTAGCATCATAAATTAACAGCTCCGCCAAAGGATTATTTCTATAGAAATAATTGTATTCATAGCCATTTAGCGTTAGAACAAACTTATTGCTATACAATTTTTCGCTTTTAGTATTTCCAATCAGATTGCCATCTTTAAAAATATCTAAATTTGTGTTCCAAGCGTTTTGCTTTTTAAAGCTAAATTCACTCTTTAGTAGAGGAATTTGGATTTCAACTTCGCCTTTGCTTTGGTTGATTTGCATTTCTATTAGCGAGTGCTCGCCATTTTTCAAGGCATAGCATAGCTGTTTAGCTTTTGATTTTGTTTTTACCCACAACATATTCAGTTCCTTAGATTTCACACTTTTTTAATAAAATTTAATCGAATATGAAGTAAAGAGATTTTGAACCAAATGTATATTTCAATTTCTCAAACTTAAGACTTTTACAAATACGTTTTTAGAAAAAATAAAATTTTTGAAACTTTTTTTAAAATTCTTTGTATTAATGGGTGCTAAGAATTTAAAGATTCGAGTCCCAAACAAGATTTGAATATCTTTTTCGTTAATAATTCACTCAAACGAGGTACATATTTAAAGTTCATTACTCATTTTAATTTGCTTAAAACTTTTAGGAGACTTAATTTTATGAACACACAAACACTTAAAAACACTGGTTTACTTTTCATTGGCTTATTGGCAGGAGTTTTTTTAGTAACCAGTTTCGATTCAAACTTAATTGCTGAAATCTTTGCTTCGGGCAAAGCGAAAATTGGTGCCGAAAAACCCCCTGTGGTTATGAACCAACAAATGAAGATAATCAATGACTCTTTTGTCAACGCTAGCGAAGCAGTAGTGCAATCAGTTGTTTCTATCAATGTAGAAGCTGAAGCAAAAGGAATGCAAAGTGGAGGCAATTCTCAGGAGTTAGATGAATTTTTCAAATTCTTCGGGCCTAACTTTGGTGGCAGAGCACCCAAAAAAGAAGAAGATAGCGATGAAACAGAAAAACCACGCACTATGGGAGCAGGATCGGGTGTAATTATTTCATCTGATGGATATATTGTTACAAATAACCACGTAGTCGAAAATGCTTTCGATGATGGAATTAAAGTTATCCTAGCAGACAAGAAAGAATATAAAGCAAGACTTATTGGTACTGACCCAGCTACTGATTTGGCTGTAATTAAAATTGAAGCAGTTGATTTGAAACCAGCTCATTTTGCTGATATTAATTCTGTGCGAGTTGGCGAATTCACTATTGCAGTTGGCAATCCCCTTGGTTTGAATTCCACTGTAACTTCTGGCATCGTAAGTGCAATTGGACGCGGCAGATTGGGAATGGGAGCGGCACGAAGAGGTCAATTCTCAGTAGAATATTTCATTCAAACAGATGCAGCAATCAATCCAGGAAATAGCGGTGGTGGGCTATTCGATTTGAACGGTAGTTTAATTGGTATCAATACAGCTATTGCAACTGAAACAGGTACATTTATGGGCTATGGTTTTGCCATCCCTGTTGACTTAGTGAAATCTGTAGTGGCAGACCTTATTGATAAAGGAAAAATTAACCGTGGATTTATTGGAGTCGAAATTTCTAGCATACGTGATGTGATTGAAGCAAAAGGATTTGGGCTAAATGATGTTGCTGGTGTAATCATACAAAAAGTACGCCCAGAAAGTGCTGGTAAAGAAGCTGGACTTGAAAATGGTGATGTAATATTGGAACTTGATGGCAAAAAAGTTAAAACTAGCGAAGAGCTTCAAAGCAGAATTGCAATGAATAGAGCTGGCGACAAAGTGAACCTAACAATTTGGAGAGACGGCAAAAAAATCAATAAATCTGTTACTCTTAAATCCGATAAGAACGACGATATGGCAGACAGTAAAGGCAAAGGAATTACCGGAGCTGAAGAAGATTTTAAAGATGAGCCATTGAAATTTGAAGATTTGGGCTTCTCTGTGAAACCATTAGACAAACGCACTAAAAATGAATTTGAAGTTTCAAATGGTTTATATATTTCCGAGGTAAAACGCTATGGTCCTGTGGCACAAAGAGGTCTTTCTGTTGGCGGCATTATATTAAAAGCCGACAGAAAAGAAGTACGCACAACTAACGATTTGAAAGATATAATCAACTCAAAAAATGTAGGCGATGCAGTGCTTTTGCAAGTAAAATATAAAGACGTTACCAGAATGATAGCAATTGAAATCACAAAGAAAAATGGCTAAACCAACCTAAACCAAACAAATTTAAAAGTCCGATACCCAAAAAGTATCGGACTTTTTTTTCATTTATTTCATCTTCTCGAAATGATAAATACCGCCAGAGTCTCGC
>CAZYXG010000041.1:0-24357 GCA_964650885.1 uncultured Hyphomicrobiales bacterium | reverse complement strand
CTACAGCTCCTACTGAAGTTGCTACAGCTCCTACCGAAGCTGCTCCAGTTCCAATAAGTGATAGCGAATTTGGCTCACTTGTGGCAGATAATTCAAATCCATCAAATTTTGAAGAGAAACTTGATACTGATTTTGCTATTGTCCACCCAGACAAAGTGGCAGTGCCAGTAGCTCCAAAAGTAACTCAAGATAAATTGGACGATGTTTTCGATGAATTGAAAGCTATGATTGAAACTACAAATACTATCGAGGTAGTTGTAAATGAAAAAGTAACAGGTGGATTTAGAGTTGCTTATAAAGGTGCTCCATTGTTCTTGCCATTCTCTCATTTTTCAATGAGCAGAAAACCTAATGATGCTGAAATGAAAGATGCAATTGGCTCTACATTGAAAGTAAGCGTAATAGAAGCAAAAGAAAATGATGGAAGAAAATCTATCATAGTGAGCCGCAAGGGTCAAATTGCTGAAGAATTTGCAGCAAAATTCAAAGTTGGCGAAAAAGTAACTGGTGTTGTTTCTTCATTACCTACATTTGGTGTATTCATCAATATAGATGGCGTTGAAGGTTTAATTCACGTTTCTAGACTTTCTCACTCACATGTGAACAAACCATCGGACTTATATAAAGTAGGCGATACATTGGAAGCTGTTGTGATTGACGTGAATCAAAAAGAAATGAAACTTGGCTTGAGCAGGAAAGAATTAGAAAAATCTCCTTGGGAAGAAGTGGAAGCTAAATTCCCAATTGATAGTATTCACAATGGTACAGTTAGACGTTTTACTGATTTCGGTGCTTATATCGAATTAGAAAAAGGCATTGACGGTTTAGTTAGAATCAATGAGCTTTCTTGGACTAAGAGAGTTAAAAACCCAAATTTAGTTTTGGAATTAAACAAAGCTTATGATTTCAAAGTAGTTGCTATCAATATCGACAAAAAAGCAATTTCATTGAGCTATAAAAGAGTTGGCGAAAGCCCTTGGGGTGAATTCCAAGCTAAATACCCTATTGATGCTGAATTTAGTGCAGTGATTTCAGAAATGAATGAAAAAGGTGCTGTTGTTACTGTAGCTGAAGAAATTGATGCATTTATGCCGAGAAGTAAAATGCGTGCATTTATGAATGGCAATAAAATGACTGTTGCCGTTGGCGATGCAATGCAAATTAGAGTAGCTGATTTATCTCCAGAAGATGAGTCTATGATTGTTGTGCCAGTGCTTACTGAAGAGCAAGAAGCTGAGCAAGCAATGAACAGACAGTCTGGCGGTGGAAATAATGGTGGTGGCAATCGCTCAAATAACCGTGACAACCGTGGTGGAGATCGCTATGAAGGTCGTGGAGAAAAAGTTGACATCCCTAAAGTTGGTGCAATCACTTTCGGCGATATGCTTTCAAACTTGACTTTGGACAAATTGGGTTCTGGCAAATAAAATTTGCAACAAAATTGATTGAAATCCGATATATACTTTATGATAAGATATATCGGATTTTTTTTGCTAAATTATTTCTTTTGCAGAAGTACAATTTGAAAAATAAAACTAAATACCAGAAATATTTCCTTTTGCTGATTATATTATTGGCAACTTTACAATTTGTGATTGCCCAGCCCGATGGCGATGAACTTCCCCGCTCTGGCTTTCGCAATGAGTTTACTCCAGAGCAAGATAGTGCTTATATGGAAGCATTGCGTTTGAAATTGCCACTTGATGTGCAAATGAGGAATTTCATTACTCAATCCGACAAGAACTGGCAGAATTTCATTCGCTTGCAACGCAATAGCCCTTACGGAAAGGTGCTGGACAATTTGAAAGATATACCAAAAGAATTCTTTATTCCATCGGGGAATGAACAATTGGCATATCAGGAAAATATAGAACGTTCGCTTGCTGTGCCTTATATGAATACACTTCCTCGCTATGGATTAAAAATCCCGATGTCGCTAATTGGTAGTTTGCTTGGTCTCACAGAAGATGTTGGGCCTAACATTAAATATTCAATTGAATATTCTGATGAAATTGAAGTAGTGGTTTATTCAATTCAAGCAAAGGTAATCAATACTTTATTTAAAGGCAAACAAAACCCTGGCAATTACAATCTATACTGGGGCGGCAGAGACGACAATGGCAAACTTATGCCACAAGGCGATTACATAGCTGAAGTTAGAATTGGTAACAATAAATATATCCGCAAGAGAATTCAGATAAGGTAGTTTATAACTCACAAAATTGAAATTTCATTTAAGCCACTCTATTTTGAGTGGCTTTTTTTTGATGTTAGCTATAACACATTCAAGTATAATTATTTCGAAAATATAAGTAAAATTTTTGAAATAATTTACTACTTCTTTTTCTTTTTAACTTTCTGTTTTGGCAGGAGTACCTGTTTTCTTAACATAATCAGTTTCGTAGAAGCCAGTTCCTTTGAGTACAACTCCTGTTCCAAAAATTTTTCGATAAATTTCTCCATCGCAGTCCGTTTTCGTTTCAGGTTGTTGTTGGTGGTTAGTGAATGCATCGGCTGTAATACTTTGGAAAACATCGAATTCTTCACCACATTTTCTGCACTTATAAGTGTAATTTGGCATTTCCCTTTCCTTAGTTGCAATTTGATTTTTTGAGTAATTTTTAAGCTTAACACTAATTAATCACAAATTTATTTTACAAATCTACGCCAAATTTCGATTTGGGGAAGTTTTTAATGATTTTTTTTCTTAATTTTTGTTTCATTTAAAACCACAAGCTGAATTTTAATTATGGCGATAATCAATACCGAGAAGTTAATTACTTTAGATAACCACATAACACTGGAAGAATACAAACATCCAGGAGCAACTGGAGAGTTCACTCGACTACTACACAATATTTCTTTTGCCGTACGAATTATCTCGCGCGATGTGCGTAGAGCGGGTTTGAACGATGTACTTGGATTAACCGAAGACACTAATGTCCACGGCGAGCAAGTTAAAAAGCTGGACGAGTATGCGAACGAAGTGATTATTAGGGTGATGGCACAAAGTGGAAATATTGCTGTTATGGCATCGGAAGAAAACGAAGAAATTATCAATGTGCCTAAAAATCGCAAAAAAGGTAATTATGTGATTGTTTTCGATCCATTAGATGGCTCTTCAAATATTGACGTTAATGTTACCATTGGTACTATTTTCGGAATATACCGTAAAGTTTCCAAAGATGGTGATGACGGTACAGCTGAAGATATAATCCAACCTGGCTATAAGCAAGTGGGTGCCTGCTATGCCCTTTATGGCTCAAGCACTATGTTTGTCTATACGACTGGGCGTGGAGTAAATGTTTTCACTTATGACCCAACTATTGGCGAATTCCTTCTGATAAACGAGGGTCTGAAAGTGCCTAAGAAAAGCAGTTACTATAGTGTGAACGAAGGCAATTACCACAAGTGGGATAGAAAAGTTCAACAGTTTATTGATTATTTAAAAATTATTGATGATAAAACCAATAGGCCTTACACACAGAGATATATTGGTACTGGCATTGCAGACTTCCACCGTACTCTGCATTACGGTGGTATTTTTCTTTATCCAGCAGATGTGAAAAACGTAAAAGGTAAACTAAGACTTGTCTATGAAGCTAACCCTTTGGCTATGCTAATGGAGCAAGCGGGCGGCAGAGCAAGTGATGGAGTGAACAGAATTTTGGATTTAGTACCAGAGTCAATCCACGTGCGAACTCCCTTATTTGTTGGCAGCGAGGAAGATGTCTTAGAATTAGAGTCTTTCCTTAGGGGCGACCATCCATCTCAATTGGAATCGAAATGAACATTGTAGAAATTAAGAATGTAACTAAGTTTTTCGGGGACTATAAAGCTTCTAACGATATTAGCTTAGCTATACCAAAAGGCATTATCCACGGTTTACTTGGCCCGAATGGAGCTGGTAAAACCACTCTAATCCGAATGATTACTAATATCTATATGCCCGACCAAGGCGAGATATTAGTTTTTGGTGAAAAGATTAATCGTGACCACCAAAATCAAATTGGCTATTTACCCGAAGAGCGAGGACTATACAAGAAAATGAACGTGATAGATCAGCTTGTTTATTTTGGGCAACTCAAAGGTATGAGCAAAAAAGATGCTCAAGCAAAAGCTGTATTCTGGCTCACACGATTGGAAGCAAAGGACTTTGTCAATAAGAAAGTGCAAGACCTTTCCAAAGGAATGAGTCAAAAAGTTCAATTTATAGCTGCTGTTCTTCATAATCCAGAGTTAATGATTCTAGATGAGCCGTTTTCTGGTTTTGACCCGATTAATTCAGAACTATTCATTGAGATTATACTTGATTTGAAAAAAAGCGGGAAAACAATTATTCTATCCACCCACCAAATGCACCAAGTGGAGCAAATGTGCGATGAGATTAGTTTAATAAATAAAGGTAGAGTTATCCTTGCAGGAAATGTAAGGGAAATTAAAAAGAGCTTCGTGAAAAACAATCTCAATATAGAATTCGAAGGAAACTTTCAAGATGTGAATATTGGCAACAACCTTGTAATTATTAGCAAGAGCGAAGGAAAAGCCAAGCTTAAAATTACAAATCCTGCATTGAAACCAAATGAAATAATTGCACTACTTACCGATAAACTACAACTCACGAAATTTGAAATCGTGGAGCCAAGCATCAATGAAATATTTATAGAATCAGTTAAAAACTCCCAAAATTAAGAGATTACACAAAATGGCAAATTCTAAAATTTGGACAATAATAAACCACGAATATTTAAAACGTGTAAAATCGAAAGGTTTTATTATAGGCACACTTATTGGACCTCTTTCATTCATATTATTCTTTGCGATTATAATAGCTGTTTCTATGTCTATGGGCGAGAGCAGTAAGAAGCTAGCTATTTTGGACAACACAAATATATTAGCAGACAATTTAATAAAAGCAAATAAAGATATTTATTTCAAAGTAAATAAATCGGAAGCTGAGCTAAGCAAAGAAGTGTTAGCAGATAATCTCGATGGCTTTGTGGTACTAAATAAGGAAGCTTTGGATAATGCAAAAGTCACTGTATATACAAAAGGTGGCGGTGGACTTGGCTTTATAAATCAGTTAGAAAACGACTTAGACAAAGTGCTAAGAGAATATAGAATGGCTGAAACCAAAGTGGACAAAACATTGTTGGCTAGAATAAATCTCAATGTAAAATTAGAAACTAAAAAAATAAATGAATCTGGCAAAACAGAAAAAGATAATGCCGAAGGTATGTCTTTTGTTGGTTATATTCTTGGTTTTGCAATTTATATTCTTACTTTCCTCTATGGCTCTTTTGTTTCTCGTGGTGTGATAGAAGAAAAAGTGAACCGTATTATGGAAATACTTGCTTCTTCGGTAACACCTTTCGAGATGATGATAGGCAAAGTGGTGGGTATTGGTTTTGTAGGACTTACCCAAGTGGCAGTTTGGATGGTAATGCTTTTTGGAGTTATGGCAGTTGCAACTCCCTTAGTTATGACATTCGATAAATCATTTAATAAAGCAGAAATTCAAAAGATAGAAAATTTGCAACAAATGAATAAAATGCCTATGCAAAGTGGCAATCAGGCAATGAGTCCACAAGCAAAAAGCTTTATTGAAAACATACCTAAGATTTCGATTTGGGTGGGTGTTGCATTTGTATTTTATTTCTTTATGGGATATTTTTTCTATGCTTCTCTTTTTGCGGCAATTGGCTCTGCTGTGGATACAGAACAAGATGCAGCTCAATTGCAGCTTCCAATTACTCTGCCAATAATACTAACAATTACAACAATGCCACAAATTATGGGGCAGCCAGATTCCACGTTTTCAATATTTATGTCACTATTCCCTTTTTCATCGCCTATAACGATGATTACAAGAGTGGCGGCTACATCTGTTCCACTTTGGCAGATTGCTGCCTCAGTGATTATACTATTGACTTCCACAGTGGGTGCTATATGGTTTGCAGCTAAGATTTATAGAGTTGGTATTTTGATGACAGGCAAAAAGCCGACATTTAAAGATTTGCTTAAATGGGCAAAAAGTAATTAATTATTTTTCCAATATAACAACTGCTTTTCTATCTTTGGAAAAGCAGTTTTCGCTTTCGCAGTCCAGATTAGCATAGAGTTTGCCATAGCTTTGAATGTTAAATTGGATTTTCCCTTTCTGAGTTTTCTTGATTAATCGGGACTCTATAAACTTAGAACGTTTCATTGTCAAATCGTTGTTATATTTATCTGTTCCACGCATATCGGAATATGTGTAGATATTGACTTTTTTCACTTCGCTGGTAATTGCGATTTCTTCAATTTGAGCTTTCCAATTTTTATAATCGAAATAAACAATAATTGTATCATTTTCTATTTCAGACTTCTTCCCTTCAATAACCTCAAATACTTCTGATTTATCAAGATTTACATCTTCCGAAACAAACTTACCATCTTTTTTATACTCAATTTGATAATTCTGTCCTAAAGGCAAAGTCAATGTTTTATTTTCTTGCTTATTTACTTTTAGAATAATTTCATTATTGGCTTTATTTCTAACAATTAGTGAATCAAAAGAGGAATTAGTATTCAAAATAGCTACTGGGTTTGGCTTAGCTTCGTTAGGAAGTTTCACTTTCACAATGTCTGTACCACCAATTGAAATTGTACTATCCTGAGTGACCAAGTAAGCATAATCCCCATCGTAGCTAATGGCAAAAGCAATTTCAGCAGATGCTGAATTTATTTCTTCTCCCAGATTTTGTGGCTCACTCCAATTCTGCCAAGTGGAATCCAGTCGCTTTGAAAAATATATATCCGCCGAACCAAATCCATCTCTTCCAAGTGTAGAAAAATAAAATGTTTGATTATCCGCAGCAAGAAAACAATTAAAATCATTTTCGATAGTATTAATTGTTCTGCCTAAATTCAATGGTTTTGTATATTGATTATTACCTGTTTTAAAGCTAACATAAAGGTCTAATCCACCAATTGATTCTTGGTTTTCCATAGACATAGTCATTATACTTTCATCGGCAGAAATATTGAAAGTAGAGAACTGATTAATATTATTATATCCCAAAACATTAACATCTTCGGGGATAGTCCACTTATTGTCTATCAATCTAGTTTTAGAAATACCGCCCGACTTTGGCTCTCCATTTTGATTGTATGTATTGAGCAAATATAGTGTTCTGTTATCTGCAGAAACAGACACCACATGGTTATTGCCTATGTTATTAATCGGAAAGCCAATGTTTTGCAAACGCTCCCAATTGCCTTGGCTATCCAACTTTGAATACCAAACATCATCGTATATATTTGTCCCTCTATTTTCTGGATGGCGTTTGCGAGTTACGAATATATTTTTCCCATCGGGCGATAGCATACACGCAGACTCATTATAAATACTATTTATATTATTGCCAAGCGAAGTTTTCTGATTTAACTTTCGTTTTTTTCTTTTTTCTAATGGCTTACTTGGATTTCTCGATTGCTCTTGTGCTTTATAAACTTGCTTTCTGTTCTTCAAGCTAATATAATCAATATGCAAAGCAGAATTCATAGAAAGAGTAACACCATACTTATAGAATTTATTCTGTGTTTTAAATGTTCTGATTTGCTTTGTATTTATTGAGAATTTCAGTCCATCACTGAAATTCTCTATATTTATTAAATTAGGAAATGCAAATGTATTAAGATATTCTAACTTCTGCCAGTCAGATATATCAGTGATTTTACCAGAATTATATTCTTGCAATTTATAATAATTGGCGGCATTTATTTTAAATACAACAGCATAAATTGCAGTATCTCCAATAATCACACCATAACTTGATACTTTGCTACTCGAATCGAACTTTACATTCATATTAAGCGAAAACTCTTCGGGGAGGATATGGGGCATAGTGTATATCAATGCAGGAAGTCTACCCTTTGAAGTGATAGATAAATAGCCAGCATTTATTTTACTAAATCCATTATTATTTGCAAATATGTAAGCACTATCTAAAAGTAAGAAATCATTTACTACACTCTCTTGGGCTAAGCCAAAAGAAAATACAAATAATAATATGTAAATTAGCAAATACATTTACTTATAGATTATCCAATCGTTTATTATTTTATCGAATGTGGCTTCGTCGAATTGACAATTGTCATATTTCTTTGCCAAATTTCGCTGTCTATAAGCCTCATACATAGTGACAGCACAAGCAACAGAAATATTCAAGCTAGAAATCATTCCCACTTGCGGAATAATAAAATTGCCGTCTGCCAAATCTAATGCTTCTTTTGTTACCCCAACGTTTTCATTACCAAATACTACCGCTATTGGTTCTGTGAAGTCAAGTTCGTGGATGCTCACAGCATTTGCATCTAAGTGGGTAGTATATATTTTCTTGCCTTGGCTTCGCAAAACTTCAAAAGCACTCGCAACATCATTATATTTTCTTTGTTCCACCCATTTTTTGGCAGATGAAGAGCTTGCATGCCCTATTCTTTGTTGCTTCTTGGATTGCACTCTGGATTGCACCAAATGTACTTCGTAAACTCCCACTGCATCACAACTTCGCAGGCAAGCCATTAAATTATGTGGATCGTAGATATCCTCAAAAACTGCCGTCAAATCGGGCTGTCTTTTGCTTAATACTTCTTTTAATTTTTCTATTCTAGTGTCGGTTGCCATTCTTATTAATTTGTAGGTTTTTCTAATAATTTTACTTTTTTATTATCAGCATCAAGCTCAGCCATAATACCCATCGGTATAGTCAGTTGCTCGCTTGTATGACCAATCATTAGCCCAGATATAACTGGATAGTTCGCATCGGCAAAAAAATAATCATATACTTCTCCAATAGACCTATCCCAAAGACTGCCCTGTCCAGCCGAGTTGCAATTTTCGCATTTGCCAATAATAGCACCAGCAAGTCCATCTAATTTGCCAGCCAGTTTCATTTGAGTCAACATTCTATCTATTCGATAAGCTGGTTCATCTACATCTTCAAAAAATAGGATTTTGCCTTTAGTTTCAATTTCATATTCAGTTCCCATCAATGAAGTAACTATAGATAAATTTCCACCAATTAGTTCGCCTTTAGCAATGCCCGATTTAATCGTTTGGATAGGAAAAGCATTGCGAATTCCTCGCCGTTGCTCTGGATTTATCAAATAATTATCCTTATTTGATCCAAACAAAATGCTTTTTAAATTGTCTTCCGTGAATTTTGTATATGCAGATAACAACACAGGCGAGTGAAAAGTTACAAGTCCAGTCATTTTTTGGATTGCCAAGTGCATTGCAGTTATGTCGCTATAGCCACAAAATATTTTTGGATTGGCTGCTAATAACTGATAATCTAACTTATCGAGCAAACCCGCCGAACCATAGCCACCTCGAACGCACATTATAGCTTCCACATTTGGATTAGCAAACATTTCGTGCAAATCGGCTACCCTTTCTTCTACGCTACGAGTCTTATAGCCACTACCTTTTAGCACATTTTTGCCATAAATTGACTTAAGACCAAATGAAGCAATCACTTCATTAGCTTTGGCAATATCTTCAGGGTCTGTAACAGCTGTGGCAGGAGCTACTATTCCCACCAAGCTACCAGCTTTGAGTGGGTTTGCTTTGATTTTCTGCTTTGCTTCTGGTATTTTAGCATCGCCTATCTTAGCTAACGAATTAACACCTGATACTGCTAACCCACTTGCAATTAAGCTACTTAGAATAAATTTTCGTTTAGATTCATTTGCATTCATAAAATACTTTTCTTCATTTAAAGACATATCAATGCTGAATTTAAACTTATTTTTTGTAAGTTTATTTGCAAAATGAGAAAAACAGTTTAATTTTAATTTAAGATTAAACTTAAAATCCCAATAAATAAAGAAGAAACAAAAGAAAGCCCCACTTATATTTTAAGTAGGGCTAATGCAAATTGAAATGAAATATTAAGCAATATTATTTGCTTATAATAACTTCTCGAATTTCTGAATTATTGCCAGCAGTAATTTTCACAAAGTAAACACCTTGTGCAAGTCCATCTGATTTAATGTAAACTCTATTTGTTCCGATACTCTTTAGAGATTCTTTTTCTAAAGTTGCTACTTTCTCACCAGCTGAACTAAACAACTCTATAGTTACTAATTCATCTTTAGTTAAGCTGAATTCGATAACTGTTTCAGAAGCAAATGGGTTTGGATATGGGAGTCCTGTATAAAATGAAGAGTTGACTTCTTTTACATCAGTTGGAGTACTACTCATTTTTACAATTGCAAGATTTGAATATTTAGTTAAATATCCAACTGCAAAAGTACTGTCTGCAATTTTGCTTGCGGCTGAAAACTCACTTCCAAATTCTTCTTTTGTAAATACTTCATTGTGAATAATATTTAAGTTCGTGTCAATGATTGTAAAAGCAGCTGCTGAACCTCCATTATTTAAACCAAACAAATAAATCTTGTCTTTATCTGCAATTGATGACCTAGTTAAACTAACAGTATTATGTTTATCTACCTTTTTAAGTTGCACTAATTCTCCTTGAAGATTTAGCTTCGCAATACTTAAATTAGGTTCAAATAGTACTTTTGTTTTATATTCACCTATTAGATAAATATAATTACTAATTTCCTCTATTTTCCAATTACGTGACATTGATGTTTCTGGCAATACAGTTTTCCAAAGTAATTTTCCTGAAGGCGTGAAACAATATACGTATTGAGTATAATTGTAACTTATAAATCTGGCTGAAAGCAAATAATTCCCATTGCTAAGCTGTTTAGCAATTTGAGAAGTAAAGTTCATTAAATTTGGGTCGTAAGTATTACCAAAAAACTCATCCGATTTGAATGTTTTTTGAAGTTTGCCATTAATATCAAAAAAGTTCAAATAAAGCTGAGCCATATATTTGCTTCTAATAGTATCAGAAGTATTTATATATGTAATTGAGTTAGCCATTGCAAAGAATAATTCTTCATTTCCATTATTTTTTTCAACAAATGTATTGAAGTTTGGAAATGAGAAATTTTCAACATACCAATTTGAGTCAATAAATACTTCATCAAGATTATTGAGCTTGATATTTGAAAAATCTTTATCGAAACTTACAAAATGTAAATAATCTCCAATATCAGATTGAAAAAATGAATAGTATTTATTTTGAAAATCAATCAAATTATCTGAAAACTGTCCTAATCCCTTTTCAGTTTGAATATTTGCAAGAAAATTCAAATCCATATCATATTTTTCATAAAGCTGAATTTGTTTAGCAAAGTTATGTTCTGGTAGTAAACTTTTCTGAACTCTTCTTAAACCAACAATACCACCATCGATATTAGAAATATGATAGAATCTAGATGATTGTAAGACTGTGTCTGTGAACTTTATGTTTTTAATAATTTCTAAAGCAAAAGTGTTAGAAATTGACAAAATCAAAAGTATAAAAACAAATATATATTTCTTCATTTCATAATCCAAGAAATTAAAACTATTATTCATAGAAACAAGATATTTACAATTCTAAATATTTCTACTTCAAATTACAAAATTATTTTAAATAACCAAACTTTTACCACAAAAAAAAGGCAGGTCTTATTAAAACCTACCTTTGCTTTCTTTTCTAAATCACTAATGGATTAATCTTCCATTAACTCTTTTTCTTTTTTCTCTAGTGCCGTATCAATGTTTTTAATGTTGATATCAGTTATCTTTTGAATTTCATCTTCGCCTCTTTTGCGGTCGTCTTCAGAAATCTCTTTATCTTTCTCTTCTTTTTTAAGTGTATCGTTCATATCTCTGCGAATGTTTCTGATAGCAATTTTGCCTTCTTCAGCCATTTTCTTGCAAAGTTTCACGAATTCTTTTCTTCGTTCTTCAGTAAGTGGTGGCACAGGAACACGAATAATAGTACCATCGTTTTGCGGATTGAAACCCAAATCAGCCATTTGAATTGCTTTTTCAATTGCAGTTAGAGTTGTGCGATCCCAAGGTTGAATAACGATAGTGCGTGCGTCTGGCACAGAAACATTTGCCACTTGATTAATTGGCATATGACTGCCATATACTTCGATAGTTACACTATCTACCAATGAAGCCGAAGCTCTACCAGTACGAACTTTACCAAACTCAGATTGAGTGTGTTCTACTGTTTTAGTCATTTGGTTTTTTGTTTGCGAAATTATATCTTGTACGCTCATTCTATTTCTCTTTAGATGTTTGTAACTGTTGAACCTATATTTTCTCCAAGAACCAATCTTTTAAGATTGCCACGTTCGTTGAAGTTAATCACTTTAATTGGTAAATTATTTTCTTGGCAAAGAGTAATAGCTGTTAAGTCCATCACTCTCAAGTTTTTTTCAAGAACATCTCTATAGCTAATAGTTTCAAATTTCTTAGCGTCAGGATTTTTCTCAGGGTCGGAATCGTAAATTCCATCTACTCTTGTGCCTTTAATCACAAGCTCAGCTTCCACTTCAATTGCTCTAAGAGCCGCCGCAGTGTCAGTTGTGAAGTAAGGATTTCCTGTGCCTGCACCAAATAGAACTACTCTATTTTTTTCCAAATGTCGAACAGCTCTTCTTCTGATTACAGATTCAGCAATTTGTTCCATTTTAATTGCAGATTGCAATCTAGTTGGAACTCCCTCAGCTTCAAGAGCATTTTGCAAAGCTATACAATTGATAACAGTAGCAAGCATACCCATTTGGTCGCCAGAAACTTTATCAATTTGGTAAGCAGCCGCTTCAATACCACGGAAGATGTTACCACCTCCGATAACTATCCCAATTTGTACTCCCAATCGGTGTACTTCTGCTATTTCACTAGCAAATTCTTTTAGAGTTTCTGGGTCAATCCCAAAATCTTGGCGACCCATAAGAGATTCGCCACTTAGCTTAAGAAATATTCTATTATAAACTTTTTGCATTGAATTAGCCAATTGCCACTCTAACAAAATTATTCACTACTGCATCAGTAGCGATTTCTTTAACGATGTCTGTAACTGTTTTTGTAGCATCTTTCACAAATGGTTGTTCCACCAAACAAGCTTCTTTGTAATATTTCTCGATTTTACCAGTAGCAATTCGTTCAGCCATATCTGGAGCTTTACCTTCAGCAGCAGCTTGCTCTAAATAAATAGCTTTTTCTCTATCTAAAGCATCTTGAGTGACAGCAGATCTATTAACAAAAGATGGTGCCATAGCAGCGATTTGCATAGCAATATCTTTAGCTAAAGCAATTTGAGCATCAGTTTTCAATTCTGCACTTAAATCCAAAACAACACCTAATTTGCTGCCATTATGGATATAAGAAGTTAAACTACCAGTAGTTGTAATTCTTTCGAATTTACCGATTTCAATTTTTTCAGAGAATTTAGCAAGAATATCATTGTGAGCAGCTTCAACAGTTACATCGCCAACTTTCAAAGCTAACAATTCAGCTACAGAAGAAGCAGTGGAATTTGCTGCAACTTCTACAACACTAGTAGCATAATCCACAAATTCTTGATTACGAGAAACGAAATCTGTTTCGCAAGTTACAGCAAGTAATACAGCAGTTTTGCTATCAGCAGATACTCTAATAAGTACAATTCCTTCATTAGATTCTCTATCTGCTCTTTTTGCTATTTGAGCAGCACCTTTTTTGCGAAGATAGTCAATTGCTTGCTCCATATCTCCATCAGTTTCTGTTAAAGCTTTTTTGCAATCTGCCATACCTGCGCCAGTTTTGCCTCTAAGCTCCATTACCAATTTTGCAGTAATTTCAGCCATCGTTTTATTCCTAATTTTTTTAAAGATTAATAATTAATTTTCAATTTTAACAAAAAAAAACATCTTTAAAATCAAAGATGTTTTTTTTATTTATTCAAATCATTGATTTGTTTCTGTTGGGCTTGCGTTTACATTTGCCTCAGCAGCTTTCGGAGCTCTTGGCGAACGTGGAGCAGATCCACCAGGTTTGCGTTCTCTAAGTTTGCGTTTCATTTGTCCTGCATCTTCTGTGCTATCGCCTGAATCTTTACCTGAGTTATCAGTTCCAAGTTCAGCTTGTCTATTGCGAGCTATTTCAGTACCTTCCAAAACTGCATCAGCAATTAAAGCAGAAAGCAATTCAATAGTTGCATTAGAGTCATCATTAGCAGGAATTGGATAATCAACCAAGTTAGGGTCGCAATTTGTGTCAACTACAGCTATAACTGGAATACCCAATGTTTTTGCTTCTTTCAAAGCTAAGTGTTCTTTTTTAATATCAACAACAAACAAAGCACCTGGCAAACGAGTCATAAACTCAATACCGCCAAATACTTTTCTTAATCTATCACGCTCTCTATCGAGCATTAATCTTTCTTTTTTAGTAATTTTTTCATAAGTACCATCTTGTTCCATTTTGTCAATCAAGCCCAATCTTTTAATAGATTTTCTGATTGTAGCAAAATTTGTAAGCATACCACCTAACCATCTTTCAGATACATAGTTCATACCTGCACGGCTAGCTTGTTCGCTAACTATTGATTTAGCTTGTGGTTTAGTACCAACAAAAAGGATAATTTTACCTTTTGCAGCAGCGTCGTAAGCTGCATCGCGAGCGATATCGGCAAGGACTTGCGTTTTACGCAAATCAATAATGTGGATACCGTTTTTTTCTGTGAAGATGAATTTGCTCATCGCTGGATTCCAGCGACTAGTCATGTGACCGAAGTGGGCACCTGCTTTAAGCAAAGCTTCTATTTCAACATAATGTTGCATTTGAAAACCTAAATTTAAAAAGTGTTAAAACATCTGCTCTTTTCAACTTGCCGAAGATTCCGCATAAACGAAACACACCTTCTGACAATCCAAAAGCATGGTAATTTGAAAAAAATATAAAACGTATTAACGTTTTGAGAATTGGAAGCGTTTTCTCGCTTTTTTCTGACCATATTTCTTTCTCTCAACCATTCTAGGGTCACGAGTCATAAAGCCAGCGTTTCTCAATCCGCTTTTCAATTCTTCATTGAAAATAACTAATGCACGAGCCAAACCCAATTGAATAGCACCCATTTGACCAGAAGGACCACCGCCACGAACATTGATACTAATATCAAATGCTCCAACTTGGCTAGTAATTTCCATTGGTTTGAATGCATTAATTCTTTGAATTTCAACTGGGAAGTAATTAGTTACTTCTCTTTTATTGATAGCAATTTTACCAGTGCCAGGAGTTAAACGTACCTGAGCTACTGATGTTTTTCTTCTACCTGTTGCAGCAAAAACTTTCATTTATAAAAAATCCTTAATTCTTATTTTCTTTTTTATTAGATACAAGTATGAACTCTTTTGGTTCTTGAGCTGAATGTGGATGCTCAGTACCTGCATATACCTTTAATTTTTTTTCGATTTGTCTGCCCAAACGATTTTTAGGCAACATTCCGTGTATTGCATATTCCAAAACTCTTTCTGGATGTGTTGCAATCATATCTTTAAATTTAGTATGGATACCACCACCTAAATAGCCAGTATGACGGAAATATTCTTTTTGTTCTTCTCTTTTGCCCAAAAATTTGACTTTTTCAGCATTGATTATTACAACATGATCTCCACAATCTACGTGAGGTGTGAAGATAGGTTTGTGTTTGCCACGCAATAATGTTGCAACTTGTGTAGCTAATCTACCTACTGTAAATCCTGCAGCATCAATGACCCACCAATCTCTTGTTACGTCTTCTTTTCTGTAAGATTTAGTTATTTTTGCAGCTGGTATTACCAATGCTTTTTTTGCTGTTTGTTCCACGATTCTTATTACTCCTAAAACTTATATTTGTCTTCATTAATGGATGCAAGTTATTCAAGAGAAGAAACTTGCTATCTGCTTTTTGCGTATTGTCTCAAAAAGAGAATGCAAAACTACAAAATTCTTTGCATTAATAAAAATGCACTTCAATACAGAACACAAAATTAACTATTTTTCTTTGATTTCTGCACGTTTTTTTAGAAATTTGTCTTTTATTTTACAAAATTTATTAAAAATAGGTCGAACCTACTATGTTTAAACACTCGAAACCAACTCTAATTATTGCCGTTGTAGCCCTATATTGCTCTATCTTAGCTAGCAATATGAACTTATTTGCACAAGTAAATTTTGACTACAAAACTTTACTTTCTCTTAAAAGACTTTCAGACCCCCAAATTTCGCCCGATGGAAACATTCTTTTATTTAACATGGATATTCCAGATTTGGCTGCAAACAAAAAATCAAAAAATGTTTATTTGCTTTCTTTAGAAACTGCAAAAGACAATTTACTTGTTGATAAAATTCCAACTCGACTAACTCAATTAACTGGAAGTGAATTCAACCACCAATGGAGTGCCGATGGAAAGCAAATTGCTTTCATTTCAACTTCCTCTGGAGTGCCGCAGGTGTTTATTATGGATTACCCAAATGGAACTCCTCGCTCAGTTACTGCATTTGCAGAAGGTGCAAGTGGATTTAACTGGTCGCCCAAGGGCAAACATTTACTTGTTTCTTCGGAAGTGAAAATTCATAAAACAACTACAGATTTATATCCTGCCTATCCAAAATCCGATGCAATGATTTATGATGCTTTGCCAATCAGACATTGGGATCATTTTGAAGATGATTTGCGTAGTCATATATTTTTAGTTGATTTAGCGACTACTAAAGCTATTGACTTAATGCCAAATGAACCTTTCGATTGTCCTGTGCAGCCAATGGGTGGAAATAGTGAATTTACTTTTTCCCCAGACGGAAAAGAGATTGCTTACACTTCTCGCAAAGTAAAAGAAGAACACATCAGCACAAATAGCGACATATATATATATGATGTTGCAAATGGCACAACTAAGAACATAACTCCAAATTTGCCTGGCTACGATAAAGACCCGAAATATTCTCGTGATGGAAAATATATTGCTTTCAAATCGCAAGCTAGAGCTGGACTGGAATCTGATAAAATCAGAATTATGATTTATGAAAAAGCTTCAGGTAAAATTTGGGAACTAACTGAAAAGCTTGACCAATGGATTAATGATTTTGTTTGGAGTGCAGATGGCAAAAAAGTTTATATCGTATGCTCTCAAATGGGAATTGAGCCGCTGGCTGTAATTGATTTCGCAAGCAAAGAAGTAACTTTCTTAACATCTGACATTGCGGATTATGCTTCTGGTTTAACTATAGATAAAAGTGGAGATAAAATAGTAATAGGCAAAACAACTATTCAAGACCCAGTTGACTTTTATTTTTTCGATACAAAAACGAATAAAATAACAGAAAGAATTACGAATATTAATAAAGAAGTAATTGCAAATCTAAATAAAGTGCAGTTCCAGAATATCAATGTGCCTACTAAAGATGGTAAAAAAGTTCAAACTTGGGTGATTTACCCGCCTAACTTCGACCCAATGAAAAAATATCCGATGATTACTTACTGCCAAGGCGGCCCACAATCAATGATTAGCCACTATTGGAGCTACCGATGGAATATATACTTAATGGCTTCGCAAGGTTATATTGTAGTTGCTCCAAATAGAAGAGGAGCTCCTGGCTTTGGGCAAGAATGGGTAGATGAAATTAGCAAAGACTGGGGTGGCAAAGCAATGCAAGACATCTTAGACGCCACTGACGAGATTTCTAAACTTAAATATGTGGACACAAAACGCATAGCAGCTGTGGGAGCAAGTGCTGGTGGTTACACTACTTTTTGGCTTGCTGGAAATCATCAAGGCCGTTTCTCTGCTTTTATTTCACATTGCGGTGTGTTTAATTTGGAAAGTATGTATGGTGCGACTGAAGAGTTATTCTTTGCAAATGCTGAATTTGGTGGACCTTACTGGGAAAATAAAAATAAAGAAATTTATGAGAAAAACTCACCAAATAGATTCGTGCAGAATTGGGATACACCAATCTTAATTTACACAGGCATGAAAGATTATCGTGTGCCATACAATCAATCGCTTGAAGCATTCACAGCTGCACAAATGAAAGGCATACCGAGCAAAATAATATTATTCCCAAATGAAAACCACTGGGTTTTAAGCTTACAAAATGCAGCAGTTTGGCAAGAAGAATTCTTCAATTTCTTAGACACGCACTGCAAGAATAAGAAGTAAGATATAGATGCCCTCTCAATCACTGAGGGGGTTCTTAAGTATTTGAATATTTCTGTAGTTAGATTTCTTTTTTGTATCTCGCAAACCAGAAACAGAACCTCTTTATTATTTAGGCGAAGCAACAAATGATGTTGCAAATAAGAACTATTCCGTATTTTGTTATTTTTCCTCTATCAGTGTCGGGGAGAGTTAGAGAGAGGTTCATATTTAAAAAAGATTATTTAAGGAATGTGCAAGTAGTAATTGGCGAAATGAAACTACCAGTGGCGACACCTGAGGTGCCTCCATTTCTGACAGATGAAAAAGCAGATAATATAATACAAACCATAAATAAGAATATAATACCATAAAAAAAAACACGAACTTCCTTGCTCGTGTATTCTTTAGAATGACTTCCATGTCGGATTATGCATAAATAGAAAAATTGCTTGCGACTTGCTTCTGCCCGTAAAGTCTTCGGTCGCCAAGAGAAGTAGTGATGTCTCTTTTAACAATTTTACCATCTATTTCATAGTAGTGGTGTCCAACTATTCCAAATCTATTTAATTTATTAAGAGATTTGCCAAATAATTCGAGCTCCTTTTTATTTAACTTTTTGAGATTCATTGCATTGTCGGATAAATCTAGAGTATCCTCCAAAGCATTTAGAACTTTGATTGGGTCAGCGGCTTGCTTTTCTTTTGCTTCCTTGCGAAAGATAGTTGAGGCAGTATCCTTTGCCGTAGTATTTAAGAGTTTCTCAATCAAGCCAATTATTCCGAATGTATTTGTTCTATACTTGAATTATCGGCTCGATATTGCGGCTCTGTATCAGTATTTCTACTAGATTTTATAATTAATTTTCAATTCTTTCCACTTTGCGAATACCTTCAATTTGCAGTAGGTTCAAAAAGACCTCGTTTAGCTCTTTTAAGTTCTTTATAGTAACAACAATTCGCCCTTCAAACATATCTCCCATAGATTCGATAGATATTTTTTTCATATTATTTGTGCCTATTGCCACTGTTATATTAGAAAGCATCCCCTCTCTGTCCTGCCCATAGATAAGTAGTTCCACATCGAAATTTTCAATTTCTGGCAAACTTGGAGCCACTCCTTTATTGCTTTGCTTGAAGTAGTTATGAAGAGCAACCACAGCTCTATGCGATGAAACAAATTTTTGCCAATCTTCTTTTGGTTTTGCATTGGGCGATTTAATAATTTCTACTTGTTCGCCAGTTTTCAGCTCATAGCTAATATCCCTGAGCAAGCCATTCACTTTGGCAGAAATGCACTGCAAGCCAACTTTATCACTTAATGAAAAAGCATAATCAAGTACAGTAGCCCCTTTGGTGAGGTTATGTATAGTGCCATCTTTCTCATAAATAGAAAGATCGCCATCGAATAAATTCATTTTGATTGAGTTCCATATAGTTTGCTGTGCTATATCTGGATTGGATTCTATAATATCCTGCATCCATTCGCCCCACTGCTCTATTTCGTCATCAGAAATTTCCAAAGCTCTTTTGCGACCCTCTTTTAGTGAGAATGAATTTGCAAAACCCTCTTCGGAAACTTTTTCCATTTCTTCTGTGCGGATAACAATTTCAACTTTTTTACCATCTGGCCCAATTAGCTCAGTATTCAGCGATTTATACCAATCCAATTTGGCATTAGAAATAAAATCCACAAAGCTAACTGTATTGAAAGCAGTCGCCAAAATACCATGTACTCTATAACATTCGGAAACGTCATTTGTTTTGAGAATGATAACAACAGAATAGAAATTATCAATATCCGAAAGTGCTTTGCCGTCCTGCATCATTTGGAAAATCTCGTACTCTTGCTTATGCACCACTGTAATAGTGAAGCCTACATTGGAAACACTTAAACTTTTTTCAATTAAAACAACGAATTGATTAATATAAGTCAAGAAATCCCTACGTTTGGCTTTTAGTGCATCTTGTATGGCAATATATGCCGACTTATCCGAATAATAGAAAGAAAGGTTCTCCAGCTCCATTTTAATTTTATTCAAGCCCAATCTGTGGGCTATTGGGGTATAGAAGCTTAGAGTTTCTTTAGCAATTCCGATTTGCTTTTCTGGACTCAAATAGTGCAGAGTTCGCATATTATGTAGTCTATCCGAAAGCTTAATAAGTATTACTCGAATATCTTTGACAAGCGACAAAAATAATTTACGAGCTGTGGACGCTTTAGTTTTTAGCTTTGCCGTATTTTCATAGCGAATTTTGGTAACGGCATCTACCATTTCGGCTACTTCAAGACCAAATTCTTCTTCAATAGTGGATTTTTTAATCCCCTCCACATCTTCGATAATATCGTGCAAAAGGCAAGCCACCACAGATTCTGCATCCGAATATGGAAATTCATTCAGCAAAATAAGTGTTACATTGAGCGGATGAGTATAGTAAGGCAATCCCGACTTTCTAATCACATCGGAATGCTTATCCACACAATAGTGGAAACCCTTTATGACTAGCTCTCTGTCGTAATTAAAAAGTACTTTATCGCAATTCGTCAAAAGTACATTCAAATCATAATCAATGCTTTTCCCAAAAGGAGTATTTTCTTCGTAAACAGGTTCGTATAGAGGTTCCATCTTCAAATTAAAAGTAAATTCAATTTTGCCTAATACCAGACAAGTACAAATTAAGGAAATTTATAGGAAACTACAAATATTGATGGGAATAATGGTGTGGGAGAGGAAAAGTAATTAATAACTTTTTTACTTGGCTTTACCTAACACCAACGTCTACTTCTCAGCCACCCAGATTCAGATTAGAGCAAAATCAATTTTTATAGCAAAAGATTGAAGTAATTTTTTATTCGGTTATTGAGTTCAGTGGAAATGCCTATCTTCCTGAGCCTGCGAATTTACTTGGCTTTAACTGCCACCACCGTTTGCTCTTGCAAACACTCAGAGACAACAAGATGGCTAAACCCAAAAGGGAGCAATGATAATTTTTTTATATTTTATAACATATAATTAAAAAACTACCCAATAAAAAAAACACCCCAAATGTTAGTCTATAACTTTTGGGGTGCAGTAAATAATTTGCTTTTCACATTGGTTCAAATGGTTTTGTTTACCATTTCAAAACATTAATCTCATCTACGTATAATGTTTTCTTATTTCTGAATAATGCTAGCACTATTGCAAGACCAACAGCTGCTTCGGCTGCCGCAACTGCCATTACAAAAAACACAAAAATTTGTCCAGATGTTTCTCCCAAAAACGAAGAGAAAGCCACTAATGACAAATTAACTGAATTCAGCATTAATTCTATACACATAAAGATAATAATCGCATTGCGGCGAGTTAATACTCCAATTGCACCAATTGTGAAGATTACACCAGAGAGTATTAAGTAAAATTCTAATGGAATTGTATTAATCATTATTAGTTCGCCTCTTGATTATTGAAGTTTTCTGAATGAACGATATTCTTTTTAGCTAAGATTATAGCACCTACAATTGCCACACAAAGTAATAATGTGATTAATTCAAATGGCACCATATAATTGGTAAATAAGTCAGTTCCAATTTTTTCGACTTTGCCATTTTCAAAAGCAGCTTTTGGCATTTTGGTCGTAAGAGTACCTTTTGAAAAATAAACTGTAGCCAAAACTCCAACCATAACAGCTCCTAAGCCAATTGCAGAGTACTGTCGCCAGCCGAATTTTTCGCTGAATAATTTTTCTTCACCCAAATTCAATAGCATTATCACAAAGATAACTAGAATCATTATGGCACCTGCATAAACAAGTACCTGCAATGCAGCAACAAATTGAGCATTAAGTGTGAAATAAACACAAGCCAACGATGCAAAGTGCATCACTAAGGACATTGCACTTGTAACAGGATTTTTGGAAGTAACTGTACCAAATGCACTTGCTATGGCTATTATTCCAAAGAATATAAAGAGTAAATAATTGTAATCCACTTTTCTACCAAATAAATAAAAGTAATGGTTAAAATGTTAATTATCAAATTTAAGAAATTTTCATTGAAAATTATAAATCTAAAATTAATTTATTCATTTTCTTCATTAGTTTCTGAAATTTCCGCAAAGTGTGCAATGATTTTATCGGCTATTTTCTCGTTCACATATTCCTTAAGTTCCTCTTTTGTCGCCTCTTTTATTCGAGTTACTGAGCCAATCCCAATGAGTAATTTCTCTGCTGTTTTATCGCCAAGCCCTTGTATTTCAGTGAGTTCTGTTTGCAATGTTCGCTTATCTCTTAAACTTCTATGATATGTTATTGCAAACCTATGAGCTTCGTCCCGAAGGTGTTGAATCAATCTCAAGCTGCTTGACGCTCTTGGAAGCAAAACTGACTCGCTTTCATTCGGAAAAAATACTTCTTCCAATCTTTTTGCAAGTCCAATCACTATAATTTTCTTTTGCAGACCAAGCTCGGTGAATATTTCCATCGCCGAAGAAAGTTGTCCTTTTCCACCATCTATAATCACCATATCAGGATAGCGTGGGATTTTCTTAAATAATTCTTTGTTCTCAGCTTTCTCATATTCTTCAATTTCAAATTTGAGTTTGGTATAACGCCTTAGAATTACTTCCCGCATTGAAGCAAAGTCGTCATTTTTCAGTACAGTCTTATTCTTGAATTTCAAATAAGCAGATTTCTTTGGTTTGCCATCTTCAAAGCAAACCATAGAAGAAACCAAATCAGTTCCTTGTATGTGGGAATTATCGAAACATTCAATTAACCGTGGCGGATTTTTCAATCGCAAATCTCTTTGCAATGAAATTACAGCACGAGATATCACTTGCTCTCTTTTTTCAATAGCTTCTATATGATCGCCCAAAATTTGGCTTGCATTGGTATTCGCCATTTCCACTAGCTTTCGTTTATCTCCTATTTTAGGTATCATCACACTTACAGCACCACTTCTCTTTTCTCCCAGCCAACCAGTTATGTATTCTATATCGGCTGGTTCGCAAGGCAAGAAAATCTCCCTTGGCACAAAGTCCGATTCCAAATACCAGCTTTCCATAGTTCGCTGGATAATTTCAGCATCGACTTGCTCTAAAACGTTATGAATTAGATAGTGTCTTTTGCCAAGCAGCTTCCCTTCTCGCACTTTGAAAACAAGTGTACAAGCATAATCTTCATTTCTGAAAATGCCAAACACATCTCTATCAATATTTTCAGTGGAAACAATTTTCTGCTTAGAGTTATAATCCATTAAAATTGAAAGGCGATTTCGCAGCAGTGCAGCTTCTTCAAACTTTAAATTTTCAGCGGCTTCAAGCATTTGGGTTTCGATTTGTTTTTCCAGCTCCCCTGTTTTACCATTAATTATAGCCACGGATTGCTTAATGTTTTCGGCATACTTCTGCTTTTCAACCAAGCCAACACAAGGGCCTTCGCATTTCTTTATATGGAAATCCAAGCATACCTTATGCTTTTGCTTTGCAATTGAATCGGCTGTAATGTCTAAATTGCAACTGCGAATCTTATAAAGTGTGCTTAGTGTTTTGAGTACATATTTTTGTGCGCGAACATCTGTGAAAGGTCCGAAATACTTAGAGCCATCTTTAACGATAATTCTTGTGGAAAAGATACGGGGATAATCTTCATTTGTAACTCTTATGTAAGGAAAAGTCTTATCGTCCCGCAGCAAAATGTTATACTTAGGTTTGTGTTCTTTGATTAGAGTATCTTCCAGAATAAGAGCTTCGGCTTCTGTATCTGTAATAAAGAAATCCAAATCACTAATTTTGCTTACCAGTACTTTAGTTTTAGCATCTTTAGGTCTATCTTGAAAATACTGCTTCACCCGATTGCGTAGCTTAATTGCCTTACCCACATAGATAATCTTGCCAGTATCGTTCTTATATAAATAGCAACCAGACTTTTGGGGTAATGAAGCCACTTTTTCCATAAGTTCTTTAGGGAAACTAGCAGACTCTAATAATTCGATTTCACTCATTTACTTTGTTTTTTCAGACTATCAAAAGAATACACACGCAAAATAAGACGAATTAAAGTAAATTTGTCATCAATTTTGATTTTTAGAAAAGGTAAGTTAGTTGATGGCTACTAAATGCAAATTAGAGTATTGTTAAAATTATATTACAATTTCAACATAAAATAATTTTACAAAACAAAAATTGTCATCCCTTCACTCCTTTATAAATTTGTACACTTTAGCAATATTATTTTGAATTAAAGCAAGATAATATAACCCGTTATTTAAATTTGAATAGTATCATTACTGATTATTGGATCAACTTTTGTAGTT
>CAZYXG010000040.1:0-26246 GCA_964650885.1 uncultured Hyphomicrobiales bacterium | reverse complement strand
TCATTACTTAATTAAAAAACTAAACAAACTAATAATTATTATCCCAACAATATCAATCAAAAGCCCTGCTTTAAGCATATCTTTTGTTTTAATTTTACCGCTACCATAAACTATGGTGTTCGGAGCAGTCGCCACAGGCAACATAAAGCCAAGCGAGGAAGCAAGTGTGGCTGGAATCATTAGCATTAATGGGTTTACTCCCATAGTGTGCTGCATTGCTATCAATATTGGCAGCATAAGTTGAATGCAGGCAACGTTGGAAGCAAATTCACTTATGATAGTAATTAAAACGCAAAGCAATAAAATTACTAAATAAATATTAGCACCAGCTACGAATTGCAATTGAGAGCCAAGCCAAATTGTTAAGCCAGAAAGTTCAAAGCCCTTTGCCAAGGCAAAGCCACCGCCAAAAAGGAGTATTATCCCAAAAGGTAATTTCTTTACATCGTCCCAAACTAATATAGCACTATTGGGTTTGCTTTTTGCAGGTATAATAAAAAGTAAAACTGCCATTGCTATAGCGACTGTGCTATCTTGCAAGAATTCTTTTTTTGCGAAAAAATTATTCCAACCATATAATTTGATAACTCCGAAATCAATATCGGCACGAGTGAACCAAAGCACGGCTGTGGATAAGAAAATAATAGAAATTACAATTTCTTCAAAAGACATTTTGCCTAAGTTTTGGTACATTTTCCCAAAATGATGTTCAGGTAAATGTTCAAATTTAGAATTTTTTAGGAAAAGCCGTTTCAGAATAAAAAAAGTAACTATTAAAAACAGTAATGCAATGGGAAAGCCAATTGCAAACCAAGTGAAGAAATTCAAATCACCTTGACCTGAGTATTTTTCTACGTATTCTCTATAAAATATCATATTGGTAGGAGTTCCAACCAGAGTAGCCATTCCTCCAATTGTAGCAGAATAGGCCAAACCAATTAGAACAGCAGTAGAAAAATTGTGAGAATGCTTTTCCTCGCTGAATAAATTCTCAACTTGTAAAATGATAGCAATAACTGCCGAAATCAGCATCATTACAGTAGCAGTATTAGAAATCCACATAGAGAGTAGAAATGATGTGAGCATAATGCCGAAGAGTATTCTGCTTGTGCTAACGCCTACAATTTGCAGTATCTTATAAGCTATTCTTTTATGTAATTCCCATTTTTCAATAGCAAATGCAATTATAAATCCTCCTATGAAAAGGAAAATTATCGGATCCATATATTGCTGAGCAGTAGTTTTAGAATCTGCTATGCCCAATATTGGCAAAAAGATAATTGGCAATAGCGAAGTAACAGCCAAATGAACAGCTTCGGTGAGCCACCAAATAGCTATCCAGAGGGCAAGACCAGCCATTTTGGCAACGTTTGGATTAATTCCATTGCTAGACATTAATAGGAAAAGTCCCAATGCAAGCAAAGGAGCAATAGCTAAAGTTAAAGATTTTTGTAATTTCATTCTACAAATTGCGAAAAAATCAAGTAATTACAAAAAAAGAAATTTAGAGAGAGGTGAGATAGGAAGTTCTAAAATTTGTAAAATTAATTTGTGTAAATCATTATTTGCTTGCTGACTGGAGGTGGAATGAAATGCAAAAGGACGTAGAAAAGTTAATAGTTAGCACCTACGGAACTATATTGCACAAATCCCTTTTGGGATTCAATATTGATAGAAAGCAACTTAAGAAAAAACAGACCCCCACCATCAAAAAAAAATTCTCAACTTTTAACAAACTTTGAGCAAATACACTTATTTTTGTAGTTACAACTATAAACTAATTTAGATTAATGAGAAAATTCTTCCAATTGTTAGATTCCACACAGTTTAAAGTACTGGCTTCATTCGGTATCATACTAGTTTCACTAGCAATTCGAGGGATACTGGGAAGGGTAATTAACCAGAAAGTAACTAAGCTGAACGCAAAATACCTTTGGCGACAAACCTCAAACTATATAGCCACAATTTTTGCCTTGCTTAATTTGACTGTGGTGTGGTTCGAGGGCTATAAAAGTGTACTTTCTTTATTGTCCTTAGTTTCGGCAGCGTTAGTATTGGCAAATAAAGAGTTAGTTGGAAACTTTACTTCTTATTTCGTAATAATTTGGCGTGGACTTTTTGAAGTAGGCGATAGAATCCAAATAGGTGAGATAAGTGGCGATGTGATGGATTTTGGATTGCTTTATATTTCGGTAGCCGAAGTGGGCAATTGGGTAGATGGAGATGAACCCACGGGAAGGATAATTAAAATTCCAAACCATTTAGTAATAATTCAAACTGTTGCTAACTATAGCCGTGGAGCTTCAAGCATTTGGAATGAAATCTATTTGCGTGTGAGTTTGAAATCCGATTTGAGAGCGGTGAAAGTTATCTTGGAAGAAGTGGCGGAGCTAATCAGTCATAAGTTGACTCCAGAAGAAATAGAAGAAATAAAAATGCACTATGAGGAATTGCTTTTCCCAGAACACAATCCCAAAGTAACAATTGCAATTGAAAACGCTGCTGTAACATTCACATTGCGTTATCTTTGCCGTTTTTATAAACGAAGAAACACAGAAAATATAGCTTGGGAGCTAATTTTGGAAAGACTTTCTAAAGTTGAAAATGTGGAGTTAATCTAAATATGAAATCTATTTTCAAAGAACTATTGCATTTGCAATTGCCTTTAATCTTAGCTTCTGGTTCGCCTCGTCGCAAATCACTTTTGGAAAGTATGGGGCTTGAATTTGAAGTAATAGTTTCGGATTTCGATGAAGATGCAATTGAATTTACAAATCCAGTGGATTATTGTGAAAAACTTGCTCGAAGCAAAGCTGAAAGCGTTTTGAATTTAACAGAATATCCTGCAATTGTTATAGCAGCCGATACTATTGTGTATCTCGAAGGTAAGGTGCTTAATAAACCTCGCACGGAACTGGAAGCACTTGAAATGTTAACTCAGCTATCTGGCAATACCCATTCTGTTTTCACTGCTGTGGCAGCTGCTAATACAGCTTCTGATACAATACTTGTGAAACATAAAGAAACTAAAGTAACTTTCCGAAACTTGAGGCAAATCGAGATTAAATCATATATTTCAACTGGCTCACCAATGGATAAAGCTGGAGCTTACGGTATTCAAGATGATTTCGGTGCTACTTTCGTGAGTTCAATAGAAGGGGATTTCTATAATGTAGTGGGGTTGCCACTTGAATTGCTTTATTCAATGTTAGGTGAAATTTAATGAAGAAAAGCTGGAACTATCATAGCTTTACTCTTTTTCTGCTAGCCCCTTGGATTTTAGTATTTGTGAGCATTTGGCTATATCCACTGCTATATTCTGCATTTTTAAGCTTTCATGAATATAATAGTCTGACTGGCGATTCAACTTTTGTAGGATTAGGGAATTACTCTGCTGTTTTCCAAGATGATTTGTTTTGGCATTCGCTCAAAGTAAGTGGGATTTTCACTCTTGGTACAGTTCCAATTTCCACAGCTTTAGCTCTCTTTTTGGCTATTTTACTAAATAGTAAATTGGCTATGTTTAAGAATTTCTTTCGCTCTATTTTATTTTTGCCATCTGTAACTTCTATTGTTGTATTGGCATTAATATTTACAAATCTATATGCAAAAGATGGATATTTGAATTTACTATTGCAAGCTGTCTCAATACCTACTCCATCCAAAGGTTGGCTTTTAGAGCCGAATACAGCACTTTATTCTATTATGGCAATGGATATATGGATAGCAACTGGATATTATATGGTGCTATTCTTGGCAGGTCTTCAAGCTATATCGAATGATTTATATGAATCGGCACGACTTGCTGGAGCAAGTGCTTGGCAGCAATTCCGAATGATAACCTTACCTTTGCTAAAGCCAACACTCACTTTTGTTTTAATTATCAATACTATAAAATCCTTACAAGTGTTTGTAGAAATAATTATTATGACCAAAGGTGGCCCGCTGAAATCCACCACTACTGTTGTTTATCAAATATTCAAATACGCATTCGATAAAACCGATATGATGGGCTATGCCTCGGCAATTGCTTATTTATTGTTTATAATATTAATTGTAGTTTCGTATCTGCAAACTAAATTATTGCAGGAGAAATAATGATAGAATATATTAATTTTCAATCCTTGCTTATTCTTGCCATTGGCTTTGGCTTGGGTGCATTTCCTACAGCATTAATTTTGGCTAAGTATTTTGCTAAACAAGATATTCTCAATAGTGGCTCTGGCAATATGGGTGCTTATAATTTGTACCATATTTCTCAAAGTAAGTCCTTGGGAATTGCCACTCTATTGATTGATTTTTTTAAAGGTTTCTTAACTGTTTGGATAGCTAAATATATTTCTGGAGGGAATTTCTATTTGCCAGCTTTAGCAATATTGCTTGCAATAGCAGCCCACAATTGGAATCCATTTCTCGGATGGAAAGGTGGCCGAGGGCTTGCAACTGCGGCTGGCGGAATAATTCTATTCAGCCCAGTCGGTTTGTTTTTGTGGTTGTTTGTATTTTCGCTTCATTATTTCATAGTGAAAAGAAATATAATAATTGCTAATGTAGTGGCTTCTTTGGTTTCGATTATAAGTGTTTTTCGCACACCCGATTTTGTTATTTATAAAACTCAAACACTCACTTTTTCACACACAATAGATTATTGCTATCTATTTGCTGCTATGAACATATTAATATTGGTAAAACACTATAAAGTTTTCCGTGAAGAAATCAAGTTGCTTCAGTAGAAAAAGTTATAAGCGAACATAATCCAACTTTGTTTCTAATTTTCAAGAAATAGCTTCCTAAATGCTCTCCAAAAAAAATTAATATTGTAACCCATTCATTTATAGTTTGGTACATAAATTGAAGAAAAAGTTATTTTTCTGCGACAATAAAATTGTTGTAAATTGCATTCAATATCAGAGAAATAAATGCAAATACCAATAGCAATAGTTGATTGCAACGGCTTCTATGCCGCTTGCGAACGCTCTGTGAATATGGCGGAGCTTCACGATAAACCTATCGTGGTGCTTTCCAATAACGATGGAGTAATAATCGCTCTCAATAGAGAAGCGAAGGCACTTGGTATTAAAAATTTCACTCCCAAATTTCAAATAGAGCATTTAATCAAGAAGCACAATGTGAGATTCTTCTCTGCCAACTTTGCTCTCTATAATGACATATCTCATAAAGTAATGAATGTGATACGTCGCTATTCGCCATTGGTGGAAGTCTATTCAATAGATGAAGCTTTTATTAGATTAGATGGCTTTAAGCGTTTCGACACTTCGCTTTATTGCAGAGAAATACTTGAAACAATTGAAAAAGAAACAAATATCCCAGTTACAATTGGCATAGCCAACACAAAAACATTGGCAAAAGCTGCCAACCGAATAGCTAAAAAAGATTTGTCGTATAAAGGAGTTTTGAACTTCTTGGAGTATGACGATTTATCTCCTTTTTTAGAACGCACACCTGTGGAAGACTTATGGGGTGTTGGCAGAAGACACTCAAAAAGATTGGTAAGATATGGAGTAACAAACGCATTTGATTTCAGTAAACTCAATGAAAAATGGGTGAAGCGGACAATGTCTGTGGTGGGACTGAGAACTCTTAAAGAGCTAAAGGGTTTTCCTTGTATTTCTATGAATTACAAGAGACCTAACAAAAAAATGATTGGCTTTTCTCGATCTTTCGGCAAGGAAATAGAAAGATACGAGGATATGAAAGAAGCTGTAGCTTTTTTTGTGAGCCAAGCTGCAGAACGAATGCGACAACAGAAGTCCGAAGCCAACTCAATAGGTGTGTTTATTACCACTAGTTTTTTCAAAGAAGAGCGGTACGCCAATAGCTACTCTATAAATTTACCTGTTGCGACTGCATTCACAGCCGAACTAATTCACTATGCCACAGAGGCATTATTGAAAATATTCAAATTTGGCAAACGTTACAACAAAGCTGGGGTTGTGCTTCATGATTTTACTGCTGCAAACACTACACAGTTAGGACTATTTGATACTGAAAATAGAGAAAAGCTGGCTCTTGCCACCCAGGCTATGGATAAGATAAATAACAAAATGGGAACTAACACTATCTTTTTGGCTAGTTTGGGAACAGAGAGAGCTTGGAAACAACGTAGTCAGTATCTTTCCAATGGCGACAAAGAACGGAAAGATACAATAATTAAAACCGAAGGTACAATCAGTTTTTTAAGTTGATAATAAATATTGAAGTGATAATTCAATTAGACAAAAAAAGTGGGTATAAAATTAATTTATACCCAGCTCAAATTCTAAATCATTATTTATAGAAGAATCAATCTATTAAGCTCACTTTCGTTGTCTTCATTCTGTTGTTGTTTCTCACAATCACAAAATAAACACCGTTTGCTACATCGCTCAAATCATTACTAAATTTCAATGTGCCTTTCTCTGTTTGACTTTCAAACAATGTTTGTATAAATCTGCCATTCAAATCAAGCAACTGTATTTGAGTAATTCCTTGACTTAAATTCTCAATACTAAAACTAGGAGATTTGCCATTTGAGTGGCTTGAAACAGTAATTTCATCTCCAATTTCATCGCTTTCTATTGAAGTAATGGCTTGTTTATCCTCCGAAATACACAGAAAATCAAAAGATAATGCTTCAAGTGCAGTAGGAACATAAGTAATGTTTGGAAATTCAATTATAGTATCCTTTTGGGTTATTTTTATTCTCGATATGTCGGAAGTTGTAAAAGTAGTATCTTTATACATCACCAAATCTAAATATCCAATAAAGACCTCTGGAGTACCAACAGCAACATTTTGTATTTTCGACTGGATTTGGCTTACTTTAACTCTTACTTTAGGAATATTTTTATTGCTACCATCGTAAATCAATGGAGTAAGTTCGTATTTCGGATGCCCAGGCTTATTAATGAATTGATCAATAAATACTTTCAAATCTATTTCTAAATTTGGATTTTTACTCGCCCAAAAGTCAGCAAAATCTGATGTTTCAATGTAGTTGAATTTATAAGCTAAATGAAATTCACGTAGAGTTTTGAAAAATGCTTCATCGCCCAATAAAGCTCTAAGCATGTGGTAAACAAATCCAGCTTTTTGATAAACAAGTGGCCCACCAACTCCAGTGAATAATTGCGGAATAGTTACATCGGCAATAGCAGGTAAACTTAAAAATTGATTGCTGTTCAAATAATTAGATGCATTTCTATAAGTGTAAAATTTATATGCATCTTTACCGCCAACTTTCTCTGCCCAAAGTGCTTCTGTCCAAGTTGCTCCTCCTTCATTGTGCCATAAATCTTGCCAAGTGGCACAAGTTACCAAATTGCCAAACCAATGATGTCCAAGTTCGTGTGCTATTCCAGATTCAGCACCTGCCAACCAGTTTCTATGTATAGTAGTCATTGTTTGATGTTCCATACCCCCATAAGGGAAAGGAGCAACAGCTGTCATTCCATAAGTTTCAAATGGGTATGGAATCATTTTGTCGGAGAAATGTTCCATCATTGCAACCATATTTTTAAATGATTTTTTTACATTGTAAATTTGAGTTGATGTGTCCGAGGTCGGGTTATCTGTCGCCCAAAAGTAGTAGTTGACTGGCACTAAAGAGTTTGTATCTAATCGGTCTAATTCACCAGTTTTTCTAGTAAAAGTATGAGAAAATGTGTCAAATTTAGATGCTGCAAACGTCATCAAATAAGTTGAAATTGGATATTTATGATTAAAGTTGAAAATTCTACTTTTATCTAAATTTTCTGTAATAGTACTTTTTCCATTTGAAGATACTATAAATCCTTCTGGCACAGTTACCGAAGAAGTTAAAATTGCTTTATCGTGTGGACTGTCATTGCAAACTACCCAAAGGCGGGCATCTTGTGGCTCACTCATAGTGTATGCCACTTTCTCTTCTACTATATAAGTCTTGCCCCTGTCTTTATATGAAAGTCCTTTTTCATGAAGGAAGAACCCACTTCTGTCGGAATAGTTTAGATCTCCTTTATATGTGTAATCTACTTCAAAGGAATATGTATTTGAAGTGTTTATGCTAACTAAGTTAGAAATAACTAATTCTTCTTTATTTCTATCAATTCTTATATCTAAAGAATCTATTATTTTGCCATTAATTTTAATTGAGTTTATAAATAAAGTTTTACCAATATCAAGCACAAGCTTGTCAGTTACTTTCGTAAACTGTAATTTAATATCAACAATTCCATTGTAATATCTATCGCTTGTCAAAGCTGTTGGCGAAGAAAGAGGATTTCTCCAATCTAATTTCAAATCGTAGGACAGCACATCATAATCTCGTCTGGCTATTCTGCTTTCGCCTTGGATATGATTATGTTTGGTAGATTGATAACTGCGTACATAGCTTTCGAAATTTCTATATTCAAATCTAGGATTGTAATTTTCTGTCAAATAAAAAGGTAACTCTTCAGAGAATAGATTCCCAAAAGTTAATAAAAACGATGAAATAATTAAAAATTTTAACATTTGTTGCTCTATGTGATTTAGTTTTTAGTAATTTTAGTACTTACTTTATTGCAAAATAACAAAAGTAATGGCAAAAAAGTTACAAAAAGGGAGCAAAATGGATATAAATACTCAAATTATTCTCGATAATGGTGTTGAAATCCCAATTCTTGGGCTTGGAACTTGGCAAAGCAAACCAGGGAAAGAGACCTACGAGGCGGTGCTTTATGCGTTGGAATTAGGATATAGACATTTTGATACTGCTGCTATTTATGGCAATGAAGTAGATGTAGGGAAGGCAATTAGAGATTCCAATATCGACATAAACGATATCTTTGTTACTACTAAAGTTTGGAATTCAGACCAAGGTTATGAATCTACATTAAAAGCATTAGATGTTAGCTTAGAAAAGCTTGGGTTGGAATGTGTAGATTTATATCTAATTCATTGGCCTTTGGAAGGACTACGAAATAAAACTTGGGACGCAATGCTTGAGCTTTATGACGAAAGAACTGTTCGCTCCATAGGGCTTAGTAACTACACGGTCAAACATATTTCTGAATTTATTGATACTACTCCAATTATTCCTGTTATTAATCAAGTGGAATTTACTCCTTATTTATACCAAAAAGAACTACTTGATTATTGCACAAGTCATAGAATCAGAATTGAAGCTTATAGCCCACTAATTCGTGGTAAAAAATTCGATGATGTGAGACTTCAAGATATGGCAAAAAAATATGATAAAAGTATGGCTCAAATTTTGATTAGATGGTCATTACAGCACGGATTAATTTGTTTGCCAAAATCTGTAACTCCTAAAAGAATAAAAGAGAATTCTGAAGTTTTTAACTTTGAAATTACAGCTGAAGATATGGCAATATTAAATTCATTCAATGAAAATTTTAGATTAGCTTGGGATCCAACTAATATTCCTTAATATATGAGCGATTCACTAAATATTTCAAATACTTCAGACTATAGCCATAGCGTTGGCGAGTCGAATATTGGCAGCTTAAATACAAAACTAAGCCAGGGCGATGTTACGGCATTGCATCAAGGTGAGATTGTTCGTGGCACTATAGTTGAAATATTGGATAAAGAGCTTGTTAAAGTGCAATTGCCTAATGGTACATTCACTGCTTCAATTAGCGGTAAGCTGTTAGAATCAGATGTAATACTTTTTAAAGTGCAATCCGTTTCGCCCAAGTTGTTGCTTAAAATTAGCGAGATTCCCCTAAACAGTGAAAAGAAAATTTCAATTGATAATTTAATTAGATTGTTGGATTTGCCCAATAATACTCTTTACCGCACTCTGCTAGAAACTATGCAGGAGTTCAAAACAAGCATCAATAAAGATTTCGTTTTGTCTATAATTGCTGGTTATAATGGTCTGACAGATAACCAAAAGAAACTGAAATCAACACAAAACTTAATTAAAGTTTTGATTGAAATGAAAGATGCTGGATTTCCACTAAAAACCAACTTAGTGGAGAAACTGCTACCACTTTTTAATACAGAAGACCAAATCAAAGATGCTTTAATAGGGCTAAATCAAGTAAAGAATGAATTAATAGCTCCATTGAATACCAAGTTGTCTACCTTGCTAAAAATTAACCCTGAGCAAGATATTGATTTCAATGAACTTAAAAATTTATTTGCTTTAGATTTGGAGGACGCCAACTCATTTGCCAATGTACTGATTGCCATTACAAAAAATGAAGATAAGAATTCACTAATTATGGTGAAAGCAAGAGCTTATGCAAAATTATTGCTTTCTACAATTGAGGCAGTTAGTCTTTGGAATGTTTTCGCAGATGAACACAGCTCTGGATTGCATATTTTAATGCCATTTATTATTTCGGGCAATATTTCGGTTGTGCGAATGATTGTAACACGGAATAAACAAAATCCAAATGCCAATCCCCATGAAGACTTGCAAGATGTAGCATTCACATTCACTACTAGTACAGAAAATTTGGGCGATGTTGCAACTGATGTTGTTGCTGGTGGGCAGCATATTCATCTTTCTTTGAAAGGTGAGAATGAAGAAATAAAATCTATGTTAGAAAAATATCAATCGGAATTGCAACATTTGCTAGTAGAAGGTAATTACCATTTGATTGCTCTCAAATTTGGGCTTTTCAGCAAATCAATAAACAAAAATAAAAATAGCTCCAATCATCTGACAGTAGTAATTTAAACTACTAATTTTTCTTCTTTTTCAATTTCTACCATCTTATTTTTACTATTAACTTCAAGATTATCTATTGCTTTGCTAACTATGAAATAGCTTATAGCAGAAACTATTATTCCAGCAATTACATTTGACCAGAAAATTCCATTGAGCCCAATTGTTTTAGTAGATATGTATGCAAGCGGAATAAAGAATACAAAGATTTGGCTTAATGTAAGAATAGCTGAGGTATTAGGACGTTGTAAAACATTTAGCGAAGTAGTGTTTATCATTGCTATCCCACGGAATGCCATTCCAAATGAAGAGATAGTTAGATATACTGCCATTATTGCCACTACTGCTTTATCATTTTTAATCAAAGTAGAAAGCGGTGCAGCAAAGAAATGAAATAATAGCACCATAGCTACACCCCAGCCAAAAGCAAAGAAGTAACTTAATCTTAAACTGAGTCTTATTCGGTCGAAATTTCCTGCTCCCAAATTCTGCCCTATGAATGGCCCAACAACTGATGCTAACGCCATAAATACAACCAATGCCGTCATATCTATTCTTGATGCAATGCCGAACGCAGCAACAGAAGCTGCCCCATAGAGAGAAACAAATTTTATTACTAGAGCAATTCCAGTTGGCATAATTAAATTAGTAACAGCACTCGGCAAACCTACTTTCATAATGGCTATTGTGTTCGATTTGAATTCTTCCCAAGTTGGAATATTTAATGCCAACATTTTGTCACGATTATTAATGAGGTAAATAGATAAAACGAGAGTGAAAAGCCTTGAAATCAAAGTTGAAAGTGAAGAGCCAGCAATTCCCATTGCTGGAAAGCCATACCACCCAAATATGAACAATGGATTGATGATTAGATTAATCAACCCAGCCACCATCATTATATATGACGGTGTTTTTGTGTCTCCCATAGCCCTTGTTGCATTATTGATTATCAATGGTACAACCAATGCAAACTGTCCTGGAATCCAATAACGCATAAAATCGTTTATTAAAGGAATTACATCATCCGTTGCTCCTAACAATCGGAAAATATCATCGAAGAAAGTATAGGAGCATGCAATAAATATAGTTACTATAATCAAAGCAATTATCAAAATATCTCTAGTCAAGCTTTTAACTCTTGCGTTGTCGCCTTTGCCAATTGCTTTAGAAATTTCAGCAGAAGCTCCTATGCCAAGACCAAAAGCGATACCCATTACAATGAAATCAATTGGGAAAGTAAATGTCATCGCTGCCAAATGCTTTGTGCCAAGCTTGCCAACCCAAAAAGCGTCAACGAAGCTAAACGACATTGCGGCACCGATTCCAAAAATCATTGGTATAGAATTGAAAAGAAGGGTTTTGCCTACGTTTCCTTCCAGATAATTTGCTTTTTTTTGATTACTCATTCTTACTTTTTATAAACTCACATTCCAATTTTTTTAGAAATAATGAATTCTTTAACTAAAACAAGTTTCAAAATTACTTAATATCTTGAATAATAGTAAACATAAGCAGAAAAATTTGTAAATTTGCGATTGTAATAAACAAAAATCCCCTCGAAATTACTTCCGAAGGGAATTATATGCTATACTAACATTCATTTTAAAAGTGTGTGTGTGAATTTACTTGTGTGTGTTTAAATATTTTTTCAATAATCAAATGACCAAAAAGTTTGTTTTGGATAAGTCTTTAAATCAGTTAATACAAAATTACAACACTTAAATCATTTGGATGTACGTCAAAAGACGTAATTTTGATTAATTTTTATTCATAATTGAAAAAATGTCAGAGCTAAAAGTACTAATTGCTGATGATCATCAGATGTTAGCTGAAATGTTAGCACAAAATTTCGACTCATTTGAAGGGTTTGAATGTATTGGAACTGTTAACAATGGCAAAGAGTTAATTGAAAAATTAAAAGTTAATTCGGCAATTGATATTGTAATTTTAGATTTTTCAATGCCAGTAATTGATGGGCTTACTGCTCTGAAGTTACTTCAAGAATTAAAACACAAAGCAAAAGTATTAGTTGTTTCAAGCACCACAAACCCAATTAGAATCCAAAAAGCACTTAATTTAGGAGCTATGGGTTTTGTGAATAAAAGTGAAAGAATAAGTGTAATTTTTGAAGCATTGCAAACTATTGTGAAAGATAAAGTGTTTTTAAGCAAATTTGGAAATGAATCAATTGCCAAACTATTCAATGTAGATACTGGAGTAGAATACTTAACAAGCAGAGAACAAGAAGTTTTAGAATTAATCATAGAAGGTTTTGATTACGATAAAATTGGTAACTTACTATTTTTAAGTCCTAGGACTATTCAAAAACATAAAGAAAAGATATTTACCAAATTTGAAGTAAAAAATAAAACAGAACTCTACAAAAAAGTTAAAGAATTAGGTTGGGAATAGCTAATTTATCATTAATTTTAATTATTTTAGAAGTGTATTTATAAGGAAAATTAGAAATATGATTGAACCAGAAATTCCAGTAAATGAAAGTGAAAGATTGAATGATCTTGAAAGTTATTCAATTTTAGATACTTTACCTGAATCTGAATATGAAGAAATTACTAAATTGGCGGCAATGATATGCCAAGTGCCAATTGCTTTAATTTCTTTGATAGACAATGATAGGCAATGGTTTAAATCACATTTTGGATTGAATATTTCTGAAACTCCAAGAACTTTAGCATTCTGTGCACACGCTATTAATAATCCAAGCGAAGTATTATCTGTGCCAGATGCTCGATTAGATGCAAGATTTAAAGATAACCCCTTGGTAACTAGCAATCCTAATGTAACTGCTTATACTGGAGTGCCATTAGTTAGCACTTCAGGTTATCCTCTTGGCACTTTATGTGTGATAGACACAAAACCCAAAGAAATGAATGCAGAGCAAATTGAAGCATTGAAAGCATTATCAAATCAAGTAATACGACTTTTTGAGTTAAGGAAAAATAAGGCATTATTGGAATCAGTTAATCTAAAGCTTAAGCAAAAAAATTATGAGCTTGACCAGTTTGCAAGGATTGCTGCACACGATTTGAAATCTCCGCTTGCCTCTATAACTAGTTTGATTACTTTGCTTAAAGAAAGTGGTAATATCACTATTACAGATGAATCCACAGAGATATTAGATTTGATGGAGCAATCTTCTTATTCTTTACGTAAGTTAGTTGATGGAATTTTAGAGCATAGCCGATCTGAAAAATATTTGGAAGAATTGAAAGAAGAAATAAATATTTCTAAATTCTTTGAAGAAACTATTAAACTTTTCAAATCTGATAAAGTTTATATAGACTATCCAGTTCGCAATAAAGTGATTGTTGCAAATAAGACTGCTTTAAGCCAAATCTTTATCAACTTAATTTCGAATAGTATAAAGTACAACGATAAGGAATTTGTAAACATTGAATTGGAATTCAACGAGGGAGACAATGTTTATGAATTTTGCGTAAAAGATAACGGAAAGGGTATTGCCAAAAAAAACCATGAAAAAATATTCAAAATATTTGAAGTAATGGACGAGAAAGATAGGTTTGGTGTGAGAGGCAATGGCATAGGGCTTTCTACAGTAATAAACCTAATACATGGGTTAAAAGGGGATATAAATGTAAGTTCAGTGGTAGGGAAAAGCACTAAAATTTGTTTTACTATTCCAGTATAATTTTAAACCTTACAGCCGATAACTAATAAATCGTCTCTTTGGTCTTCATTGCCTTGACGCATCCATTTCATCATTGTGTCGCTTATTATCATTTTCTGCTCTGCCATTGGCTTAGCTGCAATACTAAATAGTAACTCTCTAAAAGCAGTTGACATAAATTTTTTGCCGTAAGGTCCACCAGCTTGATCGTGGTATCCATCGGAGAATATATAGAAAGAAGTAGGAATTGAAATATCAATCTTATGATTTGTATAAAATCTTTCTTCAGTTTGCAAGCCACCAATTGGGTTTTTATCCCCTTTGATATAGAAACATTCATTATTTTGAATATAAACTAATGGACGTTTAGCACCAGCAAACTCTAATAAGTTTTTAGATTTATCTAAAACTGTAATTGACATATCCATACCATCTCTAATAGGCAATTCATCTTGTTTTAATTTTTCACGAATATACACATTCATTTGATATAAAATTAAATCTGGCTCAGTTATTCCTAGAATATTGATTATATAATGTAGGGATTCCATACCAATCAAACTCATAAATGCACCTGGTACTCCGTGTCCTGTGCAATCAGCACAAACCAAGAATGTTTTGCCGTCCAAATGAGAGAACCAATAGTAATCACCACTTACAACATCTCTTGGCTGGAAGAAAATAAAGTAATCTTCGAGCATAGAGCTTATTTCAGAATCTGTACTTAAATAAGCTTGCTGTATGTATGAAGCGTATGTTATACTTTCATTAATACTGTTACTTTTTTGTTCGATAATTGCTTTTTGTAATCTAATTTCTTCTTCAGCAATTCTTCGAAAATATGCTTTTTGAGCTATATTCAAAATGTCTGTTACAGATTTAATAAAAGCAACTTCTTCATCGTTCCAATATCTGATGTCATATTTTTGCTCCAAACAAACTACACCAGCAATTCCATTCAATCCATAATAAGGTATATCAAGCATTGACTTGACGTTGTCTTCAATCAAGAAAAATTCTGAGAAAGGAGCTGTTGCTTCGTGTGTTAATGCGTCAGGGGCACGGACTATTCCATTTTCTTTAAGTTCTGAAAAATAAACAGGAAAGTCGGATTCTACTAAATAAAGTCCCGCAGAATGGGAATCGCTTTCAGATTCATATAAATCCAAACATTTTATAGCGTCAGTTCCAGTACTTTCATCAAATTCGTAAGACCAAACAGAGACACAATGTGATCCCAATGCTTTAGAAATTGTTTTATTTACCAATGCCAAAGCATTATCCCATTGACCAGATTGTATTTCTGGATTCTGATTCAAGTTTAATAAAACTTGATTAAGTTTAGAGCTTCTATCTCTTTGCTCGGAGATATGTCTTTTTTGCATTTCAAGTTGCAAATTGACAGCTTCCATCATCATTTTTTGAGTTTCAAGCTCATCTTTGTTTTCTTCTAATTCTCTGTTTTTCTTTCTTAGCTCTTGCTCGAATTTAACTCTTGGAGTTATATCTCTAAAAATAGCTTCGAAACCACAAAACTCATTTTCTTCATTCGTTACTCTAGTTAAGGTGAATTCGGCAATTATTAGATCAGTATTTTTGCCTATTAACTTCACATTAGCATTCAAATAATCAGCATCATTTTTAAGAATTCTAAATATTTCGGCATATTGCTCTGAGTCGGCAAAGAATTGTGAAAAATCTCTTTCAACGAGATTTAATCGCATTTCTTCATCGCCAATCATTTTAGAGCCAGTGCGATTAATAATTTCGATTAAACCATTTTGATCCACACGGACGAAACCTTCCTCCATGTTTTCAATGATTTGTCTGAATTTCAATTCACTTTCTGCTACATATTCCCTATTTGATTTAGCTTCAGTAACATCATAGCCAGTAATCAAACCAGAAAGTTCGCCATTATAATCAATTACAACTTCGGAAATGTCTAACCATTTTGGATTTCCTGATTTTGTATTTATTTTGAGTTCAAATCTTTCTGGCTCTTTAATGCCCGATAATCTTCTTTTTAAATAAGCATCAAAAGTAGGTTTGGATTCTTCTGAAATAAATGAATCAAGAGATTTTGAATTAATGGTATATATATCAGTTTCTAATAATTGGGCCCAAGCATTATTAGCAAAGAGAAAATTATTAAAATTATAAATGCTAATACCAACTGAGTTGTTGCTTATCATTTGTCTGAAACGACTTTCCGACTTCGTGATTGCGGTGAAAGCTTGAGTGAGGGAATCATTGGTAATCGAAAGTTCATCTAAAGTTTCTTGCAATTTCAATCTTTGCTCAAGAATCTCTTCGCTTTGTATTTTCAGTACTTGATTTTGATTAAGTACTTGTTCATTTTTGATTTGAAGATTATCTAAAGTAAAGTTTAGCACTTCGCTTAATTCTCCGAATTCATCATTACTTTTTACGTTCAATCGAACTTGCAAATTTCCATTACTGATTTCTCTAATATTTTGGATAATGCTATTGAATTGCTTGAAAAGTAGTCCGCTAATCAGGAAAGCTATTACCATAAACAAACCGAAATTAACGATTAGCAATGGATAGTTTACTTGACCAACAATAATAAGATATGCAGAAACTGGAATTGCCGCAGCAATCACAATTGAATAAAACAACTTATATCTTAATGACTTAATCAATTCCTATTTCCTATTTACAATTGTTGCAGTTGCTTGATCTATGCTAGTAACCAATAAATTCTGAATATTTATATGATATGGCAATGAAACCACCGACCATACCACATCGGCTACATCGCTTGCACTCAAAGCGGTTAATCCCTTATAAACATTCGATGCTCTATCGGCATCACCTTCAAAACGTACTAAAGAGAATTCTGTTTCAGCAAGCCCAGGCTCTATATTGGAAACCTTTACTCCTGTACCCATCAAATCAATTGTCATACCTTGTGAGATGATTCCAACAGCTGATTTTGTGCCACAGTAAACACTTCCCATTGGGTAGCCATAACGTCCAGCTATTGAACCAATATTTATGATTTGAGCTTTGCCATTTGCTTGCAATAATGGCAAAGTAAGTTTGCTCACATAAAGCAAACCTTTCATATTGGTATCAATCATTGTTTCCCAGTCGCTAAGTTTTGCATCTTGGAATTTATCCATTCCTGCAGCCAAACCAGCATTGTTGACTAAGACTTCTATATTTCTAAAACTATCTGGTATTGATGCAATAGATTGTTCCAAAGCATCATAGCTTCTTACATCAGATTCCAAAATAAAGATATTACTTTGGTATTTGGCGCTCAAATCTTCAGAGATAGTTTCCAAAACATCTCTTCTGCGAGCCAATAATATCAAATCGAAGTTATTAGCAGCTAATTTATAAGCTATTGCTTTGCCAAACCCCGAAGATGCCCCAGTAACTAATGCAATTCTTTTCATTAAAAAATATTTATAATTTTAATTTAATTATTATCCTGCAATATGCTAAAATACTTATTAATAAGTTAGAAAACTAACAAAAAATTACAACTAAATAACACAACTAATGTAAAATGATGTTAATCATCGGGCAAAATATATAAATTAAATAAATTTATAATTGCTTTATGGTGAATTTGCTTGACTTTTTGAGCAATTCCACTATGCCTTTACTGCCTACCAAATGGGCGGCACCAACAACTACGAAGTATGTTTCTTTTGTACCAAGCCATTCATCTATTTTTTCTGCCATACTGATGTTTCGTTTATAAAGCAGATTATCCATTATGTTTTTATATTCGGGAAATTTATTTTGGCTGTCAGAAATTAACTCTTCAATTTCTTTGGTATTGCCCGATTGCCAATAATTATAAATGCTATCGAGTTCATTGCTTTCGCTTTTGTCTTCAATTTCTTCCATTGAATATTCTACAAATGAATTTGATGCTGAGTTGAACTCATCGAATAGCTTTAATTGGAATTCAGCAGTTTCTAGCTCAAGAATATTTTTCATTTGCGGCTTGCCTTCGGCACTATCTTTCTTTGCGAATTCGCCTATACCTTTGGCTCTGTTTAAAAAATACATATCAATGCCAGCTCCGGCAGAATAACCTTTTTCACCATAGCCCAATTGCTGAGCCATCATTACTGCCGCCCAAGGTTTCAGCTTGTAATATACCATTTCGGGGACACTATTTTCTTTGAACACTTTCGCAATTCTATCATAGTTTGTTTTATTTAACGATGATTGCAATGTATTTGTGTCTTGGAAGGTCATATACTTTATTAATTCAAATGGATTCACATTTGTAATGTCCAGTTCCACAGCTAAATTTTGGGAATTTTTAAAGGCATCTTCCATTACAGGTTTTAATGGGAATAAGGATTCTTTGCCTAAATGCACAGAACCAAGCAAATAGATTGTAGTTTTTTCTGACTTTACTTCCCAAATAAAACTTTTGCTTGGATTTGCTATGCCTTGATTTGCAAATAAGCAAAGAAAGAGAAAGATTAAGAAGATAAACTTTGATTTTTTGTTTTCCATAAATACAATTTAATAAGAATAATTCACTTAATACGAAACTTATAAAGAAAATTGTAAATATTAGAAACCACTTTTTTAGTTTAAAGGAAAAGAATATAAAGTGGCAAGAGCAGTTTGTGGAAAACTTTGTCGAATTTAATAAAAATAATACTTTTATTATTGCCTATTAATTTTTTTAATGCTTACATCGATTATTGCTTTTGCACAACCAAATGATTATTGCATAAGTCAAAGCTCGTGTACTAGTTCATTTATACAAAGGGCTGATAGAGTTGATCAAAGTGGAAACTACAATTTCTTTTCACAAAGTTGTTCATCTACTTGCGAGTAATAAAATGAAGTTATTTTATTTGCTATTAATATTTATCATTTCGAGAAAATGAAATAACCCTACTTAATTATCTCTCCAGTTTGGTAGCACCAAAAGAGTAAGTCTAATTCATCTATTGGGATTTGCACTTTCTTGGCTAAATTTTGGAATTGTTTTTCTACCTCCAAGTATCTTGCATTTGTCGAGATATTTGGTGTTTCCTTATAAATACCACACAAAACCAAATGCTTGAGTATATGTCTATCAAGTATTCCCAAATCTTTATAGCCGATATTTCTAAGAAAATGAGCGGATTCTTTCAGCCCAATACCATTGATATTCTCAGCCAACCAAAATCTTTTTTCAATTGGCGAAATATCAGAATCGAGTGTAGATTTGATTTCGCCCCATTGCTCTCGAATAGTCAAAAGTCGTTTTGCTTTCTGATTGTGAAACCTTATGTAGTTCGATTTTTCAAATAAAATATCTGTAGGATTGAAACCTTTTTCTAAAAACTTTTCTTTTGTCAGCTTATTCTGCACTATTAGTGAGTTTGCAGCTCTAGATTGAGGAGTGCAAATACAAAAACAAAGCTCATAGAAATGCTCTTCTTTAGGGACTTGAGTGAATTCCAAGAGTCTATGCTTAATTTTCTCTTGCAATTCCACATACTTTTCTAATATATTAGGCAGTAATTCGTATTTTTGCTTATCCACAATTACCAAAAATAAATAATTTCTTCATTTAAGTCGAGCATTTATCAAAAGTATTGTTGGAAGTATTCCATCATTAATTTAGGGAAACAATGAATTTAGTTGAAGTACAAAAGGTATTGCAAGAAAACAATTTAGACGGATGGATATTTGCAGATTTCAGAGGTAGCGATTCAATAGCTTATAGCTTTTTAAATATTTCAATTGAACATCTTTGCACTCGCCGTTGGTTTTATTTCATTCCTGCTAAAGGAACTCCACGCAAACTTTGCAATGCAATTGAACCTCATTCATTGGATTCATTGCCAGGCGATACTGAGTTTTATATGCCTTGGAAAGAACTTCCAGCTAAGTTGAAATGGCTTTTTGGCGATGCAAAAGTGATTGCTGCCCAGTACTCAAAAAACAACTCTATTCCTTATATTTCAAAATTAGATGCAGGTATGCTTGAACTTTTTGTTTCACTCGGTTTGCAAATTGTAACAAGTGGAAATCTTATATCTCAATTCGAAGCAAAGCTTGACGATTGGGGTTGGGAAAGCCACGAGCAAGCTGGCAAACTGATGATGGAAGTTAAAAATGAAGCATTTGCAGAAATTAGAAAATGTTTGAAAACAGGCAAAGAAATTAGCGAATTTTCACTTTGGCAATTTATTAAAGATAGATTTGCAGCAAAAGGACTTTGGACAGACCATGGGCCAATAGTTGCTATTAATGAAAATGCAGCAGACCCTCACTTCGAACCAACTGCAAATAATTCTCAAAACATTAAAGAGGGTGATTTGGTTTTAATTGACATTTTCGCTAAACTCAATAAACCAAATAGTGTATGGTACGATGTGACTTGGATGGGGTTTGTTGGTAATAATATCCCTGCGAGAGTGAAAGAAGTTTTTGAAATTAATAAAGATGCACGCAATGCAGCACTAAATTTTGTTAGAGAAAAATTTGCAAATGGAATTGATGTTTCTGGCTCGGAAATTGATGATGTGTCAAGAAATTACATAATAGGTAAAGGTCTTGGTAAGTATTTTATTCATAGAACAGGTCATAACATTTCTCAAGCTTTGCATGGCAATGGGGCCCATCTTGACAATTTTGAAACAAACGATACACGTAAAATTATCAAAAGTTCTTGCTTTTCTATAGAACCAGGAATTTACATTCCAGATGAAAAAATTGGTTTTCGTTCAGAAATAGACGTTTTTATCAAGGCAAGCGGTGAAGTAGCCGTAGTCGGAGATATACAAGAAGAATTAGTAATTATTTAATTTATTAGCCCTATAAAAACAATAGGGCTAATTTTTTATGAGATAAATAAACAATGAAACAAGATTTAATTAATAGATTTGTGCGTTATGCAAGAATTGACACACAATCTAACCCAGAAAGCACAACTATTCCTTCAACCCAAAAGCAATTCGATTTATCGAATTTATTAGTTAAAGAACTGCACGAAATGGGGATAGCAAATGCTTACATCACAGATGAATGTTACGTGTATGCACACATTGTAAGCAATTTGCCAGCGAACCACCATAACTTCGGTAAAGTATCGGCAGTTGGTTTTGTTGCCCACGTGGATACTGCACCCGACACTACGGCAACTGGTTGCAATCCACAAATAATAGAGAGCTACAAAGGTGGCAATATTAAATTGGGCGATACAGATATTATAATAACTGAAGCTGAAAACATTCATTTGAAAGATTGCATTGGGCATACTTTGATACACACGGATGGCACAACTTTACTTGGTTCGGACGATAAATCAGGTGTGGCATCTATTATGCAATTTGCGAAATATTGCCAAGAAAATTCTGATTATTTGCATGGCGACATTAAAATATGTTTCACACCAGACGAAGAAATTGGACGTGGAGCAGACAAATTCGATATTAAAAGTTTCAATTGCGAATATGCCTATACTATAGACGGTGGCTTGCCAATGGGTGAGCTTAACAAGGAAACTTTCTCGGCAGATATGGCAGTTATTAAATTAACTGGAAGAGATATTCACCCTGGCTCTGCAAAAGATATTATGGTGAATTCTATGCGAGCGCTGGCAGATATAATAGTCCGTTTGCCTCGAAATATGGCACCTGAAACTACTGATGGATACGAGCCATTTATCCATCCGCACCATGCAGAATCTACAATTCAGAACTCACAATTAGTATTAATATTGAGAGATTTTGACACAAAAGGGTTAGACAAACAGCACGAAATATTGCGTAGTATAATAGCAGAAGTGCAGCCATTAAATCCGAATTGTAAAATAGAAATGACGATTACCAAACAATATCGCAATATGTTTGATAAATTAATGGAGAATCCAAAGGGGTGCGATTATTTATTCGAGGCGGCTGAGCGAGCAGGAGTAAATCCATTTTGGAGTCCAATTCGTGGCGGCACAGACGGCTCAAGACTAACTGAAATGGGATTGCCAACACCAAACATATTCACAGGTGGACAGAACTTCCACTCTAAAACTGAGTGGCTATCAATAGATGTGCTGCTCAAAACAATTGAAACTATGAAAAATCTTTGTGCAATTTGGGCAGAAAAAGCGGTTTAAATGTCGGCTGATTATGCACATATTGAAGAGAAAGTAAACTCAATTTTGGACAGAGTGCGTGGCTACTTGCAAGAAGACGGTGGCGATGTGCATTTTGTTCGCTATGAACCTGCATATAAAACGGTAGTTGTTAGCTTGACTGGCAATTGCCGCAATTGCCCGCTCTCACTAATGACATTGCGTGGAGGCATAGAACGCTTCATACTCCACGAAATCCCTGAAGTAAAGAGAATAGAAGCAGAGTGAGAAAATTAGGGAATCTTTAGAAGGTTATTTAATGTTTAGAAAACTTAATAAATTTATAGATATAATTGAATATAATATTTAAAACTCACCACATTTTAAAAGTATTTCATTCACTAATGAAATACTTATCCTGAAATTTGTAGTTTTATCTTTTTGAGAATTGGCTATATCGAAGGTATAAGACAATTAAGTTTTGCTACAATTAAAACTCCTATAGTTCCTGTAAAGTTTAATCTGTAAAATTGTGCTACTTTTCTTCCTTTCAAATCATCAATAATCAGCAAACTATTCTCCATTTCTAAAGCTAATGCTATAGCACTTGCTTCTCCTTTATCTACTGAATTTTCTAATCCTAATTTGAATTTGTTGTTTGTCGGTTTGGCTATATAAACCCAAGAAGGCAATTGTCTGTCAAATTCTTTTGCAATTTCATTTGTAATAAATATTTTGCCAAACATTTGTTTCAGTATTTCAAGTTCATTTATCTTGTCCAATAAGATTAAACAGCTTGTATCAGATATGTATGATGGTTTGTTGCATTTAGAATGTCTTGCTCTAAATCAGAACTATTAAGATTAAATAGGGATACATTTAAGTCAGATAAAACATCTATAAATGCTCGTTTTGATTATCCAGCAAATTCAGCAGCCTGCCCTAAACTTAGCTTACCTTATGTTTTAAATTCATTATACTATCATAATCTAGATGGTCGTAGTGATCGTGGGTAAGTAGCAACAAATCAATTTCAGGCAATTCATCAATAATATCAAGCGTATTTTCGCTAAATCTATTCACGCTAAATGGAGAAATTGGCGCTGCATTGCCGCCAAGCATTGGGTCTATGAGGATAGTTTTATTGTTGACTCTTAGTAGCACTACGGAATGTCCATACCAAATAAATTTAACGTTTTCGCTTGGGCTAAAAAAAGATGCATTATCGAAAGCAATAATAGGAAGTTTAGTTTTGGGTTCTCTTTCCTCTTTCTGGCAGAATTGCTTATAGAGTAGCTTTGGGATACTATGGAAATTAAATTCAAGTTTAGTTTCTTCCAAATTAAGAAATTTCTTTCCATCCCAATTCTTGGATTTAGAATATTTTTCAATATGAGTTTTAGTAATTTTACCACCAAACTGCTTTCTCATTTTCTACTTTCTATTTATTCAAATAAAGACCAACTATATTGTCGTTTATTGGCGTAGGATATTGAAAAAGGGTGAGAATTGAATTTTGGGCTACATTATATTATTAAAGACTAAATTAAATTAATGTGATACTTCATATAGTTCTTCTTTTCCTAACTTTTCTATAGATTTAAATGCTTCTTCAATAGGTACATACTCTTCTTCTTTATCTTCTTCTTTTTTACCTTGTTGTATGCTTCTATATCTTACATTATTTCAATGATTTGCTCGAATTCATTGCCAATGAGAAACGTGTGTGTCTTTTTGCCATTAACATCTTTTAAAAATTGTGGGTGTGAGTCTAATATAATCTTATTTTTTAAATCTTTTCTCGCTTTGCAAGTTTAATTATAAATAATTGATTTCCAAATATCTTTTGCTTGTTTTGAATTCAATCAATTATCCTTATTTTTGTAACACAGAAACATATAACTAAAGAAAAACAAAATGAGAAATATTAAAGCACCTCGTGGTAACCAACTTACTTGTAAAAATTGGCATATTGAAGCTGCCTTTAGAATGATTCAAAATAATCTTGATGCTGAAAATGCTGAACGTCCGCAAGACCTAATCGTCTATGGTGGTCTGGGTAAGGCAGCTCGCAATTGGGAATCATACGATAAAATACTTTCATCTTTAATTTCAATGGAAGAAGACGAAACCTTGCTTGTGCAGTCTGGCAAGCCTGTTGGGATAGTGCCGACATATAAAAATGCACCAAAAGTAATTATTGCTAATAGCAACTTAGTGCCGAACTGGGCAAATTGGGATGAATTCCGCCGTTTGGACGAACTTGGTCTTATTATGTACGGGCAAATGACGGCAGGGAGCTGGATTTACATAGGCACACAAGGAATATTGCAAGGTACTTATGAAACTTTCGTGGAGTGTGCCAGACAGCATTTCGGTGGCACACTCAAAGGTAGATTTCTGCTGACTGGTGGTATGGGAGGAATGGGTGGAGCTCAACCGCTTGCTGCCACATTTGCTGGAGCTAGCTCTATCACAGTTGAAATTGATCCTGCTCGTATCCAAAAACGTATAAATGATGGCTATTGCGATGCTATATGCTACACAATAGATGAAGCATTGGCTCTAATGAATGAGAAAAAAGAAGCTATGATTCCTTTTGCTATTGGTTTAGTGGGGAACACGGCCGAGGTATTGCCTGAATTGGTGAAACGTGGGATTGTACCAGATGTGGTAACAGACCAAACTTCTGCTCACGACCCACTCAATGGCTACTACCCAGCTGGGTATTCACTCGAAGAATCCGATAAATTAAGAATTGAAAATCCTACAAAATATTTAGAAGAATCATACAAATCGATGGCAATCCACGTGCAAGCTATGATTGATTTTAAAAATCAAGGTGCTATTGTCTTCGATTATGGCAATAATTTGCGTGGAATGGCACAAAAATATGGTGGTTTGGAAAATGCTTTTGCTTTCAATGGCTTTGTGCCAGATTTTATACGTCCACTTTTCTGCGATGGCAAAGGTCCATTCCGTTGGGTGGCTCTTTCTGGCGATCCACAAGATATAAAAGTAACAGACGATGCAATACTTGAACTTTTCCCAAATGATAAACCTCTTCACAGCTGGATAGGTCAAGCACAATCTCGTTTGAAATTCCAAGGGTTGCCTGCAAGGATTTGTTGGCTTGGCTATGGTGAACGCAAGAAAGCTGGGCTGAAGTTTAATGAGTTAGTCCGCACTGGCAAAGTGTCGGCACCAATTGTAATCGGCAGAGACCATTTGGATTGTGGTTCGGTGGCATCGCCATACCGAGAAACTGAAGCTATGAAAGATGGCTCCGATGCAATTTCCGATTGGGTGATGCTAAACTTCGCACTAAATGCAATTGGTGGAGCTTCTTGGATTTCGCTACATCACGGAGGTGGAGTAGGTATGGGCTATTCGCAACACGCTGGAATGGTAGTTGTGGCAGATGGCACGCAAGATTCAGCCGATAGAATTGCTCGAGTTTTGACATACGACCCACTAATGGGAATCTTACGCCATGCAGACGCTGGCTACGAAAGAGCAATAGCAAACGCTAAAGCCGAAGGTATTAAAATCCCAATGATGAAGTAGATTTGTAAAGAAATGAGATTTATAGTATATTGGTTTTTTAATTAATAAGCATATAACATGAAAGAGATTAAATTATTTGAAGCCAAATAAGTACGAACTTCTTAGAATGAAGAAGAGCAATGGTACTTTTCCATAGTAAATTTAGCAGTGGTATTAACTGACCAAATTTCTTATCTGAGAGCACGAAAATATTGGAATCCACATAAAACCAAACTGCTAAACAAGGGTAGTGAGAGTGCCCAAAATTTGGAACAACTGAAATTGTAAAAGTGCTTTCTGTGTAACTGAAGTTTTTT
>CAZYXG010000039.1:0-26275 GCA_964650885.1 uncultured Hyphomicrobiales bacterium | reverse complement strand
CCTTATAAAAAAAGGGGTTCGATTGCTGAACCCCTAAATTTTTAAGTGTAAAATTCTTTGAGTCTGACAGATTAATTTCTAACTATCGCACTTTCTACTATCACACTTACTGTGTTGTTATGCATCTCAAGTATGCCTGAGCTTATCTCAAATATTGTTTCTGTCCCATTCACTTCTTTGACTGTCACATTGCCTTGCACCAAACTTGATACTATTGGAACGTGATTGTTTAAAATTTGAAATGGAGATTTCGCCCCTGGCACCGATACAGCCGATGCTATACCATTGTAAACTATACGCTGAGGTGTTACTATTTCTACGTTAAGCATTATATTGTCCGATTAATTATTTGCCTTTGCTTTTGTATTCTGCGAATACTTCGTCAATTGTACCTTTGTATGTAAACATTCCTTCTGGAATTTCATCACATTCGCCATCTAAGATTGCTTTGAATCCTGCAATTGTATCTGCTATTTTCACATATTTACCAGGGTGACCTGTAAATTGCTCTGCCACGAAGAATGGTTGTGAGAAAAATCTTTGAATTTTTCTTGCTCTTGTTACTGTAATTTTATCTTCGTCAGAAAGCTCATCCATACCTAAGATATTGATGATATCTGACAAATCTTTATAAGCTTGCAATGTTCTAACACAACGAGATGCTGTATCATAGTGTAACTGGCCAATAATGTTTGGATCCATAATTCTTGAACTTGAATCCAATGGATCTACCGCTGGATAAATACCAAGCTCGGCAATCGAACGAGAAAGAACAGTTTTTGCATCTAAGTGGGCAAATGTATTTGCTGGAGCTGGATCTGTTAAGTCATCGGCTGGTACATATACCGCTTGTACCGATGTAATAGAGCCTTTGTTTGTAGAAGCAATTCTCTCTTGCAATGCACCCATCTCTGTAGCCAAAGTTGGTTGGTAACCTACTGCCGATGGCATACGTCCCAAAAGTGCTGAAAGCTCTGAACCCGCTTGTGTGAATCGGAAAATATTATCCACGAATAATAGTACGTCTCTTCCTTCTTGGTCGCGGAAGTATTCCGCCACTGTCAATGCAGTCAATGCTACACGAGCTCTCGCTCCAGGTGGTTCGTTCATTTGTCCAAATACAAGTGCAGTTTTATCTAATACGCCCGATTCTTCCATCTCACGGTAAAGGTCATTACCCTCACGAGTACGCTCACCCACACCTGCGAAACAAGAATATCCACCGTGTTGTTTTGCAATATTGTTGATTAATTCTTGGATTACAACTGTTTTACCAACACCAGCACCACCAAAAAGACCAGTTTTACCACCCTTTGTAAATGGTTGAATCAAGTCAATTACTTTGATACCTGTTTCAAACATTTCAGAATTTGTAGTCAAATCTTTGAATTCTGGAGCAGGTCTGTGGATAGAAAATTTTTGCTTAGTTTTCACTTCGCCTTTTCCATCAATTCCACGACCAGTTACATTCACCATACGTCCAAGAATTTCAGGACCTACTGGCACAGAAATTGGTGAACCAGTATCAAATGCTTTCATACCACGCACTAAACCATCTGTTGTTTCCATAGAAACAGTTCGCACTCTATCTTCGCCTAAGTGTTGTTGCACTTCGCAAATAAGTACTTCATCAGCACCAGTTTCAATGTTTTTTCTTGGTATTTCTAATGCGTTCATAACCGCTGGAATAGTACCAGGGGCAAACTCAACGTCAACGACAGGACCGATTACCTGTACAATTAAACCTTCATTCATTTTGTGGAGACCTATTAAAGGATAAATATTAATTTTTTTATGATTACAGATTACAAAATTAAGAAGAAAATTCATTAAAGTCAAAAAGAAACACAAAGATTATTAAGTTTCTTGGCTTTTGTTTTAAACAAACGGACTTAACTTTTACACAAAAATAGTTTAACTAAGTTCATTACTTTTATTTATCTTAGTTTACGATTAGCAAATTCAGTACTTTGCTTAAATCTTTTTCTTTTGCGTTTGCGTCTAAATAAGAATGAATTTTGAAATGATTCTTGTTAAATATATAAAACTTAATTAATTTACTTTTTTTGAGATTAAAAATGCAAATAAACAAAGAAACTTTAACGGAATTTTTAGCAAAAAAGAGATATGTATGCGACAATGTAGCAGACGATTTCATTACAAACGTCATTAATACTGATAGTTTGAACAACTTAAATCAAATTTTCAAAGATTTGGTTTATAACAAAGAAATAGAATCTGATTCGATGCCTAAATATTTCGAAGATTTCTTTGATCAAAATTCAGCACTTCCAAATTTTGCAAATATTGAGAAAATTGAATTAGCACAAAGTGTATTCAAGCGGTTTGGGCCTGCATTCATTGTAGCTTATTTTTGCAAATCTTTGCCAGAGTGCTATGCCTGTGGCAATGGTGCTGTTGCATTGGCTGCCACTGGAAGACTCACCAACCATACTCGCAGAAGAATTGCCCAAACTGCACAATTTGTATTTGATGTAATGTCGCCAGGTGGATTGGAGCAAGATGGAAGAGGAATTTCTTCGGCGATTAAAGTTCGATTGGTACACGCTTCTATTCGCTACTATATGAATCTCAACATTGGCAATAATAAAGTTAACTATAATCCTGCATTTTTGGGTTTACCTATAAATCAAGAAGATTTAGTCGGCACAATGCTTGCTTTTTCACTTGTTGTTGTAAATGGTATGGAAAAGCTTGGAATAGATTTAACAATGGAAGAAAAAGAATCAATTTTGCATTTGTGGAAAGTTGTTGGTCATTTAATTGGCATACAAGAAGAAATAATGCCTGATAATTATGAGGAAGCAAAACAAATATGGTCGACTATCACTTCTCAAAATTTTAAAAATACTCCAGAAGGTGAAAGTTTAAACAACCATTTAATTCAAATGCTTAATGAATTGATTCCTGGCAGAAAACTTGATGACTTTGTTATAATTCTTATGAATCAATTAGTAGATGACAATGCAAAACCAGCAATTAGCTTAATATCTCATAAAAATTACAACATTCTTTCAATTATAACATACTTATTTGGTAAAGGTTTCCTAAATATTGATGGCGAAAGTAGATTTTCATATTTCTTTACAAATTATGTCAATATGGCAATTATCAATGCCTTGAAAAATTATGTTAGTGAAGGTGAAAATATAAGCATATTTGTACCAGATGCATTAACTCAAAATTGGAATAAGCAACACTCCTTTTGGAATTTAATCAAAGGTAAAAGCAAATGAATTGGCTAAGTTTCGAACATCTTAATGTTTTACAAATGACTTTGTTTTTCACTGGTTGCTTTTTTTGGCTTCTAACTTACTATGTCTATATAAAAAATATAGTAAAAAATCAGTTTTTAGAAATTCCCTATATCGTTGTTTGTATGAACATAGCTTGGGAGTTTGTTTGGAGCTTTTTGTTTGGAGATAGTGTTAGAAATTATTTAGGTTTGTCAATGCAAATTGGCTACGCTTTGTGGTTTTTCTTTGACTGCTTCATTTTCTATGGTTTACTTAAGTATGGACACAAACAATTCAAACTTCCGTTCCTAATCAAACATAATCGAATATTAGCTTTTGTTTTTGCTATTTTTTTCATTTTGTTTTTCTATTTTATGAATGTTTCTGGTTATGACACACCAATTGGAACAATTTCTGCTTATATTGACAATATTGTAATTTCCGCTGCTTATATTTTCTTGTATTTGCAGTCCGACCAAAAGCATTTGTTTTCAAAAAGTGTAAGTTGGTTTAAGTTTATTGGAACAGGGTTAATTTCTTTAGCATTGGTAATGCATTGGAATCAAAACAAATTCTTAATTCTTATGACTTCTGCCGTTTTTTTGTTAGATGTTTCATATCTATTTATAATGAAAAAATATCCTGCTGAGAAAAATTAAAATATGCTGACTTATCTTAAAAATATTATCAACAAGGGTAGTGAAAACAACTCTACAAAAAATGACAACAAAATATTTGCCATAACTAACTTTATATTGTTATTGGCTTCATTTGTAGCATTCCTTAGAATTTTTATATTCTTTGCTACTGGCGATAGTTCTTTTGCCTTAATTTCTCTAATTTCAAGCGTATGCTTTGGTGGCTTATACATTCTCAATGTAAAAGGATACCATGACTTTGCTAAGTACTCACTTCTGTTTGTTGGCAATTTAGCTACCGGATTCAAAGAGTTATCAAGTGGTGGAGATGCAGGGCAAATTTATTTAATTCTTGCAAGTTTTGGTGTTGTTTTTCTTTTATTCGATATAAAAAACCAACTAAAATTTGTTATTGCTCTACTTTTCCCAACACTAAATGTACTAATTGTTCTAGTGTTACCAATTGCCTTTCCTGAACTTACACAATTTATAATTGTCTCAATTCACGGTGATACAAATTTAAGCAACGATTTATTGCTTAAAAACAAAATTACTGGAGTGCTATCTAATGTTGTCTTATCAGTGTTTGTTGTTTGGTACTTTGTTAAAAAAAGCAACGATAAAGAAGAACAACTTATTGATAACAACAAATTATTAAGCGATATCAATATTGACTTGGAAAAGCAAAAAGCAATTATTCAAAGCCAGAACGAAGAAATTTATGCGAGTATTCGATATGCTGAAAGAATACAAAATGCTATACTTCCTTGGGAAGAAAGTATGAATGAAGCTTTCCAAAATTATTTCATCATTTACAAACCCAAAGATATTGTTTCTGGCGACTTTTACTGGCTACACAAGAAAGATGACGTTGCTTACTTTGCTATTTGCGACTGTACTGGACATGGAATTTCTGGTTCAATGCTATCAATGATAGGTTCTACAATTTTAGAAGAAGCAGTTTCTTCCAGAAATCTTCTAAAAACCGAAGATATTCTAAAATATTTTGATTATAAACTAACTATAGCTTTAAATCAGCAAATTGTAACCAATAAAAGTAGAGATTCTATCGAAGTTGGATTAGTTAAAATTTCAAATGATTTCATTGAGTTCTCTGGAGCTAGAAACAACTTATATTATTTAGACAATGGTAATTTAAAAATTATAAAAGGCGATAGAATTTCAATTGGTGGCGATTTGATTGCTGGTGATTCTTACACAGGTCATAAAATTGAGAAAAAATTAAATACTATGATTTATTTGACAACTGACGGATTTATAGACCAAGTTGGAACAAATGGGAAAAAATATGGTTCTTCAAAATTGAAAGAATCTATGCAAAATGTTCATTCTCTTGATTTGAACAAACAAAAATTATTCTTCGAAAATGAACTTTTTTCTCACAAAGGCAACGAAGATCAAAGAGATGACATTACATTTGTAGGCATTAAAACAAACTAGTATCTATTATAATGAAATCATTTTTAAAAAACATTATAAACAAGGGTGTTGACTTTGAAAACGGTCAAAATAATAGTAAAATACTTGTTACCACAAACTTTATTTTATTAGCTGCATCTTTGCTTGCCTTTGCTAGATTTATTTTTTTCTTATACAGTTCTCTACCAATTTTTTATTTAATTTCTCTCTTTTCGTCCATACTCTTCTTTCTTATATATCTTGCCAATACTAAAGGTTATTATACATTTGCTAAATTTGCATTAATTGTTATTGGGAATGCAGCTACTTGCTCCAAAGAACTCATTTCTGGTGGCACTTCAAGCCAAATTTATCTTATTTTAGCTAGTTATGGCGTTGTGTTTCTACTTTTCAATGTCAGGGATTATTGGAAAATAGTAATCGCACTTTCAATACCTACCTTGAATTCAGTAATAGTTTTGTTTTACCCAAACTTGTTATACTCTACTCCCTATGTTTCTTTAGAGGTTTTGAATTTTGAAAAGTATGTTGGGGTTTTCTCCAATGTTCTAATTTCCGTTGCCATAATTTGGTATTTTGTGAAGCAAAGCAATACAATTGAAGAAAAATTGAGCGATGCAAATATTCAATTAACAACTGAAATTAATCTAAAAGAAATTGCCGAGAAAGAGACAGAGCAAGCAAAAGAACTATTATCCAAGTCGCTAGACCGTGAAATCGAGTTAAACAATTTTAGAAATACATTAATTGCGAAAGTTACTCATGAGTATAAAAACCCTTTAACAATAATCAACTATGCCATTTCACTTTTAGAGCAACACTATAAAAAAAGAAACGATGAAATGTTTCAAGATGTTATATGGAGAGTTGAGCAATCCATAGATCAACTTAATTCAGGAATGAACAATTTGTTAGCTTATAGCAAGTTAGAGAATTATGAAATAGAAATTACCTACGTAGAACTTGATATAATTTTGGAAATAAAATCTATTATCAAAGATTTAAAATTTTTCGACAAACTAAACAAGTTTGATTTTATCTTGAACTGCAAACAAGACGAATACTTTATAAAAACTGACCCAAATTTAATCTTCCAAATAATTCAAAATCTTTTACAAAATGCAGTAAAGTATTCTCCAAATGGTGGAACAATCACTATAGATGTTGCTTCTTTAGAAAATAATCTTATACTTTCTGTATCCGACCAAGGGATTGGGATTTCGGAAGAAGACTTGAAATTACTTGCAAAACCTTTTAAAAGAGGTAAAAACGTAGAAGGTATAAAAGGTACTGGTATTGGGCTTGCAATTGTGAAATCCTGGACAGAATTATTAAAAGGCAAACTCGATATTTCAAGTCAATTAGGTGTTGGCTCAAAATTCACAGCAACTCTCCCAAAATCATAAATATAATATTTACAGCGAACTTCTAGTAAAATGGCTTGAAATAATATTTTCGGTCATTATGTGCATCAATTTATTTGCCTTGCTTCGCCTAAAAGTATCTCAACTTTTTTAGAGATTAAGAATAATAATTCAATTGCAGTTTGTGCAGTAAAATATTTTTTTCTGTTTTCTTGTTCTTCTTAAAAATAATTATGTACTTACTTCTTCCACCAAGAAGCTTTCGCTAGGCAGTTGCTTTAAATAAACATTGGCGTTGCGGAAATCAATATTTTTTGTGTCCAGCCAAAAGTTGATGTCATTTTTGTTGAGTATCACAGGCATTCTGTGATGAATGTTCGCAAGTAGTTCGTTTGGTTCTGTGGTAATTATAGTAGCGGATTTGATTATTTCACCAGTTTCTTTATCCACCCATTTTGTCCAAAGTCCAGCAAATGCGAAAACTGGCATATCGGGTATTGAAACTCTATATTTCTGCTTATGTTTCTTCTCTGGTTTGGCTTTCCATTCAAAATAGCCAGAGGAGATTATAACGCAGCGATTCTTTTCTAGCAGCGGAGAAAATGACTTTTTTTCGAGCAGAGTTTCTTTGCGTGCATTGAACATAGAATTTCCGATTTTTGATTCTTTTGCCCAAACGGGTATCAATCCCCATTTCATTTGGTTCAAAGAATAATCGCTTTGGACAACAGAAATACTTGAGCTTGGGAAAAAAGTTTTATCTTGCTCAAAGTTCTCATCTAATTCAACTTTCGGGATTAAGTCTTTAGTTTTTTTATAGTTAGACATTAGCTCGAAATTGCCACACATACAATATTTATTCTGTTTGTTTTCAAATAGTTCAAACTAAAATAAGCATTTTATGTTCATTATTGCTAAATTTGTATAACTATTTTGAGTAGAAACATTTACATTTATTTATAATGATTGAAGAAATAAGAGCAGTACGCTCAGAAATTGATTTAGATATTGCCAAAATTATATCGCTCGATACGCTCGAAGAATTCCGATTGAAATATCTTGTGAAAAAAGGTATTATTCAGGGTTTTGCTGAACGATTGCGAGATGTTGCAAAAGACGACAAAAGAACAGTGGGGATTGAGTTAAACCAATTGAAACAATTAGCTGAAGCTACTTATTCTGAAAAGAAGGAAGAGCTTGAATTGGCTGCTGTAACTGTTTCAGATTTAGATTTAACTTTACCTGGCTATCGCCAAAAGCGAGGGAGCTACCACGTTATTCAGCAAGTGATTGATGAAATGCTTGAGATTTTCAAGGGAATTGGCTTCGATGTGGCAGTTGGTCCCGATATTGAAGATGAATACCATAATTTCGACGCTGCAAATTTTGCCGCTGAACATCCAGCTCGAGATATGCAAGATACTTTCTTTATCAATTCCGATGAGAAAACTCTTTTGCGTACTCATACCACTCCAATGCAAATCCGTGTGATGCAAAGCCAAAAGCCACCAATTCGCACTATTATGCCAGGTAGAGTTTATCGCAATGAATCTATTTCGGCTCGTTCTTTGGCGGAGTTCCACCAAATAGAAGGGCTTTACATTGACAAAAATGTAACTTTCCAAGATTTGAAAGGTACAATGGTAGAATTTACACAAAGAATGTATGGAAGAAACACGAAATTCCGATTCCGTCCATCATATTTCCCATTCACAGAGCCATCTGCCGAAATGGACATAACTTGTTTTATTTGTAGTGGCAAAGGTTGCCGAGTTTGCAAATATCAAGGAATGCTTGAAGTGGTGGGCTGCGGTATGGTGCATCCGAATGTACTGAAAGCTGGTGGTATAGACCCTGAAGAATACACTGGTTTTGCTTTCGGTTTTGGAATAGAAAGAGTGGCTATGCTTAAAACAGGCATAGACGACATTCGACTTTTGTATGAAAATGATGTTAGATTACTTGAGCAGTTTTAAATGAATCCAATAAATGCTTTTGAATGGTCAGTTTCGCCAATAATGTTGAATTTGGGTTTTCTCCAAATTCGTTGGTATGGGTTGCTTTTCGCCCTTAGCTTTGTAGTGGGCTATCAGATTATGTACTGGGCATTTATTCGAGAGAAAAAAGACCTTAAGCATTTGGAAACACTTACAATGACTATGATTTTAAGCACTGTGCTTGGGGCAAGATTTGGGCATTGCATTTTCTATGACCCTGTTCATTATCTATCCCATCCACTCGATATGCTGAAAGTATGGGAAGGAGGGTTAGCAAGCCACGGTGCAGCAGTTGGTATTTTATTTGGCTTATATCTATTCCATCGTAAAACTAAGATGGGCTATCTCTGGGTGCTCGATAGAATGGTAATAATAGTGGCACTTTCGGGTTTTTTCATAAGAGTGGGAAATTTCTTTAATTCTGAGATAATAGGCAAACCAGCCAAAGTAGCTTGGGCGGTTGTATTCACAAGAGTGGATATGTTTCCACGCCATCCAGCACAGCTATATGAAGCGTTTAGTTGCTTAATAATATTTGCAATATTATTCTTTCACTATAAAAAGAATCAGAACCCAAAACCAGGGCAAATGCTAGGCTTTTTTATGACAACTGTTTTCGGAATGCGTATAGTTTGGGAATTCTTTAAAGAGAACCAAGTTGCTTTTGAAAATGGATTGCCATTCAATATGGGACAACTTCTGTCAATACCATTGGTACTTGCAGGGCTTTATCTTTTATTTATGCATAACAAAATTAAAAGTAGTTAAATAACTTTTAAGTTAAGCATCGCTTTCACATTTGGTGTTAATTATTTTACAAAAAAAGCCATTTCCTTTTTGGGAAATGGCTTTTCTTTGAGTACACTATCTCATAAAAAAATGATTTAGTAATATTGTTCTTCTTCGTCGTCGTTATAGAAATATTCTTCGTTTTGCATATCTTCATATTCAGGCCAAAGATCTTCCATTCCTTCGATTAATTCGTCGTTATCTTCTAACTCAGCTAAATTATCCAAAACTTGCATCGGAGTGCCGACACGATTGGCATAATCAATAAGTTCTTCTTTTGTGGAAGGCCAAGGGGCATCTTCCAAAGCTTGAGCTAATTCTGGAGTCCAAAACATTCTTAACCTCTAACTACTGTTTTCTTTTCTTAAAATACTTTTCCAATAAATTTTCATATCGAAAAAGTTGAGATTATATTTTATTGTTTTTGCAAATATATAACATTCTTGCAGAATTTTGCAATATAAAAAATGCCCACCACATAGTGAGGGGCATAAATAAATTGCAATAGCAAGAGATTATCTTGAGTAGTATTCAACTACAAGTGGAATTTCAACTGTAATTGGCACTTCTTCCATTGGTGGAACGTAAACTAATTTAGCAGAGAAATCTGCTTTAGATACTTCCAAATAAGCAGGAGCCATTACTGAGCGAATTGCTTCTTGAATTGGTTCCATTTTTTGGCTTTTTGTTTGGATAGATATAACATCGTTCACTTTTACGTGATAAGATGGTCTGTCCAATCTATTTCCGTTTACCATTACGTGACCGTGAGCCACATATTGGCGTGCAGCGTAGATAGAGCGTGCAAATCCAGCTCTGTAAACTAATGCATCTAAGCGAGTCTCAAGCAATTGGATATAGATATTTCCAGTGTTGCCTGTCATGTGTGCCGCTTTTTTGTAATAGTTTGCCATTTGTGTTTCAGAAATGTTATATTGCAAACGCAATCTTTGTTTTTCTAAAAGTTGTTTACCATAATCAGAAAGTTTACCACGTCTCTTTGATGGGCCGTGTTGTCCTGGTGCATAAGCTTTTTTAGCTGTAATTTTTTTAGCTTTAGCTGTGATGTTGACACCAATCTTTCTTGATATCCTTACTTTTGGTCCGTTATAACTCATTTTTCTCCACGATTCGGAATCTTTGTTTCAATTTCATTTTTATAAGACTACAAAAATAATATTTTTTTTCGTAATGAAAAATAATTTTGTTTATAACTTTATAATTAATTTCATTTCATTGATTTGTAATAATTCTGTTTTTGATAATAATTTATCATTTTCGAGGTTACCTTGGCTAATAATAGAAATATCATTTTCTATGTTTTCATAGTGTTAGTCTGCACTTTGGGGATTTGGGGCGTTCTTCGAAATGGTAAATATTTGGAAATGGAAAAAAATAAGTCTGCAAATGTGGTTAAAAACTTCTCAAAATTTCATTCAAAAATATTTGACGAAAATCCAAAAAGTTCGCTAGAATTGGTAGAAAATCAATTTTTCACGAATTTGAAATCGCCGATTTCTATCCTCTTTCTCCAAATTATAGCAATTATTGTCGTATCTAGGATTTTTTCTTATCTATTAAACAAAATTGGACAGCCAAATGTAATCGGAGAAATTCTTGCTGGAATTGTTCTTGGCCCTTCACTTTTGGGAGCGGTATTCCCAAATATGTTTGAATTTCTTTTCCCTTCCTATTCCCTCAGCAATTTAGAATTTCTTGCTCAACTTGGACTTATACTCTTTATGTTTGTAATTGGGATGGAGCTTGACACTAAGCTATTGAAAAATAAAGCTAAGGAAGCTGTAATTATCTCACACGCAAGTATAGTTGTTCCTTATTTTCTGGGTGTAATCTTAGCTTATAACATTTATAACAAATATGCACCTCCCCAAATTTCATTCATAGAGTTTGCTTTATTTGTGGGTATTGCCATGAGCATTACAGCTTTTCCTGTGCTGGCAAGAATTATCCACGAGCGAAATATGACGAAAACTTACATTGGGAGTATGGCTATTACATGTGCGGCGGCCGATGATGTTTCGGCGTGGTGTATATTGGCGGCTGTGATTGCAATTGTGAAAGCTGGCACTTTGCTTTCTGCCTTTTTCACAATATTGTTAACACTACTTTTTGTTTGCATAATGCTCTATGTGATAAAGCCAGGGATTAAATCTTGGAGCAATACTTATATAGATAAGCCAGAAAGAAGCAAATATATCATAGCAATGGTATTTGTATTGCTTTTAGTTTCTTCATTCACCACTGAATTAATTGGAATTCACGCTCTTTTTGGGGCTTTCATAGCTGGGGTTATAATTCCAGATGATTTGAGTTTCAAAAAGTTGCTTGTGAAAAGAGTAGAAGATGTGAGCTTGATTCTGCTATTGCCTCTCTTTTTCGTTTATACTGGATTGCGTACCGAAATTGGGTTGCTATTCCAAACTCAGATTTGGCAAATTGGAGCAGTTGTTACCTTGGTGGCTATTGTTGGTAAGTTTGGTGGTAGTGCATTGGCTGCTCGATACATGAAGCTAAATTGGAAAGATTCCGTAATGATAGGTGTATTTATGAATACACGTGGGCTAATGGAACTGATAGTGCTTAATATTGGCTATAATTTGGGGATACTAACTACTGAACTATTTACTGTTTTCGTTATAATGGCATTGGTAACCACAATGATGACTGGTCCAGCTATTGACTTAATCAATTATTTCTTTAAAAATAGCAATAGTGATCAACAGCTATTGAAAGATGAAATTGCATCTAATACAGAAAGTTAAGAATAGATTAAGAATATATTGTTTTATAACTTAATTAACTTTAAAACGTAACTTTAATAAAATCTTTGCAAAAAATGTAAAAAGTATTTTTTAAGAATTAGCTATTTTTGCATTATTAATTCAAATACTATAAATAAAATGTTAAAAAAATCAATCTTTTCATTGTTCCTAATCCTAATCCTTTCTGCAACTACTGCATTTGCACAAAACGAAAATTTGATGCAGCCAGGCGAATATCTTGAATACGAAGTTAGCTTTATGGGTATAAGACTTGGCGTAATTAAAACCTATATTGACCCAGCGGAAGTGCTAAATGGCAAACCTGTTCATAAAGTACGTAGCACTATGAAGTCCTATGATGGCATCCCATTTATGGATTTGAATGCGAAATTTGAAAGCTGGATGGATAAATCTGTAAACTACTCCCATTCTTTTGCTTCAAACATTAAGAAAAGCGATGGCTGGCAGTACCAAAAATTGGATTTCAATTATCCGGAAAAATACTTCATTTTTGCCAAATGGCTAAACTCGAAACCAATTGAAACTAAGAAAATCACTACTTACAACAAGTGGAACGATGGATCTTCGCTATTTTTCTTGGCCCGAAAGAATTTGCTTACAAATAAAACTATAAAAGTGCCAACTGTGATAGACGAAGATACTTGCTTTACTACAATAAGATTCACTAACAAAAAGGAAATGATTGATATTGATGCTGTGAACTATCCAGTGCGTACTTCCTATTTTTCGGGCAAAGCCGATTGGGAAGGAGTTTATGGTCTGAAAGGATCATTTGAAGGATGGTTCTCCGATGACGAAGCAGCAGTGCCTATCTTAGCAAAAATGAATGTTGTTGTGGGCAATGTGAGAATAGAGCTTAAAAAATGGAAACGTGCCAACTGGACACCACCTAAATAAGAAACCCAAAAATTTATTAATAATAGAAATCCCAAATAGAAATGTTTGGGATTTTTTTTGTGAATTAACGACACGGAAAATTTGGTAAGTGTTCCAAAATTTATTGCTGAGAGTATAAGCAAAGTTTTCTCTAAACTTTCCCCAAATGTTTAAAGTTTTCCTAATTATTTAGCTCATTAATCGTTTAAATTGCAATAAGAGAAATGATTTTCTTCTTTTGCTTTTCTTTTAGAGCATCAAAATGAACACAAGAGAGCTAAGAGCTATTATTGATGGTGGGGAGTCCTCCACTGTTGAATTCAAACGAAAGGCAACAACACCCGAAAAAATTGCCAAGGAACTTTCTGCTTTAGCTAATACTAAGGGTGGCGTTATACTTTTTGGTGTGGACGATGATGGAAAAGTTTTTGGAATTGCCAGCGAGAAATCTGAAATGGATTTGATAGATACAGCAGCCAACTTCCATATAATTCCAGTACTGGAAATTGAATATGAATTTGCTGCTATCCACGGCAGAGATATTCTTGTGGTAATAGTTCCAGAAAGCAATAGCAAACCCCACAAAGTGCTAATCTACGATGAAATCCAAAAGAAACATTTACCAAGAGCATATATCAGAGTGGGCGAAAAGTCAGTGATAGCTAGTAGCGAAATGTCTCGACTGATGAGCTATCAGAATAAGGAAAACGACAGCGAACTAACTCTCAGCATAGGCGATAAGGAAAAGCGACTTTTCGATTATCTTGAGAAGTACGAAAGAGCTACCGTAGTGGAATTTTCCAATATGGTGAACATATCTCGCAGAAGGGCTGAGCGATTATTGATAAGATTGGTGAGGGCGAAAGTGATAAAAATTCATAATGATAGCCACCACGATTATTTCACTTTGGTTTGATGTTTCTTATAAATTTAGTAATTTGAATTTTATTTTTAATGATTTAGAAAATATATGAAATATAAGTTTCTTTTTTCTTTAGCTATGTTTCTTGTTGTACTATCAACTATTTCATAATTTGATGTTAGCAAAAATTATTTAAGAAATGCTATTGGTTTCAAAATCAATATATTTAGCAGTTATTTTTTTGAATAGAAGAAAGGAATTTGATTTCATTTATAACGACAATGTCAAATTAACAATCAATTGGAATCTGGTATGTATCCTTCTGTTTATTAATTTGATTGGTGGTATTACATATTGCTTGATTAAGCCAAAATTTAGTTAATTTTCCAATTTTAAATAATTATTTTGACCAATTGCATTTAAAAATATTTGTATGATAAAAGAAAACCAAGAAATAGACCAAACTGCAAAGTTAATAGATAATAGCATTAATAATATGGAAAGCCAAGTAGTCAAAAAAGACTGGCTCGAAACTTTAGCCACTTCTTTGATTATTCTTGGCTTCATCATTGTGGTAGTTGGTGGTATCTATGAATACATTAGTGAAAAAAGTGTACACGAAGCATTGGGGTTTTTCGGTGAATACGTAGGTGGAATTAGCGGAAGTATTTGGACATTGGCAGGAGTAATCCTATTCTATACTGCACTTAATAGACAAAACAGGGAATTCCTTTTGCAACGAGACCAATTGCAAATGCAACGCTCAGAGCTTGTGATGCAAAGGGAAGAACTAAAGCTCCAACGATTAGAAACTGAACTTCAGCGAAAAGAATTTGAAAGACAAACTGAACAGCTTAAAACTCAAAACGCAACACTATCTATTCAAAAATTTGAAAATACTTTTTTTCAATTGCTTGGCTTGCACAATGAAATTGTTAATTCCAACGAAAGTAGGGATTTGGGAAAGGACTGGGCAAAAAAACTATATCTTAGGTTCATTGGCAAATATCAAAGATTGGAAGAAGAGGGCTCCGAAGAGCAAGAGAGATTGGACGAAAGCTATCGGCTTTTTCCCAAACGCACGGAATACTTGGATAGATACTGCAATAACATTTTCTATCTGATTCAATTTATAGACAAAAGTGAAATTGAAGACAAACATTTCTATACCTCCATTGTGAGAGCTCAGGTAACTATCTATGAGCAATTGCTTTTGCTTTATTTCTCATTAAGCTCGCTTGCCAGCCCAAATTTGAAAATACTAATAGAAGAATATGCTTTGATGAAAGATTTGCCTTTCGATGAGATTATATCGCAAAGCCATAAAAATTTCTTCAAATCGAGTGCTTTTGGTCTTTGATTTAGACAATTTCAATTAGAAATCCCACAAATCTCGATTGCTGAAAAGATAATACTCATTTTTTCAGTAATTTTACATTCAAAATAAACTCACAAATGAATTATTTGTTTCCGTTTTGGGAATAAATCAAACTGGACACTATGGCAGAAAGTTATTTATTCGGTAAAAATGCTGTAATAGAAGCATTGAATTCCGACAGAAAGATTGCAAAAATCTTCATTACATTCAATTTGCAGGGATCTTCAGTAAGCACTATTTATAGACTTGCTAAAGATAAAGGCATTCCTTGTGTGCGATACGACAAAAATAAATTTGCAGAATTGGAACGCAAATCGGACGCTGCGAATAAATCGCAGGGAATTATAGCTTTTATTGAGCCAATCAATACTCTCGATATTGACGATATGCTCAATAGAGCTTTCAAAAAGCAAAAGAATCCAATAATAGTTGTGCTGGACGAAGTAAGCGATGTGCATAATTTGGGTGCTATAGCAAGAACTGCTGAAATAGTGGGAGCTTCTGGAATAATCATCCCAGAAAGAAATGCTGCACCTGTAACTGCGGCGGCAGTTCGTATATCTGCTGGAGCTTTGAACCATATTGATGTGGCAAAAGTCGGCAATTTGCAAGTGGCATTGCAAAGAATTAAAAAGCGTGGCTTTTGGATTTATGGTGCTGCAGCCGATGGAACAAAACAAATCAATGAAAAAATTTGGGACTCACCAGTTTGTTTGATTATTGGTAGCGAAGATAAGGGCATTAAGCAATCTATAAGAAAAGATTGCGATTTTCTTGTGAAAATACCAATGCTGGGCAAAACTGAGTCGCTCAATGCCTCTGTGGCAGCTAGCGTGATACTTTATGAAATACTCCGCCAAAGAGATTACAAAATCGTTTAGTCTATTTTGCTATGCAGGAAAAAAATCAAAATAGACTTGTTTTCCTAGATGCACTGCGAATAGCGGCAATGTTTGCTATGGTGCAGGGCCATGCAATAGATGCACTTGGCGACCCAAAAATATTCGATATAAACTCAATGCCTTGGAGCTTGTGGTCATTTATTCGTGGCTTCACAGCTCCAATTTTTTTGATTGTCTCGGGCATGGTGCAAGTCTTTGCCAATAAAATAGATGATGGTAAAGTTTTAGATAAAAATATTTTTTCAAAGAGAATCAATATGGGCATTATACTTTGCCTAATTGGTTATTTGCTAATGTTTAGTGCTGAAAATATTTTTTACTTTATTGACGGATATAAAGCTACTTTGCCAAGCTTTTCTATTTTTAATATTTTACAATTAATTGGCACTTGTCTAATTATTTCTAATTTAATTTTCCGAAGAATCAGCAGTCTAAAAGTTCTATTATTTACAACATTATCTCTAACTATATTATTTCTTTCTTTAAGCCAACTTTTTATAGATTTGCCCAAACTTTCTGAATATGATTATTTAGCAACTAACTTGCTAAATGGAGAAGGCGGCTCTATATTTCCAATGTTTCCAAACGCTAGCTTCTTCTTTTTTGGAATCAGTCTGGGATTGCTATTAAAGCAATTTGCTAATGATAATAAACTGGAATTTATTAAAAAATACTTCCCTTTTGCTGGAATTGGATTGATATTGTTATCTCATATTTGGATAGATTACAGCTTTACTAATTTGAATGAATATTTGCTAAGTTTCACTCGAGGAATCTTTCCTCCTATTATATCCAGAAGTGGAATTGTTTTATTATTTATTTCGCTCTTTGCTTACCTGAATAGCAAATTCAATAGCAATAGATTATTTATAATGAATTTGGCAAATAGAGCATTATGGGTTTATATTGTGCATTTGATGATTATATTTGGCACACCACTATTCAAAAGTTTTAATTTCTACTATGCAAAATCACTAGACTTGCTTCCATCTATTGGAATTGCTGCATTAGTAGAAATATTATCTTTTGCAATTGTTATTAGATTGGATTACTATTTGCGAAATAAGAAAAATTCAAAACTCTACTTCCGATATGGAATATTTGTTTATTTACTCTTTGTTTTGTTGCTTAGAAAGTAGTAAATTTATAAATCTTTAGGGGTTAAAATGAATAAAACAGCACTAGTTACAGGTGCATCTATGGGAATTGGTTTGGAGTTTGCCAGCATATTGGCAGCTCGTGGCTATGATTTGGTGTTAGTGGCGCGTAGTGGCGATAAATTAGAGCAAATCAAATCTGATTTAGTTGCTAAAAACAATGTGAAAATAGATGTGATAGTGGCTGACTTAATTCAAAAAGAATCTGCCGAATTTGTCTATAATGAATTTGCGAAATTAAATAAGCCCTGCAATATGCTTATCAATAATGCTGGTTTTGGGCATTATGGTAAATTTGTAGAAGAGCAATTAGATAAATTCGAAAGTATGATAGATTTGAATATCACAACTCTCACTAAATTGACACATCTATTCCTTAAAGATATGGTTCGGAATAATGAGGGCTATATTTTAAATGTAGCATCAACTGCTGCTTTTCAGCCGGGCCCACTAATGGCGGTATATTACGCTACAAAATCTTATGTTCTTTCGTTCACAGAAGCCCTATCCAATGAGCTCAATAATACAAATGTAATAGTTTCGGCACTTTGCCCAGGCCCAACTGAATCAAATTTCCAGAAGAATGCCGATTTAGAAGGTTCGGGTTTATTCAAAATGCTTAAAGCCCCAACGGCATATTGTGTCGCCGAATATGGAATTAATTCATTATTAAGTGGTAAAACAGTTGCTGTGCATGGCTTATTCAATAAACTATTAGTTTTTTCAACAAGGTTTTCTCCAAGAAAAGCTCTCCTTACTGTTGTTCGTAGTTTGCAAGAAAAAAGAGCTTAACTAATGGCTGGTGATTTTGAGAGTAAAATACTTGAGTTAGTCAAGGAAATTCCTTTTGGCAAAGTTTCTACTTATGGCGTGCTAGCCGAAAAAGCTGGTTTGCGAAGCAGCGCTAGAATGGTTGGCTGGATATTGAATAAACAAAAAAATAATTTAGATATGCCCTGCCATAGGGTAGTCAATCGCTTCGGAGCATTATCTGGGAAACTCTTTTTCCCAACTCCCGATTATATGCAAGAGAAACTAAAGAGCGAAGGAATCACTTTCACAACAGATAATTGTGTGGATTTGAATAAACACCTTTTCGACTTTTCAAATCAGTAATTACTTAACGATTTACTTTTCACAGTAACTTTAAAAAAAGTTAGCACTAACAATGAACCTGCTATCAGCAGCGACAAATAAGCCATAAAATCGCCATAGCGAGAATAAATAGTAAGAAAAGCCGCACCATTCAATACTGGTATTTTTTCTGCATCAAGCACTGTTTGATATTGTGGCAATCGTTTCAAATCTGTTCCAAGTGGAGAAATAAAACCAGAGATACCTGAATTAGCACAGCGAGCTATATAACGTCTGTTTTCAATTGCTCGCATTTCTGCAATTAGCCAATGTTGAAGTGGGCCATAAGTGCCATCGTACCAAGCGTCATTTGTAATTATGGTAAAGAAGCCAGCTCCATTTTTTGCAAATTTTCTGATGAAGTCGGGATGAATAGACTCAATACAAATTATGTTTCCGAATTGGTATTTGCTATTCAATGTCAAATTATTTTGCACTTTGCCATAGCCCCAACCCGAAATGCCAACACCCCAAGTGAGATGGTCTTTTAAAAAACTCAAATCCTCTATGAAAGGAATTCTTTCCCCAAAGGGAGTCAATTTCATTTTAGTATATGTTTGGGTGTTCACTCTGAAATTAGCAGAATCGAAGCTGACCAAAACCGATGAATTAAGCGGAATAAACTCATTGCCTTCTAAGTCTTTTTTGGCAAGAATAGAGCGTTTTTCTTTTGGCTGATAGTATTTATAATAAGTGAAGCCAGTAAGAAAAGGCGATTTTACTTTGGCCATATAATGTTTTAGGAAATTGAAATCTACATCGGAGTTTATTTCTTTGCTCAAATATCTCATAGAAGTTTCAGACCAAAGAACTAAGTCCTGATTGCCAAGAGAATCTATTAGTTTACTTTGCAAAGTTAGGTGTTTATCTAATAGTTCTGTGCTACTCATAGACCACTTTTCCCAAGGATTAATGTTGGGCTGTACTATTCCAATTTTCACCGAAGGATTGTTTGCTATTAGTTTATCGTGGTTGAAATCGTTAATTCTAATTGCACCATAAATCATTGGGATAAACATTAGGAAAGTGATGCTAATTAATATTCGTTTTGCTTCTTTGCTCTTAAAATAGTCTTGGAATGACAGGATATTCTCTCTTTTCTTAGTCAATAATAATTGATAGAAAAGTACATTCACAAGACAAATAAAAAAACTAAGTCCATGCACACCCACTAAGTCTGCAATTTGAACCCAAAAACGATTATGAATTTGAGTGTAGCCAATTGTTAGCCAAGGGAAACCAATTTCTGTTTGTCCGTGCAACCATTCAAATCCAGTCCAAACAAAAGGGAACAGTAGTAATGCCAAATTGAAACCAAATTTGCGTTTTAATCGGAGCATAAGCCAAACTGGAAACATAAATATAAATGGATGTAAAAAACAAAATGAAATACCTGATATAAGAAGAAATGGGTCTGTATCTTTTTGGAAACTTCCAATCCACCAAAGAGATAAAGTATGATAAATGAAAAAATTAGTATAAATTTTTAGAAAAATTCCTTTTTCGTTAGTTTCAATTTCTTTCAGCAAAGGCAGAAAAGCAACAAATGCTAGAAAGAAAAGTGGGAATGGCGGATAAGCTAGCGCTAGAGCAAAGCCCACGGCAATAAACGGAAAAATTCTTTGAAACATAAAAATTCAAATTTATAAAAAATTATTTTCTGAATGCAATTTATAAGTTTTAAGTGGGTTATTTGCAAAAAATTATTTAATTTCTTAGTTGAAAAGAACAAAAAAAGTAACTTTTTGTTCAATTAAAACATTATAAAGAAAAGAAATATAACAATTCGGGCTAAACATGAAAAAATTATTTTTACTACTTCTGCTTTTTAGCACGGTAAATGTGCTTACTGCAAGAACTCAAAAAGAAAAAGAGGGCGACGATAAAATATCTACCCCTCGTGCAAGATTCGACCATTTCTATAATCTTAGAGCCTACCCAGATGCTGAAATTCAAATGGATGCTAGGCACAAAAGCTTTGCCGAAAAAGATAGAATGATTCACAATCAATTAAAAAAACAATCTTATATACAAGCACAGCAACCAAGTTGGAAATGTTTAGGTCCATTTGAAATTGGCGGACGTGTTAGATCTATTGTCATTAATCCAGAAAATCCAAATATAGTTTATATTGCAGCAGCAGCTGGTGGAATTTGGAAAACTACAGATGCTGGAGATAATTGGAAACCATTATTTGATTTTCAAAATTCACTTTCTTTTGGTGCTTTAACAATTGATGAAAAAAATCCTGCAACAGTTTATGCTGCTTCGGGAGAGTTCAATGGTTCTCCATCTTTCTTGGGTTCAGGAATTTATAAAACTACTGACGGAGGAGACACTTGGGCACTTATGGGCTTGACCGATGTGGGTTCTTTTTCTAAAATATATGTACATCCCAAAAATAGTAATTTATTAGTAGCTGGCGGTGCGAATAGAGGTGCTGGCTTTTATGTTTCGAAAGATGCAGGAAAGACTTGGGAAAGAAAAAGCACAGATCAAGTATCCGATATATCAATAAACCCAAATAATGAAAATGAATATATGATTGGAGTTTATGGTATTGGTATGCAATACTCTTCCAATATGGGCGATAGTTGGGATACAAGAATCAATGGCTTAAGCTATTCGGGATTAGGTAGAACATCTGTTCAATGGAATCCAAGCAATACGAACTCTTGTATAGCTCTAATAGATGCATCTCGCACAAATGGAACGACAAGTTCTAATATTGGAGTAATTTGCAAATCCGACAATAAAGGTGGAAGCTGGACTGTACTAAAGGAAGGCACTGATATTTTTGGTGACAATAATCAAGGTTGGTATGATAATTATATCTCTATAAATCCTTCAAATGGTAGCCAAATTTATGCTGGCGGAATAGATTTATGGAAATCTGAGAATGGTTTCACTTTTGGTAATTTTACAAATGTTTATGGTGGCGGCAGTACTCATCCAGACCAGCACTGTATGGCATTTAGTAAAAGTAATTCTAAAATCATTTGGTTTGGAAACGATGGTGGAGTTTATAGATCTACAGATGGTGGAGTTAATTTTGAGAAAAAAAGTTTAGGTTTGGCGATTACTCAATTCTATGCTTTGGCAGTTGACCCATCGAACAAAAATAGAAACTACGGAGGAACACAAGACAACGGTACTCCAGCAAATAGAATTTCAGACACTTGGGTATCTATATTAGGAGGAGATGGTTTTCAAACTATTGTGGATCCATTCGATAACAACATAGTGATTGCAGAAAGCCAATATGGGAATATGTTTAAAATTGATTATAGTGGTTCACAACCAATTTATACATCAATGACTAATGGCAAAGGATTGCCACCAAACAATTCAACTAATGCTCCATTTTTTGCTCCAATTGCAGCAGATCCATTGAATAGAGAATTCTATTTCCATGGACGCTATGGTGTTTGGTTCAGCCCCGATAGAGGTAATTCAAGTTGGTTTAAAGTACTTAAAGATAGACCTGCTTTTTGCACTTCAATTGCTTGTGCTTCCGATCCCAAGGTGATGAATTTAGGTAAAATAATTGTTTTTGCAGGCTTTGCAAATGGTGAACTTTGGGTTACTGAAGATGAAAACTTAGAGAAATGGAGTCAAATAAATTTGAATGGATTGCCAAATAGAGCTATTAGTTATATAGCAACATCAAAATTAGATTATAAAACTGCTTATGTAACAATGAGCGGATTTGGTACACCTCACGTGTATAAAACAACTGATTTGGGTAAATCTTGGATTAGCTTGAGCGACAATTTGCCAAATACTCCATTCAATGCAATAGCTATTAGTCCTGATAATCCAAGTAATATCTATGCAGCATCGGACATAGGAGTTTTCACTTCATTTGATGACGGTGCGACTTGGACACCATTTGGCAATGGTTTGCCAAATAGCCCAGTTGTTGATTTAATGTTCCATACAAATCGCTCTGTATTGGAAAAACTAACACTTAGAGTAGCTACTCACGGCAGAAGCATTTGGGAAATTGAAATACCAAGCGAAGCTATCTCGGAAAGTGCTATCACAAGTCCTGCTGGAGGCGAAATATATCCTGGTGCTACTAATCAAAGAATATCTTGGTATGGTTTCGGCAATAGCGTAGATGTGAGCATTAGTACAAACGATGGTAATACTTGGCAAGATGTAGCTCAAGATGTTGTTGGCAATAATATGCTTATGATGATGCCAAACAGAAGCACAATAAATGCAAGAATAAAAATTACTTCTAAAACTAATCCAAACAATTTTAAGATTTCTAATTCATTCACCCTTAAACAAAAAAACAAAGGGACTGTTCTATTAGAAAATGGTGTTACATTCATTCCTTATGGTATTGTTTATGATGGGGAAAATAATCTTTGGGCAACCGATGTTTCTTCGCCAGCACCTGGCACACCAGTTTACCTGTATAGATTGAATTCGCAAACATTGCAAGTGTTAGATAAAATCAAATTACAAGATAGTATCTATACTGATTTGGCAATTGATAAAACAAATGGTGATTTCTTTATTCATAGATTTCTATCTTTGGCAGAGGGCTCAAGTGGACTTTTGGATAGAATAGACAAAACTGGGAAAAGAATTAGCTCTATTACAAGTCCTGCTGGACTTTACCCAATAGGAATTGCACTTACAGACAACAAGCTATTCGTAACAAATAGAGATGGTAGTAGTAAAAGAGTAACTGTGCTTGACGCAAAAACATTCTCAAAAATTACTGACTATCCGAATCCTTGCAATGTAAATTTTGGACCTCGTGGGCTTACTTTCGATGATGGCGATTATTTCTATCAAGTATGTACATATTTCCCTGCTGGAGGAGCACTTTCCGATGCAAGCGTTTTGCGAATCAAAAAGTCAGATTTTTCTTTGGAAAGCAAAATACTTTTGGAAAACACACAGGGATTAATTAACGCTCGTGGTGTGGAGTACGATCCACGCGATAAGAATTTCTGGGTTTCTGATTACGGTGGTAATATTTATAAATTGGCTGGCTTTTCTACTGTGCTTTCTGTGGAAGAACAATTTGACTTATCGAATAATTTGATAGATTTAAATATCTATCCAAACCCAATGTATGAAAATGGTAGCGTGTCTTTTGAGTTGAAAAACAAAAGCGGATTAGTGAGTATTGAGCTATATTCAAACACTGGTCAAAAAATTGGCACATTATTTGAACAATTCTCTGAAATGAATGTTCCTAAAGTTATTGAAATAAATAACGATAAACTGACTAGTGGTGTTTACAATTTAGTTTTAAAATTAGATGGCGAACCACTTTTCACAAAGAATTTAACTGTGATAAAATAACAAACGATTAATCGTTTCTCAGGATGAGCATTGCTAATAAGAAAAAAACATAGAGAAAATGAAGAAGCAGGTCAAGAGAGATATCTCTTGACCTATGCTGATTTAATTACCCTCCTTTTAGGACTCTTCGTAATACTCTACGCTACTGCTCAAGTAGATGAGGTCAAATACAAACAATTTTCAAAAGCTTTTTCCGAGGTCTTCAATAGAGGTGGCGGAGGAGATGGAGTATTGGAAGGTGGAAAAGGGGTGCTGACAGGCGACAAAGGCACTTTGGACGGAGGCGGCAATAAAGCTGTGCAAAGTATGACACCATTCAAAGGCAATGAATCTATTGAAGCAATTGGCATACGTACCAAAGAATTATTGAAAAGCTATTTGCAAGATGGCAGAATTGAAATGCGTACTGCTGGAAAAGAACTTATTATGTCTTTGCCAGAGAAATTACTTTTTGAATCGGCAGAAGCTGATATAAAAACAAATGGCAGACCAGTGATAGATACAATTGCTGGAGTGCTGAAATTTTTGCAAAATAGAATTTCTATTGATGGGCATACGGATGCTGATCAAATTAGCTCTTTCAAGTATGCTTCAAATTGGCATTTGTCCACCCAGCGTGCTTTGACAATTGGCTATTATATGATTGCCAAAGGTATGCAAGAGGCAAACGTAAGCATTCGTGGATTCGGGGCTCAGCGACCAATTACTAGCAACAATACCGAAGAAGGAAAAGCAAAAAATAGACGAGTGGAAATTACAATTTCTGAATTGAATATAGACGATCCGACTCTAAATGGTTATAAAAAAGATGACACAAAAAAATATTTAGAGAATAAAAAACAGTAAAATTTTAATGATAAATGAAATTCAATATTGAAAAGCCAAAAATAATCATTAAATTACACAAATTGTGAATACCAATTAACTTATGATAGCAGAAAAAGAACCAAGAATAATTATAACACCAAATTTTGGTGAGCTTTTAGTCCAAAATGATTACGTTTTCAGATTTGAAAACGGAATACTTGGATTCGAGGATTTGAAAGATTATATCTTGGTAAGCGATGAAGATACAGAGCCATTTAAATGGTTGATTGCAATAGAAGCACCAGAGATTGGTTTTCCAATTCTTAGCCCGTTTTTCATAGATCAGACCTATAAATATGGCAGAGATTATGAAGGCGAGGAGAATGTACCTTTTGTAATTATCACATTGGGTGGTGGCGACATTACAGCTAATTTGAAAGCTCCAGTTATATTGAATGTTGAAACACAGAAAGGCGAACAAGTGATTTTACCATCAGAAAAATATTCGCCAAACCATATTTTAAAATTAAATTCAGAAGTAAAGTAAAATACCACCTTGAAAATCGACAAAATTTTCATATTTTTATAATTGCTTTGAATGTTGTTATTTAAATTTATTTTTCAAAAATAGTCTGAGTAAAGAACATGCTTGTTTTATCAAGGAAGATAGGGGAAGTCATTACAGTAGGTTCATCTGTGAAGGTTACTGTCTTGAGCTACGACAGAGGTATAGTGCGTCTTGGAATAGAAGCACCTAAATCTATCCCTGTACATAGAAAAGAAGTACACGATAAAATAGTGGAAATGAATAAGCAAGCTGCAAAAACTGAGTTCAACGCATTCAAGAATGCAATCAATTTAGCCGATGTTAATTTTAAGAAACAACAAACAGGTAAAAACTCTGTTTTAAATGCAATGATTCACTCTAACAAAGAAAAATAGTGGTTTTGAGATAATAATGGTTACTTACTCGGTCTTAATTATTGATGATGACGTATGGATGCAAAGGATTCTTTCAAAGACTCTTGGCAGCTACGGATTCAAACAAACTTATCTCTCATCTAATGGTTTCGATGGGGTGTCTAAAGCCGTGGAATTCCAACCATCTCTCATAGTTTTAGATATACTTATGCCAGAGCTTTCTGGTCACCTAACATTGAAAATTTTAAAGTCAATTAAATCTACAAAAGATATTCCAGTTGTTATGGTATCCGCTCTTTCCGATATGGAAAATCTTGGCAAGGCTGTGAAAAGTGGTACTGCCGGATTTATCTCTAAGCCGTTCACTCGTGCCACTGTTTATGAGAAACTTCTTGATATCTACGGAAAAGAAAAGTTAGATTTAATTGCAAAAGGAAGACCTATTTCCGATTCAAGCTTGGGCTATTATGGCGGCGACGACTTCGGTTTCGCTTCTCCAGATTCTCCGCAAGGAAAGAGAGAGGAAATCAATATCCCTCAATTTGAAGATATGGAAGCTGACGATTACGATGATATCAATTTACCTAAGAAAACATCTGTAAGTGGCGACAAACTCGC
>CAZYXG010000038.1:0-27883 GCA_964650885.1 uncultured Hyphomicrobiales bacterium | reverse complement strand
ATGGCGGTGGCGGTGGTGGTAATTTTGGTTTGGGTACAATTATCTCACGTGGAGCATAACGTAACCCAATACCGCCAGCGATAGTAAATGTATTCCAAGATAATCCAGAAACATAAGGAGTTAAACTATAACCCAAGTTTGCTTCTGGCACTAAGAACATTGTATAGTTGCTATTTAAAGGAAAATCATAGCTCACACCTGCCATAAGTGCTGCTTCAATAGAAGCTGCATTTGGCATAACACCATTATTTTTATTTCTGTATCTAGTGCCTTCGTTTTTGAAAACTCCATTGCTTGGAGATGAAATTTCTTCAATTTGGCTATAATTTTTAGTTAACAAAGTACCAACTCTAAAGCCACCGTTTAGGCGGAATTTGTCAGACAATTTATAGTTAACCATTGCATTCAATCCCATAGATTGAATTTCGAAGTCAATTGTATGATTAAATGTTCCCCAAACTCCAGTACCATTTCCAGAAGTTGGCGTTGAAAAATATTCAGACTCTTCAGATGTGAATTTACCACTTAAAGTAGTGTTGACTATTCGCAAACTCATATCAAGCTTTGCATCCAAGGGGAATGAGATAAACACACCATAATAAGGACCAAATCCAGAACCTGTCTTGAATTCAGGGCAACAATTAGGAATGCCTGGCAATCCTTTGAAGCTGCCAGAATGTAGATTTAATTGTCCACCACCAAACAGGCCATAGCTTGTGCGAGGTGCATAAGGCTCTTCTGCAAATTGCTGAGCATAACTGCTAGAAATACAGGCACTTATCAGAAAAAGTAAATGTTTTAGTTTCATTAAGTTTTGAAATTTAATTATAGTATTTTTTAAATATAAGAAAATTTTCAGTTAAATAATAAAAATAAAGAAAATTATTCACTTTATATATTTGAGTTTAAATCTTAAACTGCTGCTGTAAGTAATGAAATTATAAGTGTTTTATTCCTATAAATCAAAATTAATTTTATTTTTTTTGATTTATTTCCGCAAAAAGAAAAATTAGAGTTAATTTTGTATTCATTTTTAAGTCATTTGTTAATTTTTTAAGTCATTGAATGAATCCGATAGAGAATAAATTCCCAGCTAGAAGAACAAAAATTGGAAATATAGAAATTGGAAATGGAGTCTTTTTAGCTCCAATGGAAGATGTATCCGATTTGCCTTTCCGCATCATTTGTAAGCAGTTAGGTGCAGATATTGTCTATTCAGAATTTATTTCTTCCGAAGGAATTGTAAGAGATGCCCTTAAATCCAAACGGAAAATGACAATTGACCCTTCCGAAAGACCAACAGCTATTCAAATCTTTGGTGGCGATATAAACAATATGGTTGAGTCAGCAAAAATAGTCGAACAAGCAGGGGCGGATATTTTAGATATAAATTTCGGTTGTTGGGTGAAAAAAGTTGTGGTTAGGGAAGCTGGAGCAGCTTTGCTAAAAGAACCTGAGAAAATGGCTGAAATGACCCAAAAAATTGCTGATGCAGTTAAGATTCCAGTTACTGTTAAAACTAGATTGGGTTGGGATAGAAAAAGTATCGTTATACATAAAGTAGCTAAAATGATTGAAGAAGCTGGGGCTAAAGCACTTGCTATTCACTGCCGCACTCGAGATATGGGTATGACTGGTAAAGCTGAATGGGATTACGTTCGTCAAGTGCGAGAATTAGTTGATATTCCAATTATTCTAAATGGCGATGTGATGAGTCCAGAAGATGCAAAATTAGCTTTCGACACAACTGGTTGCGATGCACTTATGATTGGCCGTGGTTGCATTGGCTACCCTTTTATTTTCAAACGAACAAAAGATTACTTAGAAACTGGTATTCTGCCAGATGAATCTGGGATTAAAGAAAGAATCGAAGTTTGTATAAATCACCTTTCGCTTTCTATTCAACATAAAGGCCCTAAAGCAGTTATTGATTTCAGAAAGCACTATTCTGGATATTTAAAAGGATTCTATAATGCATCTCAAACTCGCCAACTGATTATGCAATCAACAGATTTTGGCGAGATTGAATCTATTCTTTGGAATTATTACAAATTCTTAGAAACTAACGATTCCTTAGAGCCAATCAGCAAAGAAAGACAAGTTCCAGATTTGAGTTGCTCAAGCGAAAAATACGTAGCAAAAGAAATTGCAGCCACTGGCTTAAAAAACTAATCTAATTCAAATTTTGGCAAATCGCATTTGTAATCTGCACATTGATAATAGGTTATTTTGCCATCTATGGACTTATAGTCAGAATAAAATTGGCTGTCATCAAATTTTATTAAAATTCGTTTGTGTTTAGCTATTTCTTGAAATTCTTTAATTTCAATACTGGTTCCCTCTTTTAAAGCTATAACTAAGATTCCATTGTCTTGCTGGCTTTTCAGCAAAGTATAAATCAATGTCAGAAAGGCAGTTGGATAGCTATTGCATAGCTTAGCAGAAGCTGTCAATAGTTCATCGTAGCGTTGTTTATATTTCAAATCGCCCGACAGCAAATGCAATTCAAACAAATTATTCAAAGCAATATTTGCAGCAGCAGGCACTGCATTGTCGAAGTTATCCTTTGTTCTGGCAATAACATCACTTGCATTTTTATCTGAAAGAAAATAGCCCCAATTTTCTTCATCCCAAAAGTTTTTATCCAATTGATTTTGGAAATAAATAGCTTTTTGCAAATATTCTTGATTTAAAGTTGCTTTGAATAGATTAATTAAGCCATATACCAAACTTGTGTAATCGTCCATCATTGCATCAATCCCAGCTTCTGCATCATAAATTCTATGAAAGAGTTTTCCACTCTCAAAGCTATTTGAAAGCACAAATCTCGCACATTCCTCAGCTGTTTGAATAAAAGCATCATTACCGAAAACTAAACCTGCTTTTGCAAAAGATGCTATAGCTATTCCGTTCCAATCTGTAAGTATCTTCTCATCTCTATGAGGGCGAATTCGTTTGCTTCTTTCAAAAAGCAACTTTGCTGAAATTGAGCTAAGTTTTTCAATAAAAGCAATTTCTGTAATTTCAAATTGCTGTGCTAATTCAGAATTCGATTTAGTTCTATAAAGAATGTTTGTGCCATCTGGGGCATGGTGATTTTCGTGAAGAAAGTTACCATCTTCATTTGTGTTGAAAACTTTTTGTGCAATTAAGAAATCATCTTTTAAAATTTCTTTTATTTCACTTTCGCTCCAAACATAGAATTTACCTTCTTGCCCTTCGCTATCAGCATCTTCAGCTGAAAAGAAACCACCTGATGGGTGCCTTAAATCACGACAGAGATATTCAGCAATTTCTTCAACTATGATTTTATATTGCTTTTTCCCTGTTACTTCAAAAAGCGATGTATATGCTTGCATTAGCCAAGTGTTGTCGTAAAGCATTTTCTCGAAGTGAGGCACAAGCCATCTTTCATCTGTAGAATATCTGTGAAAGCCAAAACCAATTTGGTCATAGATTCCTCCATTTCTCATTTCGTTCAAACTTTTTTCTGCCAGAAATAATGCCTTAGTGTCATTAGTTTTTTTGAAATATTCAATCAAAAACAAATAATTCTGTGGCATTGGGAATTTAGGGCGAGAACCAAATCCGCCATAATTTTCATCAAAATTTTGTTCCAATTTAGAAAAAGCCAACTCTGCAACATGTTGATTTATTTCAGTATCTTTATCGCCTAAGCTATTGGCAATAGATTTAGTTATATCATTTGCCGATTCTAATATTTCAAAGTAATTATTCTTCCATAAATCATTGATTTTCAACATTAAATCAATAAAGCCAATTCTGCCATAGTTACTTTTCTTTGGGAAATAAGTACCAGCAAAAAATGGTTTCTTTTCGGGTGTCATAAATATAGTCAATGGCCAACCGCCAGAACCAGTAAGCATTTGGCAAACATTCATATAAATATTATCCAAATCAGGTCTCTCTTCCCTATCTAACTTTATTGAAATAAAATTTGTATTCAGAAGTAATGCCACTTCGTCATCTTCGAATGATTCGTGTGCCATCACGTGGCACCAATGGCAAGTGCTATAGCCAATTGATAGAAAAATAGGTAGATTGCGTTGCTTAGCTAGTAGGAATGCTTCTTCACCCCATTCGTACCAGTTCACTGGGTTATCTTTGTGCTGCAAAAGGTATGGACTTTTTGAATTTACAAGTTGATTTGGCATAGAATTAGATTATATAAAAAGTGAAACTTTTCCATAGACGAAACTAATTAAATTATTTTTCTTAATTTTGAATTCATTTCTACTAGGAACTATGCAAAACTGTCAAGATTGTAACCTTCTGAAAGAAGAAGATAAAGCAAGACCCAACTGTGCTGTCGTTGGTGTTTATAATCATCCGCAAGCTTCAGTTGCCACATACTATGCTTTGCACGCTTTGCAACATAGGGGTCAAGAGGCTTCTGGAATCACAACAATATTCTATGATGATGTAAAGAAAAAAAATAAATACGCCTATCATAGAGGTGAGGGATTAGTTCTTGAAGTATTTTCAAAGAAAGGACTTCTTACTGAAATTCTTAAAGGTGAATCAGCTGTAGGGCATAATAGATACTCTACAACTGGTGGCTCTAATAGTGGAAATATTCAGCCATTCAATATGATTTACCAAAGTGGGATTCTTGGGTTAGCTCATAATGGTAACTTGACAAATACTAAAGTGCTTAAGAAAAGTTTGCAATCCGAAGGAGCCATATTCCAGACTACTACTGATTCTGAAATATTTATGCACTTGATTGCTAAAAGTAAAAAAGAAAATGTAACCGACCAAATACTCGATGCGTTGAGAACAGTTCGAGGTGCTTATTCATTATGTTTTGTTACAGAACACGGGCTATTTGCTGCTCGTGATCCACACGGAGTTCGACCGCTTAGCATTGGAAGAGTGAAAAATGAAAATGGCGAATATGCTTATATAGTTGCTTCTGAAACAGTTGCTTTCGACATACTTTCTGCAGAATATATTCGCTCAGTTGAACATAATGAATTAATTCACATCGATCGCTCAACTATTGAAACAGGTGAAATTAAGTCTTACAAAATAGATTCAGTTACTCCAGAAGCTAAACATTGTATTTTTGAATATGTTTATTTTTCTCGTCCAGATTCAATAATTTTTGGGCATAGCGTTGATAAAGTTAGACGTAAACTTGGCAAGAACTTAGCAGAAGAAAGTCCAATTGAAAACCCAACTGGCGAAAGAATTAACGTAATTCCTGTTCCTGATAGTGGTAATACTTCCACTCTTGGTTTTGCTAGAGTAAATGAAGCAACTCAAGGAAATACTAAATATGAAATTGGTTTAATCAGAAGCCACTATGTTGGTAGAACTTTCATCTCTCCAGGACAAAATAATAGAGAGCTTAAAGTAAAAACAAAATTCAATACGGTAAAAGGAGTTATCAATGACAAAATAGTTGTTGTTGTAGATGATTCCATCGTTCGTGGAACCACTTCCAAATCATTGATTAAATTAATCAAAGAAGCAAAACCAAAAGGATTGCACATGCGAGTAACTTCACCACCAGTTAAGTATCCTTGCCATTATGGTATGGATTTCCCAAGCCGTGAGGAATTAATCGCAAATCATTATGATACCGAAAAAGAGATTGGCGATGCAATTGGAGTAGATTCACTTAAATATCTTTCAATTGAAAAACTAGTTGACTCAATACCTGCTGAAGAAGGAATTGGCTATTGCACTGCATGTTTCGATGGCAATTATCCTATTCCATTGGACGATGAGTCTATAGAAATTAGAGACAACGAGTAAATATGAAATTTGATTATCTTATCATTGGGTCAGGCTTTTCAGGAAGTGTGATTGCTGAGCGAATTGCAAACGAATTAGGTAAAACCTGCCTCGTTGTTGATAAACGTAATCATATTGGTGGTAATTGCTATGATTATTATGATAACAACGACATCTTAATACATAAATATGGGCCACATATTTTCCATACTCAAATGCAAAAAGTATGGGATTACCTAAGTCGCTTTACCGAGTGGCGACCTTACGAACATAAAGTATTAGCCGAAATAGAAGGTAAAAATGTACCAGTTCCATTTAATTTCAATTCATTGCATGCACTTTTCCCAAAAGATTATGCAGATAAAATGGAAAAGCTATTAATTGAAACTTATGGATCTGGTTTGAAAATACCAATTTTAAAACTACAAGAAACAAAAAATAGTGAATTAAAATTCCTGGCTGATTATATCTATAAGAATATATTTCTTGGATATAATTTGAAACAATGGGAATTAAAACCTGAAGAATTAGATTCATCAGTGTCTTCTCGTGTGCCAGTTCATTTATCCAGAGATGATAGGTATTTCCAAGATCAATTCCAAGCTATGCCACTCAATGGCTACACCAAAATATTCGAGAAACTACTTTCAAATAAAAAAATCAAAATACTTCTTAATACAGATTATAAGGAAGTAATTGATTATGTGAAATTTGACAAGTTAATTTTCACTGGGCCGCTCGACCAATACTTTGATTATGAATTTGGACGACTGCCCTATCGCTCTCTTACTTTCGATTTGCAAACTTACAATCAAGAAGTTTTTCAAGAAGTTGCTCAATTAAATTATCCTAACCAACACGATTATACAAGAGCTACTGAATTTAAGCATTTGACTGGGCAAGAGAATAAGAAAACAACAGTTGCTTATGAATATTCGTTTGCTTACCAAGAAGGTAAGAACGAACCATACTATCCTATTCCAAAAGCTGAAAACTCTGAACTTTTTGAGAAATATAAAATAGAAGCTGACAAACTAAAAAATGTTATTTTTCTTGGTAGATTGGCTGATTATAAATACTACAATATGGATCAGACAATTGGCGTGGCTCTGCAAACTTTTGAAAAGAAAATAGCGAAAGCATAATATGAATCAATTGCCAGAAAATAATATTCCAATTTGTATTGATCTCGATAAAACTCTTGTGAAGACTGATCTTCTGCAAGAAGCTATTGTAGGTCTGATTAAATCTAACCCTATTAATATTCTCCTTATTTTTGTATGGATTAGCAAAGGATTAGTTCATTTCAAAAATCAAGTATTTTCAAAATCGAATATTAATTTTGCCACTCTCCCTTATAATCAAGATTTGATAGCATACATTAAACAATTAAAAGAAAACGGCTCTAAAATATATTTAGTAACTGCCTCTGTGCAAGCAATAGCAGATGGAGTAGGGAAAGAACTTGGTATTTTCGATGCTTGCTATGGCACTCGTGAAGATTACAACTTGAAAGGAAGTTATAAAAAAGCATTTTTGATTGAGAATTTTGGTGACAAGAATTATATTTATGCTGGAGATTCCAAAGCTGATTTGAAAGTTTGGACAAATGCTGCGGGTGCAATAGTAATTGGTTCAAAATCATTTGCAGAGCAAGTTAGCAAAACAACCAAAGTAGTTAAAAACATAAAAGGTGCAGAATTTTCATTCAAAAAAATAGTAAAAGCAATTAGAGTTTATCAGTGGGTTAAGAATGTTTTGCTATTCTTACCTTTACTATTAGCTCATAAAATTGGTGATATGGATTTGCTAATTAAAGCAATAACAGGATTTTTTGCATTTAGTTTTATTTCTTCTTCTGTTTATGTTTTCAATGATTTGCTTGATTTAGAAGCTGATAGAATCCACCCAAGAAAACGTTTCCGTCCTTTTGCTTCTGGTGATATAAGTGCTTTTCGTGGTCTTTTTATTGGTACTCTTTTATTTATTTTAGCAAATTTAATTTCATTTAGTCTTAATTGGAAATTCGGTTTAGTAGTATTAATCTACTTTACTACTTCTTCGCTATATTCTATTAAATTAAAGCAAATACCACTTTTGGATATATTTATAATAGCAGGACTTTTCACAATTAGAATGTTTGCTGGAGCTCAAGCGGTGCAAGTGCCATTGTCTTCTTGGCTATTGATGTATGCTCTATTTCTTTTCCTTGGTTTGGCTTCTATCAAACGCTATAATGAGCTTTTGCAAAATATTAAGAACAATAAATCTTTCATAGCAGGGCGTGGCTATCAAAAAGAAGATGTGCAACTAATTCAGATTCTTGGCGTATCTTGTGGAATGATGTCAATTTTGGTTTATTTACTTTATGTGAATAGTCCACAAATTGCTTTGCTTTATAGTAATTCAAAATATTTGATATTGAACACACCACTATTGCTTATTTGGGTGCTTAGACTTTGGTATTTGACAAACCACGGCAAAATGACTGACGACCCAATTGTATTTACTTTAAAAGACAAAGTCAGCTATTTAATACTTGGAGGAGTAATGTTAATCACAATTTTGGCTGCTATTTAAATATGGCAAATAAAATCACGTCATTTGGCAGATATTTTAAAGTGCAACCCAAAAGCATTGTTGCACCCTATTGGCTTGATGAGATTATTAAATCTACAATGTATGAGAACACACTTACAGTCGGCAATCTGAAAAGCTATGGTGATAGTTGCCTATCCGGTGATAATAATTTAATTCAAACAATTAATTTTAATAAATTAATTTCTTTCGATATTAAAACTGGTATTTTAAAAGCCGAAGTTGGAATTAGTCTCGAAGATATTATTAATTTTATAGTTCCGCGTGGGTGGTTTTTGCCAGTTACCCCAGGCACAAAATACATTACTCTTGGCGGTGCTATCAGCAATGATGTTCACGGCAAGAATCACCATAAGTTTGGTACATTTGGTTCATTTATAAATTCTTTTGAATTGCTTACTTCCGACGGGCAAATTAGAACTTGCAGCCCAAATGAAAACTCTGCTCTCTATAATGCCACTATTGGGGGACTTGGTTTGACAGGTACTATCTTGACAGCTGAAATGAGGTGCTTTAAAATAGAAACGTCTTATTTAGATGTTGAAAATATTAAATTCAAATCAGTAAAAGATTTCTATGCAATTAATGATGATTCAGTTGAGTGGGAATCCACTGTTGCTTGGGTGGATATAGCAAATGATTGCCGTGGTATTTATAATCGTGGTAATTTCTCGAATAGAAGAAAATACGGACTAATACTTCATTCTGAGAAGAAAATAAACTTTCCGCTTAACTACCCTTTTATAAATAATTTCACAATTTCTATTTTCAACCAGTTATTTTATAGCAAGCAACTAACTAAAATACAAAAAATTACTGCCCACTACGAACCATTTTATTATCCATTGGATAAGCTACTAAATTGGAACAAAGTCTATGGCAATAAAGGATTATTCCAATATCAATTTGTAATTCCATTGGACGCAAGGAATGAGCTAAATGATATTGTGAAAATATTTAAAAAGTACAACCAAAAATCATTTTTGACAGTGCTGAAAACATTTGGCGAACTGAAATCACCTGGCTTAATGTCATTCCCAAAACCTGGAATTACAATGGCTGTAGATTTCAAATATAACGATAAGCTACACAAATGTTTAGCAGAAGCTGATAAAATTGTAATGGCTGTCGGCGGCAGACTTTATCCTGCAAAAGACTCACGAATGTCCGCAGAAGATTTTTATACTATGTTCCCAAATATAGAGGAATATAAAAAATACATTGACCCGAATTATTCTTCGGATTTTTCCAAACGTATGAATTTGACAAAATAATTATGAAAGATAGACAACGAAATATAATTGTGTTTGGTGCGGCATCTACAATAGCCCACAAAACTATACTTGAATTTTGTAAAACAGATGAGAATAATTTCATACTGATTGGGCGAAACGAAGAAAGATTAAACTCAATTAAATCGGAAGTAGAAGCATATAATGCTAGTGCGTCTGTGTTGCTATGCGATGCAACAAATATTGACGAAGTTATACTAACAGCCCATGTATGCTTGAATTTGATTCAAAAAATAGACATTCTCTATATTGCACACGGCTCTCTGCCCGACAACGAATTAGTTTATAAAAACAACACTAAATTAATTACTGAAATGAACACAAACTTTCTTTCAGTTATCACATTTATTACTGAATTGATACCAAGATTTGAAGAGCAAAAAGATGGTGTGATAGCAGTCATATCTTCTGTGGCTGGAGATAGAGGCAGACAAAGTAATTTCATTTATGGAACAGCAAAAGCTGCAATTTCTACTTATCTTTCTGGATTACGCAATAAATTATTCCATTTTGGAGTACACGTTTTGACTATTAAGCCAGGGTTTGTGGACACACAAATGACAAAAGATGTACCAAAAAATCCACTTTTTGCCAAGCCAGAATCCGTAGCTAAGAAAATAGTAGAAGCTATTAAAAACGAAACAGACATACTCTATGTACCAGGATTTTGGAAATACATAATGATGATAATCAAATCAATTCCAGAAGGAATGTTTAAAAAATTGAAGCTGTGATGGGTTATTGATGGGAGATAAATAAAAAATACATTCAATTTTAAAATGAATTTAATTAAATATGTATTTTATCGAAATTAAAAAAATATAGATTGGAATATTTAAGCAAAATCATAATTAAAACCCCACAATCACTTGCAGGGCTATAAATATATCTTACTTAACAAAAACCATATCACCAGTAGATGAGTTCAGATAGAACTTCTCACCTCTGCTGTTTGTTTGAATAACGTTACCGCTATCGTCCACCCCAACAATAGATACTTTACTTAAGTTCGTTTTACTTCCATCGAACTTAATCATTGAGAGTTTACCACTACTTCTCGCAGAATTCATCTTTATGTAAGAGAATTTTAAAAATATATCTGAGCTCATAGTTTTCATATCCCCAGTATTTGGGTCAATAGTGAAGTATTCGCCACGTGAATTTTTATAAACTGTCTTGCCATTATCCATTCCAACTACAGACAACTCATCTCTAATTTTGAGAAAATTCTCACTGAATTTCATATGATGACCTTTTGCAGTGGACTTTGCTTCAGTACCATGCATTTTGATACCAGTTTTAGCACTTTCCTGTGCCAATGTAAAATTGTTTGCCATAGGCAAAGAAATTAGCAACGATGCTGCTAAAATACCAGTTTTAGCTGTGTTACTCTTTGTGTTAGAAGACTTCATAATTTACTCCTTAAGTGAAATGAAAAAATATTTTTTCTATTTAATTACTTATGTAATTAGAGTACCTCTACATTTTTTAGCACCGCAATTACACGGAAATAATGCTAATTTTTCTTTTTTTGTAAGTTTTTTGTTTTGCAATGATTGCAATTTGTAATCGAAAGTAAGTTCCGCCCATCTCGGAATATCCTCCATAGCATATATGTAAGGGATTTCATCGAATATATACACCTCACAATTTGGCTCACAGCAATGATTGATAAACCTTGCATCATTGCCATTTCGTTCACCATCTATCGCCAATTCATCATTGAGATTCAGTACATATATAAGTGAACTTAGTCCAGTTGCAAAATCCTTCATAAGATCCAATTTAGGTACACGCTGCCCAGCATACTCGATTATACGAGTACCTTTGGGAATTAATCGCTTAGCGAAAACGCCCTGCCCTTGGATATGCGATTTCCCTACCCGAATAAAGTCTCTATTTTGTAATTTCTCAGCCAAAAGCCATCCACTAAATTGTAATCTACAAACACAAATTATGAATAATTTTTCATATTTCCTAATTTTGGGAGAAATGTTTTTTTTTGGTGGGGTAAATTTTAATTTTTATGTAATCTGCGTATGAAAATATTTCTTAAATTTTAGAAATCTAATAAGACAAATGAAAGCTTTTCTTTAAACAATTAAATATTAAATTTGAGTTCAGTGTTAAACCACCCCTTAATCCCTTCCTAATTTATTAGGAGTGGAAGGAGGCGAGGTCGGAAATGTTTATAATTCCTTCATTCCTTTCAATTTTATATGCTCATAAAGAATCTCATCTTTCCTTTCTTTTACTATTCTAATTAGTGCTTTTGCCAAATCTGCCGATGTAATCACAATCGAAGGAAATAAATATGCCATCACATCTATTACAAAGTTTTGGAATTTCAAATAAAAATTAATATCGCTATCTTTTGTGCTGGGCTGAATCCCACCAGGTCTGGCTATATATAAATATTTAAATCCAATTAATTTAAGTGCGTTTTCTGTTTTCCCTTTTATTCGCCCAAATAGCATTCTACTCTTTTCATTGCTAGCAGCACCTTTCCCACTCAAAAACATAAATGTAATTTCTGGATTTACTGAATAAACTTCTTTCGCCGCAGCTAAAGCATAGTCATAAGTAAGTTTAATATATTCTTCTTCTGTTACCAAAGATTGAGAAATACCCAAACACCACAATATAGCATCTTGATTTGCTAAAACATCTCGCAGGTTTGAATAATCAGTAAAATTATTATGGATAATCACTTTCAATTTAGGATGCTCAATTTTGAGAGGTCGGCGAACAAGTGCTGTAATTTCAGTAATATTATTATCTAAAATTGCTTGACGAACCACTTCCGAACCCACTGTACCAGTAGCCCCTGTAACTAATACTCTCAACATAATATATCTGTTACTTTCTTAAACGTTTCTTGTAAAACATTATTTTCTATCACAAAATCGAAGTGGCTAAGTTCTTCCATTTCCGATTCTGCTCTGGCTATTCGTCTTGCTATTTGCTCGTCAGTTTCTGTGCCTCTGCCACGCAATCTCTCTTCAAGTATTGTTAAACTTGGCGGTTTTAAGAATATTAAAATAGAATTTTCTTGATATATTTTTTTGAGTGAAATTGCCCCTTTCACATCTATATCAAAAAGTATTCTATTGCCTGCTTCAATTTGTTTATTTATTTCACTTTTCAATGTGCCATATAAATTACCAAAGATTTCTTCATTCTCAGCAAACTCATCACTCTCTAACTTCAGCTTAAATTCTTCTTTCGTTAAAAAGAAATAATCCTTGCCGTCAATTTCTTTTTCTCTTTTGCTGCGGGTGGTACACGAAATAGAAAATTTTATATCTGTAAAATTATCTAAAATATACCTAGCAACAGTGGACTTTCCTCCCCCACTTGGAGAGGAAAGCACTATTAATTTTTTTTGTAAATCGGACACTTTAAAATTTTAATTAATTTGAAATATTAGTGATGTTTTGGTTCATGGTAAACAAAATCTTCGTGCTTATTACCTGGTTTATTCAAGTATTTAAATAATTCAGTAATTTCGCCAATAGTTTTGCCACCAATATCGCCTTTTGTATGCTCACGAACAGATACAGTCCAGCTATCAGCTTCTTTCTGCCCCAATATTAATGCAAATGGGATTTTCGCTTGTTCACTTTCAGCAATTTTTCTATTCACTTTTTCAGCTCTTTCATCCATTTCTACTCGGAAACCAGCTTCTTTCAGTTTATCTACTACGTGAGTAGCATATTCCACTTGGTTATCTGTAATTGGTAAAACTGAAATCTGCACAGGTGCTAACCAGAATGGGAAATTCCCAGCATAATGCTCAATCAAAATTGCCATAAAGCGTTCCATAGAGCCAAATGGAGCTTGGTGAATCATTACTGGACGATGAGTTGCATTGTCCGCACCTATATATTCCAATTCAAATCTTTCTGGCAAATTGTAATCTACCTGAATTGTACCCAATTGCCATTTTCTACCAATTGCATCGCGCACCATAAAGTCTAGTTTAGGGCCATAGAATGCGGCTTCGCCATATTCTACAACTGTTTCCATATTCATTTCTTGAGTAGCTTCTATGATTGCAGTTTCAGCTTTTTCCCAAACTTCATCGCTTCCAATATACTTTTCTTTGTTTTCTGGGTCACGCAATGAAACTTGAGGCAAATAATCATCAAAACCCAATTCACTAAAAACACGCTGAATAATTCGAATCACTCGTTTAAATTCATCTTTAATTTGATCTTGAGTGCAGAATAAATGTGCATCGTCTTGAGTAAAGCCACGCACACGAGTAAGCCCATGTAATTCACCACTCATTTCATAGCGATAAACAGTTCCAAACTCAGCCAAGCGAAGTGGTAACTCTTTATAAGAGCGTGGTTTGCTTGCGTAAATTTCGCAATGGTGAGGGCAATTCATTGGTTTCAATAAAAATTCCTCGCCTTCCGCTGGAGTATGTATTGGTTGGAATGAATCCGCACCATATTTTGCGTAGTGGCCAGAAGTTACGTAAAGTTCTTTCTGTCCAATATGCGGAGTAATTACGTGCTTATATAAATTCTCTCTTTGAATATCACGCATATAATTTTCAAGCAAGTTTCTTACCACAGCTCCTTTCGGTAGCCAAAGTGGCAAACCTTGACCCACTTTAGCAGAAAAAGTAAACAACTCAAGTTCTTTGCCAAGCTTACGGTGATCTCTACGTTCCGCTTCCTCTCTCAATTTTATAAATTCTTCCAATTGAGCATTTTTAGGAAAAGTAACTCCATAAATTCTAGTCATCATTTTTCGAGTTGCATCGCCTCTCCAATAAGCTCCTGCCACATTCAGCAATTTAATTGCTTTGATATGACCTGTATGTGGCACGTGAGTTCCACGGCAAAGGTCAGTAAATTCTCCCTGCTTATAGAAAGTAATATCTTGTCCTTTAAATCCTTCCAAAAGTTCTATTTTATATTCATCGCCTTTTTCTTGGAAATATTCCATTGCTTTTTCCCAAGAAATTTCCATACGCTCAAAATTGTTGCTTTTTTTCACTAATTCTACCATCTTCTTTTCGATAGCTGGCAAATCTTCCAAACTTATCTTAGCATTTTCAGGCAAATCCAAGTCATAATAGTAGCCGTTTTCAATTGCAGGTCCTATTCCAAACTTAGTGCCAGGGTAGATAGATTCAATAGCTTCGGCCATCACATGGGCAGATGAATGCCAAAATATCGCCTTACCTTCGTCGTTGTCGAAAGTTAAAATTCTAATTGAAGCATCATTATTGATTGGTCTTGCCAAATCGTAAGGAACTTCGTTTACCATAATTCCAAGGGAAACTCTAGCCAATCCTTCAGAGATTGATTTGGCGATTTCCATACCAGTAGTACCTTCTGGGTACTCTTTTACGTTTTTATCGGGAAAAGTAATTTTCATATTCATTCACTTTTTGAGAAACTTTTTTACTCTTTTTAGAGTAATTACAAAAGATTTTAATTACAAAAATAACAAAGACTAACGAAATTCGTTAATTACCAATTAAAATCAACACAAAAATTGTAATTTTGCAGTTATATTATTCAACATTATTAAGGTTTTATGAAAAAGATTTTATTACTTTTATTTTTGGCGGCTGGTTTTGCTAATGTTTACGCACAAGATGAGAGATTAGATGAACTTCCATTTAAAGAAGAAGAAACAATTGAAGAAAAAGTACCATACTTTGGTTTGGGTGGCGGATTCACAGGAACTTATCTACTGTTGAATAATGACGAACTGAACAAATACGCTTTGGAAAATGGCTTTGCCGAACTTGGAAAACCATTTTTAACAGGTGGACAAGGCTTCACTGGGATTCCTTGGATTAAGAATATGAGAATTGGTCTAACTGGATTTGGTGGTTCTCAATCAAAATCAATTATAAAGAAAGACACTGCCAACAATATTGATGTTGCTAAAAAAATTGAACAACAAATCAGCAACATTGGTCTTTCACTTGGTTATGGTATAGTGGTTACCAAATCACTTGCGATAATCCCAGAAGTTACTTTCTCATCTGCTAGCCATAGAATCATATTTAGCCAAACTACAGTTAGAGATTTTGATTTTGTAAATGACAAGCCAAATTCAATCAGTTCAATTGTGAACTCATTGAATAACTCTTTCATAGCAATAACTCCTGCGGTAAATATTGAATGGGCTGCAACTAACTTTTTAATGCTACGTGCTTCAGCTGGTTATAACTATCAGGTAACGAACAGTTGGAAGTGGAATGGCGAGCAAACCCTTAATAATGTACCATCTGCGCTGAATACAAATGGTGTTTTTGCACAGTTTGGTTTCTTCTTAGGACTATTTAATTATTAAGATTTGAATTATTCATTTTGCAAATTCAAATAAATGTCATATTTTTGTAGCTCTTTTGATTGCGAAATTGAAAGAGCTACTTTTTTTTAAAGAAAGTAATAAGTCGGACCTTTAGCTCAGTTGGTTAGAGCGCCGGACTCATAATCCGTCGGTCGTAGGTTCAAGTCCTACAAGGTCCACTCGATAAAAAAGCCGTTAAACGAAAAAGTTTAACGGCTTTTTTATGTTTGTGGATTTGTGATTAATTTGGGAATTATAACTAATAAGTTTTGTAATTCAGATTCAAGATGAACAAAATAATTGAAACAAAGATAGACAAGATCAATGAATTACGTAAGCAAATGAATGTACTAGAGTTATTTGAATTTGGTTCAGTTTGCACTCCATTGTTCAATAATGAAAGCGATATTGATATATTAGTTACTTTTAACAATATTAATTATGAAAAATATGCAGCTTCATTTTTCGATTTGGCTGATAATTTGGAAGCATTATTTGGAAGAAAAGTAGATTTAGTAACTACCAAATCACTTTCGATTTATTTATTGATTCAATATATAAATCGAAAGTTCAAATCTATGTATAAAAATATTAATCAAATTCGTCAAACAATTTTTGAATTTGACATTCTGATATATCCTTAATTAACAGACTTACTGCACTTGTAATGGGATTTAAACTTTTATCTGTCTTCAGAGCTTGATTTAAAATATTTCCCTATTATATCCCCTCTTCTTTACTTATGCTTGCAGCATTTGGGTAGTTTGGCGTATGCTTTTGGGTCTGCTTTTGTTTCGTCTGCATCATAGCCCAACTGTGAAACTATTTTTCTAATTTCTTTCAGTTCTATTTTATCAGTGTCGTATTTCACTGTAAGAATTCCAGTATCGAAATTCAAATTGTAGCTTTCTAATTTGTGTACTTGTTTGAACTTACCTTCTATTCTTTCTTTACATTCTTCGCAAACTGCTGTTGTTTTTATACTATCTTCTTTCATTTCTGCATAAAGCGATGTGATTGCAAATAGCAACATCAATATTAACTTTTTCATTTTCTTTTCCTTTTAAAATTAATTAAATAAATATCTTATTCCAAGATAAACTGTGCGTCCTTGAATTGGCCCCCAAATTTGAGTGGCATCAAATGTATTGCCAAATGGAGTTTCAGGACTCAATATTGGATTTGATTGGACAAAATTAGTCAAATTTTCAACTCCCAAATACACATCTAAAGTAGAAAACGTTTTTGTTATCTGTCCATTGCAAATCCAAAACGGAGCAAAGCTGTTTGCACTCGAATTGCTATTGTGGTGCGCGGCAATCCTTCCGCCACCATTATAACTTAATGTTATGTCTGTTGCCAAACCCAAATCTGAATCGCTATATTCAATATTGATAAATCCTTTTTCTTGGCTCATTAGTGGTTTCTGCACAATGATGTTATCAATAGTGTATTTTACAACGTTGAGTCTATAGGCCAAATTGAAAATAAACCCAAAATTTGTAGTAATCAAAGTTTGTATCTGATAGCTATTGGCATAAGAAACCCCAGTCATATTAAGTAAATTTATCTCGCTCGGCTTTTCCATATCCACAATCAATTGATTATCGAATACAGTGCGGAATGCTTCCAATTGGAAGTCTATATCCAAATTCCACAAATTAAATTTATGCAAAAAGTTAATGCCATAGTTCGTTGCTCTTTCCAATATTTGGTTTTTGTCAAAGCTTACTTTTCTTGCCGATGAAAGCATAGAAATATTTTCAGAAAGTGGGTTTGCTAAGAAATGGCCTTTGCCATAAGCCAATCTAAAAAAAGTAAATTCATCGAAATTATACTTCAAATTCAATCTTGGAGTAACAAATAATTTATGAATATTAGAATAATCGGCTCTCGTACCCAACACCAAAAATAAATTTTCCATTGGCTTTGCTGTCAGTTCACCAAAAAGTCCACTAACTGTTTGGTCGTATCCAAAGTCTGAAGTAATATTATTTTGTTGCAAATATTCTCTATAGCCTATTAACTTAATATCTGTCCCAAATTTCAGCTTATAGTCATCGCCAAAATAGTTATTATCATAAAGCACCTGCAAATTGAAGAAATTCTCAAAAGCTGAATAATCCTTTTGTCCAAAATAAGAATGAATGTCGTGGTAGCGATAGTTAGTAATAATACCAATACTTTGATAATGTTCGCTATCGAATACAATTCCTGTTTTGGTATAATATTCAGCCATTCTGTTCTTGATTTCCAAACCCCAATATTTGGCTCTATCGTTTCCATCTAAAAAATTCATTTCGCCAGAATGCCTTGTGTCAGTCATCACTTTCAGCCCAGCTTGTCCCTCAAAACTCTCAAAATTGAAATTCCATTTATTTAGCAAATTAAATTGATTATAAGTTGGCACTTCAGTGAATCCATCTTTATTCATATCGTTACCACGAATTCCAGTGCTATAATGAGCAAATAAAGTTGATTGAACTTTGCTTGGGATTACATCAAGTGAATAATCAATATTTGCTTCATATCTACCCAAACTATTCGAGTATAGATTTACAAAAAGCGGCAACAAATCCTGAGGTTTTTTGTATTCCACATTTATTTGCCCCGATACTGATTCATAGCCAGTGGTTACAGAGCCAGTTCCCTTAGCAATTTGAATAGAGTTCATCCAACTGCCTGGAATGAATCCAAGCCCAAATGGCTGCATAAGCCCAATATTGGAATTCACTCTTTCTTGCAATATTTGGGAATACTTTCCAGCCAGTCCAAGCATTTCAATTTGTTTTGCTCCAGAAAGTGCATCGCTAAAGCTCACATCTACCGATGGATTAGTTTCAAAACTTTCAGACAAATTACAGCAAGCAGCTTTTTTTAGTCCTTTGGAAGTAATGAATTCTGATTTTTGAGCATTGGAATAATCAATTTGAGTGCTTGCTCTTTCACCAGTCACCACAATTTGTTTTCCAGTTTGCACAAGTGACACCATTTCAATTGAATAGTTCAATTGATTGCTTTTAATAGTAAATGAATTAGAATGGAAACCCACAGACGAAATTAGAACAATTTGGCTTTCTTTCAAATTTGCTAAATTAAATTCCCCTTGTGAATTAGTGAACGTACCACTATTGGCATCTTTAATTAATAATTTAGCCCCTGCGATTGGTTGTTTGGTCTTATTTGCTAAACTGAAAATAGTACCGCTTATGTTAAATCTATCTTCGCTAAGTAAACTAATAGCAGAAAATAGAATAACTATAATTATTCTTAACATTTTTAATTTCGGATTAGTTAAACAAAAAACTATAAACTTAATTGTAATTAAGAATTAGCTTTTGTTTTGCCAGACTTTTCTATTATGTATAGAATTAGCCGCTTGAGTGGGCTGAGGAATGATTTTGAAGTTTCGTTGTATCGTATTACTTCTGTTTTTGGTTCAATCAATGTGAAAAGCAAAGGTGAAGCTTCCAAATTAGCACTTGCAGAATAGCTAATTTCTAAATTACTTTTCAAATTCAATTTTACATCAAAAAGATAATCTTGCTTTTCTTGTGTGCAATTTGATGAATTGCCTTCACTTTCAGAATCTCTACATTTTTCTTCGACACATTTGTCGGCACAGCAGTCTTCTTTAAGATTTTCTTTCAGAGTATATTTCAAATTCACAGAATAAGTATCAAAATCCTGACCATCGCATTTGCACATATCCACAGTAAGCCCAAAGCTTGAGACTAAGAGTGAAAATATAATCGAAACGACAAAGATATTTAAAAATACTTTTTTCATAAATCAAAATTAACACTTATTTCTTTTATTTGCAAATTATTTGCAAAGTTGTTTTATAAAATTATCAGCTTCGGCAGAACCTTTTGATTTTGCTGTATTCAAATCTTCACATCCACCTTTGGCATCTTTCAAATTTATTTTCACAATTCCCCTATTAAGCAAAGCGAGCTTATTGTTCGGGTTCAATTCCAAACAAGAATTAAAGTCTGCCAATGCTTCTGAGTGTTTATTAGAAAGAGATTTCACAATACCCCTGTTCATAAAGCCATCGGAGTGTTTTGGGTTCAATGTCAAAAGTTTATCAAAATCAACAAGTGCTTCAGGAAATTTCTTCATTTTTGTGAAAACCACACCTCTATTCAGAAGATAGGATTCATTCTTTTCTTCTTTAACAAGAAGGTCATTGTATTCTTTTATTGCACCTTCAAAATCTTGAGCACCATTTTTTGCAGCAGCCAATCTTTCCTTTATTCTTGAATCATCTGGCTTTTTAGCTAAAACTTTGCTGAAAAAATCAATTGAATTTTTATAATCACGCAATTGCAAAAGACAATTTGCCAAATTGAGTGTAGCCAAATCATTATTCTGATTTATAGAAACAGCTTGAGTGAAATCTGCCAAGGCATTTTTTGCATCACCTTTGTTAAACTTCAAATTACCTCTTTCATTGTATGCCACATCACTTTTAGGATTAATTGTAATCGCCGTATCCAAATCGCTCAAAGCAGCATCTTTGTCGTTTAAACTAGCTTTTGCTAATGCACGATTGAAATAAATAGAGAAATCTTTATTACCCAGAGAAGTAGAAATGTTATAATCATTTATTGCTTCCTTATAATTTTTCTTATCAATATAAAGCGAAGCTCGATTGGTATATGAATTTGGAAATTTTGGGTTAATTGAAATTTCTTTGGCAAAGTCTAGCAAAGCCCCATCTTTATCCTTTAGATTTTGCTTTGCCACTCCTCGCTGATAGTATGCGAATTTGGTTTCGGGGTTCAGCTTTAAGAGTGCATTCAAATCTTGCAAAGTTCCTTGGTCGTCCTTTAGTTCTAATCTAATTACCGCCCTATTGAAATACGCAATTTCAAGTGTTGGATCTATTTTCAATGCCCTATCGTAGTTCTGCAAAGCAACTTGTGAATTGCCAAGTTTATAATTAGCAATAGCAATATTTTGGAATGCTTCAGCACTTTCAGGAGTCATTTTTAGTACTTTTTCAAAGTCAACCAATGCTTCTTGGTACTTCTTTTGGTCTATGTAAATTTTACCTCTATTTAAATAAGCCAATTCCAAAATTGGATTTATCTCAATAGCCTTATCGAAATCTTTAATTGCTTCATCAATATTATTCAGCTTGAACTTTGCCAAACCACGATTGGCATAGGCTAAATCATAATTTTTATTCAAGCTAATTGCGTTATTGAATTCCTCGATTGATTCTGCAAATTTATTTTCTTGGATTAATTTCAACCCAGCCTTAAAAGCTTGTATCTCTGGCTGTGCCATACTTGTGCTAAAGCAAAATATTATTATAATTATATATTTTAGGAAGTTACTTCTCATTCAACTTTGCCTCGTTCCAATAATTGTCCATCTCTATTAGTGTCATTTCAGATAAATCTTTGTTAATTGCTTTTGCTTTTTCTTCAATATATTGAAATCTTTTTACAAATTTCCTATTTGTTTTTTGCAAAGCTTCTTCTGGCACAATTTCTTCAAATCTAGCAGCATTTACTAAAGCAAAAAATGTATCTCCAAATTCCATTGAAATTTTTTCCATATCTCGCACAGGAGCATTTATTTCTTCCTTTAGTTCATCAATTTCTTCATATACTTTTTTCCAAACATCTTCTTTATCTTCCCAATCAAAACCGACTCTCGATGCTTTGTGTTGAATTCGCTCCGCTTTCAAAAGAGCTGGCAAACTATCAGGCACACCTTCTAAAGCCGATTTTTTTCCTTCGTTTCGCTTCAGTTTTTCCCAATTTTGCATCACTTCGCCTTCGCTTGCCACTACCACTTCGCCGAAAACGTGAGGGTGTCTATTAATCATCTTTGCGTGAATCTTGCTAATGATTTGACTCAAACTGAAACCATTTCTTTCTTCTGCAATAACTGAGTGCATCACAATGTGTAAAAGTATATCTCCTAATTCTTTTGCTGTTTCATCGTCGTCATCATTATTAATTGCATCAATTGTCTCATAAGCTTCCTCTATTAGCAAATGTGCTATAGTTTTATTAGTTTGTTTCATATCCCAAGGACATTCTTTGCGGAGAATCCGCACTAAATCTATAAAAGATTCAAGTTGCGAAAGTACATCATTGGGATTTTTTGGCATAGGAATTTCAATATTTGGCATAATTTTCAACTTAATTTGGTTTGTTAAATAAATATTTAGCAATTTAAGTCTGAAAATATTGAGAAAAAATTGAAATTTTTTATTAGTTTGCAAAAACTTTTTGAATTAAAAGAGAAAAGCAAAATTTCTAAGGATTGAATATGACTAAAAATACTTATGCACTTGTTCTTGGTTCATCTAGCGGTTTCGGGAAAGCCACTTGTATTGAGCTTGCCAAAATGGGCTATAACATCTATGGTGTCCACATGGATTTGGGCAGTATGAGAACTAAAGCTGAAGAATTTAGACAAGAGCTTGAAACTTATGGTATTCGTGCATTGTTTTTCAATATCAATGCCGCAGACGATAAGAAAAGAGAAGAGGTTATTGAAGTTTTGAAAAAAGAAAATGGAGAAATCGAAAATCATAGAATCAGAATTTTAGTTCACTCTCTTGCTTTTGGTGCATTGAAAAAATGTGTTGCCGAAAAAAGAGAAGATGTTTTGAACAGAAGACAAATCGAAATGACAATGGATGTGATGGCTAATAGTTTAATTTATTGGACTCAAGATTTGTTCATCAATGGTTTCCTTCGCAATACTGGTAGAATCTTTGCATTCACTTCAATTGGGTCTATTATGGCAATGCACTATTACGGTGCTGTTTCTGCTGCAAAAGCTGCTCTTGAATCGTATATACGCCAATTAGCTGTTGAATTAGCTCCTTATGGTATTTCTGCTAATTCTATACACGCTGGGCTTGCTTCGACTCCAGCTGCTTCAAAAATTCCTGGTTACGATGCTATGCTTCACCACTCAAAAGTACAAAACCCTTTCTTGCGAGTTACTACTCCAGAAGATGTTGCAAAAGTAGTTTGCAAATTTGTTGATGAAGATTTTAACTACGTAAATGGAACTGTTATCAGAGTAGATGGCGGTGAAGCTATCTATAAATATTTCGATAGTGAAGTTACTGGATAATCAGTCAAAAGAAAGTAAAATTTAAATTTAGAGCCAGCTTGATTCAATTCAAGTTGGCTTTTTTGTTTTATAACACTTTGCTTAACTTTATAATTATTCAAGTAGATAGTTCTACTCAAGAAGATACTTCAAAAAAAAAGCTCCAAAAAATGGAGCTTTTCAATTTAAATTTCAAATGAAAGTTTGATTACTTAATCTTTTCTAGTTGAACTTCATTCTCAAATTTTGAAATAAAGAAATCAATCAATTTGAAAAGCAAAATAGAATAAAGTAATGAGCTTACAATTGTCCATCTCAAAAATGGCAATCCTTCTTCATAACTCATAAATAATCCCGTCATTGTTTTTGGATACCAGCTTTCTGCTGCCCAAACTCCAAAATTTGTAATTATAAAAAACAACAACCCAGAAGCTATGCTAAAGCTAGCAACTTGTGGTAAAGTTTTATTGCTTTTTGCAATCATTCCTAAGCAAGTAGTTAATGCCATTGCGAAATAAACAAACATAACAGACGGATAGAAACCCAAAAATAAATCACTCAAAAGCATAGTAGCTATTGGCACTGCAAATGCTAATTTCTTATTGCTGATGAACAAACCAGAAATCAATGCTATAGCATAAACTGGTGAGAAATTTGGTGCGTGTGGGAAAAGTCTTGTGGTCGCAGCAGCCACTATCAATATTGTAGTTATTAATAATGTCTTTGTTTGTAAGTTTAAATTCATTTTCATCCGTTTTGATATTTACTTGTTTACAAAAATATACTTTTTTTGTTCCTTAACGAAATTTGATTTTAATTTGTGAATAAAAATATTTTCCTGTAACAAATTCAATGTTATTTTGTTTATTATAAAGTATGGCGAATAATTATTCAAATATTCCTGATGAAACGCTCTATGAGTACCTCAAATCCAATGATAAGAGGGCAACTCTCAATGCTTTCAATGAAATCTACCGTAGGTATTCCACTAAAGTTTATACATACTGTCGAAAAGTTTTGAATAATGACCCTGCTGCAGATGATATTTTTCAGGAAACTTTCACCCGACTTTGCGAAGGGGCTAAAAACGATAGAGTGATGACAAATCTTTCTGGTTATATATTCAAAATTGCTAGAAACCTATGCCTTACCGAAAAACCAAGACTTATGAACGTGATGGTGCAACTTGAAGATATTCAACTCCCTATCTACGACAAAAATTATGGGCAGCAGGAACTTGAAAACATTGTGGAACTAACCATACAAAGTCTTCCCGAAATTTATAGGGAAGTAATTATAATGAAAGAGTATATGAATCTTTCTTATTGTGAAATTTCTGAGAATCTCAATATATCTATGACTGTGGTCAGGGTGAGAATTTTCAGAGCTAAACAAAAGCTCAGAGAGCTACTTCTTCCATATTTGGAAGATTTTGATAGAGAAATAAAAAAACAAGGTTAAAAAATGAGTTTAGAATTTGAACTAACGTCATCAGAAAAAATAACAATGCTACTCGATGGCGAGCTAAGCCAGACCGAAGTTGGCAATGTTTTTTTTAATGTGGCACAAGATGAAAAATTGCAGCAAGATTTTATTTCTGAATTGCAAATCAGAAAATTAATGAAGCCCGCTGCTGTTATTCCGCCAGATAATCTTCGCCTTGGTATAATTTCAACTTTAGGGATAGGAACAATTGGCTTCTGGGGTAATTTTGCAGAAACCAGCAAATTAATTGCTTCAAGCAAAGTATTTTTAATGCTTTTGGCTACAATCACTGGGGCAGCTGGCACTTATTTATTTATGAATAATGCACAAAATGAATTAGCTAAAACAAATTCAGCTCAGGCGAATTTACGAAGCTCGAATTCAAGTGGAAATAACTTCAATGATAATCAAGCCAATAATCAGTCAGTAAATAATTTCGGTGCAAACAATTTTAATGCTAATAATGCAAGCACCAACAATTCTAATGGAAATAGAAACAAATTCCGCAAAAATAATTTGCCTCCAGTTTCTAAAAGTACAGAAATTGAGCAAACTCAAGAACTAATCTCTGCTAACAGTAATCCGATTGTAATAGCTGAGAATAGTGGGAATGCTAAAGAAAATTCACAAATACAAGTTGAACCAATTGCACAGACTATCAACACTAATGCAATGCAAAATAGTAATTTACCAATTTCTGTACCTATTCAAACTATGAATAAGAATGAAATTGTGCCAAATTTGAACTTAATGAAATCTCGTTATACAAATAACGACAGTAGATTTATGGCTACATTCCGTGGTTTTGCCACACAAAATTCTGGGAATATCAACTTAGCTCCAGAAAGTTCGCCATCTATCAATAACATTGCAATTGGAACTATGTTTGAGTTTACTAAAAATTTCTCTGCTGGTTTTGAATTTGGGCAGGAAAACTTCGTGCAGCAATTTAAAGTAACATCTGCTAATAATGAAATTGATTTAATTCAAAATAAACTTGCTTTTTGGGGTGGCGTTAATCTATCTTATAAATTAGATAAAATTCAATCTTTAGAAAATCTGCAACCCTATGGTACTTTATTTATTGGCGGTACTAACTTTGGCTATATCACCAGACAATCACTTGGCTTGAACTATGAAATTAATAGTCAGTTTGCTATGTTTACTGGTTTGGAATATACATCATTATTTTCTAGCTATAATGCAATTTGGAGTTCTAGCCAAAAATATGGTATGACTTATGGTATTCAGTTGAAATTCTAATAATTTTTGAGTTTAAATAGCTAAATTTAGAAAAAAGCAAAACTCAAAATGAAAACAAAACAATTTTATCAGTGTTCCAATTGTGGGAATCGCTCTGCAAAATGGCAAGGCAAATGCAGCCAATGTGGCACTTGGGATTCCTTCACACTCGAAGAAGAAGCATCGGGCAGAAAAGCTGGCTCGGTGCGACTCAAACGCCTTAATGCTACTTTCACCAAACTCTCGGATATTTCGTTCGAGAACAATTACCGGATTGATACTAAAATCAATGAGTTAAATCGTGTACTTGGTGGTGGAATTATTCCTGGCTCACTTATCTTAATAGCTGGCGATCCTGGCATTGGCAAATCCACACTCACTTTGCAAATGTGCAATAAACTATCCGATAGCAGACCGCTTTATGTTACAGCAGAGGAATCACTTGAGCAAATCAAACATCGCTCGGCTCGGCTCGGCTCTATTTCTTCCGATTTGGAAGTGATGGCAGAAACAAATCTCGAAACTATTGCTGAAGTAATTAAAACTTATGACCACAAAGTTGTGATTATAGATTCAATTCAATCTATCAGCTCCGACCAAATGGACTCAAGTCCAGGTAGTTATAATCAAGTGCGTGAATGCACTAATGCACTAATGAACTTAGCCAAAAAAAGTAATAAAGCAATTTTTATTGTGGGACATGTTACCAAAGAAGGAGTGATAGCTGGGCCTAAAATGCTTGAGCACATGGTGGATACTGTTTTGCAATTTGAAGGCGAAAAGAATTATACTTTCCGAATACTCCGAGCTTTGAAAAATAGATATGGCTCTACAAATGAAATAGGTATTTTCGAAATGAATGAATTGGGTTTGGTGGAAGTCTCAAATCCATCGGAACTATTTCTAACTGTCCGAAGCACAAACGAAAGCGGAGTAGCAAACGTAGCTGCTATTGAGGGCTCACGTCCGATTATTCTTGAAATCCAAGCACTTGTAACTCCAACAAGCTTTGCTGTTCCCCAAAGAACTGCAAATGGCTTTGACAACCGCCGTTTGCAAATGATACTCGCAGTGCTTGAAAAAAGATTAGGCAGCAAATTTTTTAAACACGATGTTTTCCTCAATGTGGCAGGTGGAGTTTATTTGAATGACACTTCGGTGGATTTATCTGTTGCGGCGGCATTAATAAGCTCATTGAATGACGATGTTATAGACCCTAAAACTGTATTTATTGGCGAAATAGGATTGACTGGAGAAGTTCGTGGTGTTTCAAATTTCGAGCAAAGAGTGAACGAAGCAGAAAAACTTGGCTTCACCAAACTAATTGTGCCAAAAAGCAATGCAGACAAACTACTCAAAAAGCCAAAAATCCAATTAGTTGGAGTAGAAAGAATATCAATGGCATTAGCCGCTGCATTTAAGTAAAGTGTGTCGAAACAAAAAGGTGTTCAAATGATAAACTTCAATCTTACAAACAAATTCAAAGTAGTGCTTTTAGCTACTTTTATGCTCTTTATGAGCCTTAATCTTCACGCCCAATACAAACTTGAATTGGAGTGGCAGAAAGATATGGAAAGAATTAGTTCAATTACCAAATCAGACAATGATAGTCTTTTATATGTTGCAATTGAAAATTTAATTACAATTGTTAGGACAGCAGATGGCACGATATTGAAAAATGACTCTGTTGATTGAGCATACAATTTGCTTATGGCAAGAGATGGAAAGACTTTGGTAGCATCTTATGGTTCTGGAGTTGGATTATTAGACCCAATAACATTTAAAAAAATATATTGGGAAAATACATTGGGAAGTAACTACCTTTCACTAAATTTTAATGAAAAGCAAAATAAATTTGTTATTTCTGGTACATCAGGTTTCATAAAAGTTTATGATGTAAATTCAAAATCTTTATTTAAAGAATTTAAACCTTCAGATGTAAGAATTAAAAATGCAAAATTAACAGAAGATGGTAAATACATAGTTTATAGTTATATAATTGAAAAAACAAAGCCCTATGAACTGCACAATTATTTAAAAATGATAGATTTGGAGGGAAAAATAATTAAAGACTTTGGAGAGAC
>CAZYXG010000037.1:0-28045 GCA_964650885.1 uncultured Hyphomicrobiales bacterium | reverse complement strand
TTATTGTGTCAACTTATACCGGCTTAAGACAATAGGGAGAAATAATATTTTTTCATTCATAATTTATCACTCATAATTGAATTTTGGTGTTTGATATAGGAATATAACACTTCTATTTTTAGACTTGTCTTGTTTGTTTAAAATAAAAATATGGTTAAGATTAAAAAAATACTTAAATTCCTTGCTTGTAATTAACATAATTTATAAACTTGTCAAACTAATCGGAGTATCTCTTACTCATGTTCAATTTGAGAAATTACTTTAAACCTGCTTCATTCTTAGCATTGTTCTTTGCTATGAGCAATTTTGCCTTCAGTAGCGAAGCGGATTTAATCCTTCCTGCTTTTGATGCAAATCAAACAAACATACTTTATTTAGGTTTAGTTGTTTGTGTACTTGGTCTTGGATTCGGAATTTTCACATTTTTCCAAGTGAAAAATTTGAGAGCACATAAATCAATGCTCGATGTTGCACAGCTAATCTTTGAAACTGCAAAGACTTACCTTATCCAACAAGGTAAATTTATAGTTTATTTAGAGTTACTGATTGGTTCTATCATTGCAATTTATTTCGGTGCATTGCAGGGTATGTCGTTCCAAGGTATAGCACTTATTTTGCTATTCTCAATAATTGGTATTCTTGGTTCATATTCAGTTGCTTGGTTTGGTATTAGAGTAAATACTTATGCTAATGCTCGTATGGCATTTGCTTCATTGGAAAGCAAACCATTGAAATTATTGAAAATTCCTTTAAAATCAGGTTTAAGTATTGGTGTATTATTGATATGTGTTGAGCTTATCTTAATGCTTATAATTCTTTTGACTGTTCCTAAAATATATGCTGGTGTATGCTTTATTGGTTTTGCTATTGGTGAGTCTTTGGGTGCTTCAGTGCTTAGGATTGCAGGTGGTATCTTCACAAAAATCGCAGATATCGGTGCTGACTTAATGAAAATTGTATTCAATTTGAAAGAAGATGATCCTGCTAATCCTGGTGTAATTGCCGATTGTACTGGCGATAACGCTGGCGATAGCGTTGGACCAACAGCAGATGGTTTTGAAACTTATGGTGTAACGTTAGTTGCTTTGATTAGCTTTATTCTATTGAGTGTATCAAACGCATTCCAAACTCAGATTATCACTTGGATATTTGCAGTTGGTGTGTCAATGGTAATTGCTTCGATAGCTGCTTATTATGTAAATGATGTAATTAGTAACATAAGATATAGCAAAGTGAAAGATATGGACTTTGAAGTTCCTTTAACTTCATTGGTTTGGGTAAATTCAATTTTAGCTATAATTGCTACTTTTGCTGTGTCATATTGGATGTTATCTGGTATTTCTATCAATGGTCAAAATAATCTATGGTTATTGCTTTCTTTGATAATGAGTTTAGGTACTTTGGGTGCTGCTCTTATACCAGAATTTACAAAAATCTTTACTTCAACTAAAGCAGCTCACACGAGAGAAGTAGTTGCTGCCAGCCGCGAAGGTGGAGCTTCATTGAATATTCTTTCTGGTTTATCTGCTGGTAATTTTTCAGCTTTCTGGAAAGGAATGGTATTCTTTGGATTGATGTGGGCAGCATATATGGTAGGGGAGCAAGGTCTTTCTGCATTTATGGGCTATCAAACAATTTTTGCTTTTGGATTATTAGCATTTGGTTTCCTTTCTATGGGACCTGTAACTATTGCAGTAGATAGCTATGGCCCAATTACTGACAATGCTCAATCAATCTATGAACTATCACTAATTGAAACATTGCCAAATATTGCAGCTGAAATTGAAAAAGATTATGGTTTCAAACCAGATTTCGAACACGCTAAACAATATTTAGAAGAAAACGATGGTGCTGGAAATACTTTCAAAGCAACATCAAAACCAGTATTAATTGGTACTGCGGTAGTTGGTGCTACTACTATGATTTTCTCATTGGTATTGGTACTGCAAAAAGCTTATGGAATTGATTTAGGAATCACTAATCCAGATGCACTTAAATTAGCAATCTCTGGAGTACTAAGTTTATTAAATCCATTCACTTTGTTTGGATTGCTTTGTGGTGGAGCTGTGATTTATTGGTTCACTGGTGCTTCTATTCAAGCGGTAACAACTGGAGCATTTCAAGCAGTTGACTTCATCAAGAAAAATATTGATTTAAATAATCAATCAGCATCTACTGAAAATTCTAAGAAAGTTGTTCAGATTTGTACTCAATATGCTCAAAAAGGTATGTTTAATATCTTCATTGGTGTATTCTGCTTCACATTGGCTTTTGCATTCTTTTCTGCTCCACAAGGAACAAACTACACTCCAACAGCTTTCTTTATCAGCTATTTGATGTCAATAGCATTGTTTGGTCTTTATCAAGCGATGTTTATGGCAAATGCTGGCGGTTGCTGGGATAATGCTAAAAAAATCGTAGAAACTGAATTGAAAGAAAAAGGTACTGAATTGCATTCAGCTTGTGTTGTGGGCGATACAGTTGGCGATCCATTTAAAGATACTTCATCTGTTGCTTTGAATCCAATTATTAAATTCACTACTCTTTTCGGTATTTTGGCAATGGAAATGGCAATGGTTAAATCATTTGCTCCAATTGCTCCTTATGTAGGATTAGTGTTCTTATTGATTGCTTTCTATTTTGTTTGGAGAAGTTTCTACAAAATGAGAATCCCAAAAAGACCAACTGCTAACTAAAGAATTAACAAATGTTTAAAGAAAGGTCGGATTAAATCCGACCTTTTTTTGTTATATTGCAAAGCAATTATAGGTAAAAATCGTATGAAAAATTTAATTTCTGTAGCCATAGCGTTAGTGGCTGGATACATACTTTGGCAAGTAATGAAAATACTTTTTGCAGTATTCTTTGCCGCATTAAGTATAATGTTTTCCTTAGTTTTTATAGCTATTGTGAGCATTCCAGTGTATTTCTTAGTAAAAGGGAAGTTATTAAAATGAAAAAACTATTAGTAATTGTATTATCAATTTTTGCATTTAGCAATTTATATTCACAAGATGATTGTAATTGCCCAAATGCTAATAGATCTTCTGTGGAGCTTACTCGTTCAATTTCGAAAGACATTTTCGATTTGAATGGTGTACCATTTATGCAGCCATTAGTGCAAGCAATCAATGCAACTTCCAATGCCCGATTTTTCACAACTGCTGAAGTACCAGTGAAAGTAGAAAGTCCATACTTTAGAGTAAGTTTGAATGGTATGTTTGGAAGCGTAACAGATGATATGCGTTCTTATGTACCGCAATTACCTCAAGAGAAGTTTGAAGTTGTGAAAGTTTTACCTTTTGTCTCTACTACTTTTAATCCAACTACACAAAAATTAGAAATTTCAAAGTTAGATACTGCTAATTTAGTTAGATACCTTTTCAAATCAATTGTTTATGATGGAATAAATGGTACTAACGATGGAACTGGAATAACAAAAGGTTCATTAAAAACTCCAGAAAGAGCAGCAACTGTTCTTGGAAAAAGTGATGCTGTTTTCGAATTACCTCAAAACACAATGCAATCAATTGCAAAGAATAGAGTTGATTTCTTAAATTCAGACCCATCATTGCGTGCTTTATCTGGTGGAAATGATATTATTAATAAAGCATTGCAAGATACTATAAATAATATATTAGCTAAACTTCCTGGTGTCTTCACTTTGCCTCCTGGCGGAGATTATCGCTTTTTGGCTGCTGGTGTTCCTCAACTTGAGATTGGCTCTTGGTATGGTACAGAAGCTTTAATAAGATTCGTACCCAAAGTGAATTTGGGAACAAATATTGGTGATTTTGCTTTTTATGGCTTCGGCTTAAAGCACAACATCAATCAGTATTTATCAAATCCTAAAGAAATTAATATTGCTGTGCAAGCTGTTTATCAATATACAGATTTAGAAAACTCGGTTGGAGTTACAAACTCTAAATTGAAAGCAACTGGAAATATCTATAATTTCAATGTGCAAGTTAGTAAAAGTATTGATGGCTGGTTCGATATTTATACTGGTCTTGGCTATGATTATTTGGATATAGATTCTAAATTTACTTACACACTTTCGCAAGAAACTATGGTAAGTTTGGGATTAATTCAATATAATACAAATTGGGATTTGCCACCAACTGACCCAAATTATGAGCCAAAACCTGCTAAGTTTCCTGCTTCACCTGGCTATCCAGGCGATACAAGACCACAAACTACTTCTCTTTCTTTGCAAGAAAGTAGTTTCAAATTCATATTAGGTTTAAGAAAAGATATTGGTAATTTCGCTGTATTTTTTGATTCCAATTTTAGCAAATTCACCGTGTTCTCAGGTGGTATTTCTTACAAGTTTTAAATGACACAAATACTAGAAGGCAAGACTCTTGCCCAAAATATAAAAGACAAAATTCAAGAAGATTTAGCAAACTTCACTTCTTCGGGAAATCGCAAGCCGATATTGGCTTTGATGATAGTAGGTAGTGATGCTGCATCGGAAACTTATGTTACTTCGAAAGCTAAATCTTGCTCCGAAATTGGATTTGAATCTATCATTCTAAGAATGGATTCTTCAGTAAGCGAGCTTGAAGTTTTGGCACAAGTACAAATTTGGAATAGTGACCAAACAATTGATGGAATTTTAGTTCAATTGCCATTGCCTAAACATATCAATGAGAATAAAGTAATTGAAGCCATTGACCCAGATAAAGATGTAGATGGTTTCCACCCAATCTCAGCGGGCAGATTAATGATTGGATTAGATGGATTTTTGCCATGCACTCCTTTTGGAATTCTGAAACTAATAGAACATTACAAAATTGAAACTTCTGGCAAGCACGTGGTCGTAGTTGGCAGAAGCAACATAGTTGGCAAGCCAATTGCAAATCTACTTTATCAGAAAAACATTGCAAATGCTACTGTAACTATTTGCCACACAGGCACAAAAGATTTGAAACACTTCACTAAGCAAGCTGATATTGTGATAGCAGCAATTGGTAGCCCAATGAAGCTAACAGCAGACTATTTCAATCCAAATGCCGTCATTATCGATGTTGGCATAAATCGAATAGAAGATGCAAGTAAAAAAAGTGGATTCCGATTAGTTGGCGATGTTGATTTCGATAGTGTTCAAAATAAAGTTGCTGCAATTACTCCAGTACCTGGTGGAGTTGGACCATTAACAATTGCAATGCTTATGCAAAACTCATTTATTTCTTACAAAAAGAGACTTGGACTTTAATTTCGCCAAGTGATACCATTATGATAGAACAAAAAGCTCCCAAAGTATTATACAAAGTTATCTTTGAAGATGACGATATTCTAGTAATCAATAAATCAGCAGGAATATTAACTATTCCAGATAGATACAATGCACTTTTGCCAAACCTTTATACAAGCATGAAGGAGAAATATGGCGAGAAGATATTCGTAGTTCATAGGTTGGATAGAGATACAAGTGGGGCAATGGTTTTTGCTAAGAATGCTGATGCTCACCGAGATTTGAACACACAGTTTCAAGAGCAAACAGTAAAGAAGATATATTCCGCTATTTTGGAAGGTATTGTTCAAAAAGATGAAATAGATATTGATATTCCTATTGATGTCCATCCATCTAAAAAAGGTATGTCAATTCCTTCAGCTAGAGGAAAAAAATCATTAACTCGATTGAAAGTAATAGAACGATTTAGAAATTCAACTTTAGTAGAATGTGAATTAGTCACAGGTCGCCACCACCAGTTGCGTGTACACGTGGCATCAATTGGGCATCCACTTTTGGTAGATGAAATGTATGGAGCAAGAGATTCTTTCTTGGTTTCTTCAATTAAAAAGAGATTCAATTTAAAAAAACGTACCGAAGAAATTCCATTATTAAGCCGACTTTCAATGCACGCCTATATTCTTGGTTTTACTCACCCAGTAAGTAAAGAACAAGTAGAATATAATGCCGAATTCCCAAAAGATTATAAGGCAGTAGTAACAGTGTTACAAAAATACTCACCTCTAAAAACATACTTCTTGAAATAAAGCACCGAAATAGTTAATAAGCTATTGATAAATAGAGAATAAGTGTTAAAAAATAGACTTTATATTCAGTAGATATACGGAAACTTAAGTACTTGAGTAAGCTATATATTTGTATAGTTAACAAAAGGTATTGTATGAAAACCACTACAAAAGTACAAGCTGCAAATCAAATTATAGCAGAACTTAATTCCGATATTGAAAGATATAGGAAAGATTTAGTTGAAAGAACAGAAATTGCCCAAAACACAGTTAGGGAAAAGCAGCCAATTATAAAACGAGAAGAAGTAAAAGATAACTTTATTTCTAGTAAAATTGCAGCCTATCAGCAAATAGAAAATGATATCAATACAGAATCTAAAAGTTTAAGTAATCCCAATGTGCGATTTAGTTTGAAAAATATGTCAATCGTCTCAAGTTTAAGTAATCCAAACAAATACGTGAAATCATCGAGTATAATTCCAAGATATGATAGTCGTTTGGAAGGCATGGAATTTACAGAAAATTACCGTGGAGTGATTTTAGATGCAAAAATATAGCAAATTGCATTGATAAAATGCTTAATTTGCAAGTCTTTAGAAACGTTACTTAAGCAAAAGTTCGGAGACTTAACTTGAAACAAAATCCAAATAATAATATTGACAAAGACAACAATCGCACAAACAGAATTAAGAAAAATATTAATAGCAAAATAGAAATCTCGAATGAAAGCAATATATTAGAAAATATTATTGCCACTTCGATTACTAAAAAACCAATCAATTCTCGCTCTACTGCTAAGAAAAAGTTAATATTGCCTTCGGACAATGTAAATAACAACAATAAACTTCCTGTTGATGATAATATTGGCAATAAGAAACTCCCTGAAAAATCAGTGAAAGAAAATATTGTTAAAAAGCCATTGAATGCTAGAAATGCAAAAGTTGAAAAACCAGCAAAAGAAGTAAAAACTAAACCTCTTTCAGTTGCAAAAGCAAAAGAGAAAGTAGAAAAAGTTGAAACATTGCCAGTTGCAAAAGAAATTGCACAAGATCCAAAAACAACAAAGCCACCTTTCAAAAAGAAACCTTTCCCTGCCAAACAAGGAAAGCAATTTCAAGAAAACAGAAGAAATGAAATTGAAAATAAAGTTGAAGGGAAATTAGAGCAAGAGCCAAAAGCAAAAGTTGAAATTAAAGCCCAAACTGAAAATACAGAAGATACATCTACTGCGAGTGTGCAACCATTGGGTGCTAACACTGAACGCAATAGAAATCGCCGTATGAAGAAAAAGCTGAAACAGCAAGAGTTGAAATTGCAAGCGAATTTGCCACAAGGCAATGTTGCTCCATCGGAGACAGTCGAAACTGCTAATAAATCATTGCAAAACAATGAATTAGTTGCTTCGGCACAAATGCCTTTGCAAAATCAAAAACCATTCAATAAAAAGAATGACAAGCCAGCTTTCAATAAAAATAAAAATATTCAATCTATTGAGTCAGAGCAAGAAGCCATAGTTCCAGAGCCACAGGCTGAAGCTCAAGAAAATGAAAGACCTCAACTTGAGAATAGAAATAAACCAAATAATAAATTCAACAAGAATAATCCTAAACACAAAGGTGAGTTTCAACCCAAAGATGATGCTGCAAAACCAGAGCAAAATACTGAAATCGCACAAACTGAACCAGCTCCAAATAAACAAGCAGAACGCTTGACAAACGAAGAGCGAATTGAAAAAATTGAAAATAAAAACAAACAAAACCAAGTTCAACGTGAGAATAAACAAAAAGCATTATTCCAGCAGAACAAAAATAAGTTAAACCAAGAAAAAGATCTTGACCTTAAAAACTTCCCACCAGTTAACCGTATGGTGCTTTTGAGAAGAGAAGAGATGCAAGAACTTAAATACAAAAACTACTTTGAAACTATTACAAATACTTTAATTCATAGTTTGCATGTTGAAAAAGAAGCTCGTGTTTTGGTGGGCGTAAGCGGCGGAGTAGATTCAATTGTTTTACTTGATTTGCTTGCAAACGTTGCTCAAAATTATAGAATTAAAATTGCCATTGCTCATTTCGATCATGAGCTTCGTGGAAGCAACTCAGAGCAAGATGCTAAATTTGTTAAAACATTAGCAGAGCGTTATGGTTTCCGTTGCTTCTGGACTAGTGGCAATGTGAAAAGCTATGCCGACAAAAACCAACTTTCTATTGAGCAATCAGCACGTTTGCTTAGATATAAGTTCTTTGAGAAAGTGTTAACAAATGAAAAATTTGATTTCCTTGCTTTGGCTCATAATGCCGACGATAGTGTTGAAACATTCTTTATCAATTTATTCCGTGGGACTGGCTTGACAGGACTTTCTGGAATTCCAGCAAAAAGAAACATTACAAAAAATGCTTACTTAATCCGCCCAATACAGTTAATGACTAAAAAGCAGATTAAAGAATATGCTGAAAATAGAAACCTTAGCTGGAGAGAGGACGAAAGCAATGCTGAAAGTATTTATACTCGCAATAAAGTTCGCAATGAGTTGATTCCTTTTATTGAAAAAGAATTTAACCCTGCGGCAATTCAAGCGATTACTCGTGCAACTCGCTTAATTCACAATGCCGATAAATTCATTGGCGATAGAGTTAAGGATTATATAGATAAAGTAGCCGAATACAACACTACAACTGGCGTTATGAAGCTACACATTGGCTCACTGCAAAGCTATAATAGTTTTATTCAGGGTGAAATATTCCTTATGTCATTGCAAAAGCATTTGAAAATGCAGTCAATGTCTATGAATTATATAGATCAAGTGTTGAATTTGCCAAGCAAAGAAATTGGAACTACAATAACTATTGCCGATGGTATGAAAGTTTTAAGAGACAGAGATTATTTAATTCTTAAAAAAGCAAAACTTTCTGAAACAGTCAATAAAAGAATTATACGAGAAGGCGAACATAAATTTAGCAATTTCGTATTAAAATTTTCTATTGTAGATACTGAAGAAATCAGATTAGGCGAGAATAAAAACGTCGAATATTTCGACTCTGAATTTATGCCTATTCTTTTGAATATTAGAAAGTGGACAAACGGCGATACTTTCCAGCCTTTGGGAATGCAAGGTAACGTAAAATTAAGTGACTATTTCATTAATAACAAAATAAATCAATTCGATAAAGACAAGTCCTTAGTGCTTACCGATGGAGTTGACATTATGTGGGTTGTGGGAAATAGAATAGCTGAGAAGTACAAAATTACTGATGATTCAACAGAGATATTGAAAGTTGAATTTATTGAATTGGCTAATCAAAATAATGATTAACAAACTATGTCGTCTATTTATAAAATATTTTAGGCGATAAAGCCAAAATCGGAGAAATAATGAGCGAAAATCAAACAGACGAACCTAAGAAAACAGACCCAAAAAAGCCAACTAATCCTTTTGGAGATTACAACAATCCACAAAATAGATTTGCTAAAAACATAATGATGTGGCTTTTTATAGGTATCGGTGTTTTCTTTATGGTGATGTTGTATAATAAAGATCAATCAACGGATACACAGTTAAACTTCTCACAGTATAAAGAGTTGTTGGATAAAGATCAAATCAAAAGTGCAGTGATTTTGAAATCGCAAACTGGGACAATTGAGCTTAAAGCCAAACTTCGTAATCCTTATATTATAAAAGGAAACGATGGCAAAGAAAGAGAGATTAATGCATTTACAACTAGATTGGGTGTACTTGATGGCGAAACAGAAAAATCTTGGGAAGCAAAAGGAATATCAATAAAATACGAAGAAAGCGATAACCTATTATGGGGTACAATTCTTGGATTTTTACCAATTATTCTTTTGTTCGGAATAATTATGTTCGTCTTTCGCAGAATGCAAAATGGCGGCGGAGCTGGTGGACAAAAAGGTATATTTTCTTTTGGCAAAGCTCGCATTAAACTAATGAACGAAAGCAACCAAAAAGTTACTTTCGATGATGTGGCTGGTGCAGATGAAGCGAAATATGAATTGCAAGAAGTAATTGAATTTTTGAAAGAGCCAGGCAAGTTTAGAAAACTTGGTGGCAAGATTCCACGTGGTGTATTACTTTTGGGCCCTCCAGGTACTGGTAAAACTTTATTAGCTCGTGCTGTGGCAGGAGAGGCAGAAGTGCCATTCTTCTCTATGTCGGGTGCTGATTTCGTTGAAATGTTTGTTGGAGTTGGAGCATCACGTGTAAGAGATTTGTTCGAGCAAGCTAAGAAAAATAGTCCTTGCATTATCTTTATCGACGAAATAGATGCAGTTGGAAGACAGCGTGGTGCTGGTATGGGTGGCGGTAACGATGAAAGAGAACAAACTCTTAATCAGTTGTTAGTTGAAATGGATGGATTTGAGCAAAATAGTGGTGTGATAATAATTGCAGCTACTAATAGACCTGACGTTTTAGACCCTGCACTAATGAGACCTGGTCGATTCGATAGACAAGTGGTAGTTGACAGACCAGATGTGAAAGGAAGAGAAGGAATTTTCAAAGTACACACTAGCAAAGTGCCATTAGGCGAAGATGTGAATTTGGAAATATTAGCTAGAGGCACTCCTGGGCTAAGTGGTGCGGATATAGCAAACGTTGTTAATGAAGCATGTTTGTTTGCTGCTCGTAGAAATAGCGATAAAGTTACTATGTATGACTTTGAAAATGCAAAAGATAAAGTGCTAATGGGTGTGGAAAGAAAGAGTATGGTTATCTCTCCAAAAGAGAAAGAAATGACTTCTTACCATGAAATGGGACACGCTTTAATTGGCAAATTACTTCCAGGTTCAGACCCAGTTCATAAAGTTACTATCATTCCTCGTGGAAGAGCTTTGGGAGTAACATCTTCATTGCCAAATGAAGAATTTCACTCATGGAGCAGAGATTATATTGAAGCTAAAATTGTAATGTTAATGGGTGGAAGAATAGCTGAGAAAATTATTTTTAATATATATTCTACTGGTGCTTCAAACGATATTGAAAGAGCAACTTCAATGGCTCGAAAAATGGTTTGCGATTGGGGAATGAGTGATAAGCTAGGACCAATTAACTATTCTACTAGCCGTGAAGAAGTATTTATGGGTCGTGACTTTGGTTCGTCTCGTGAATTTTCAGAAAAAACTCAAGAACTTATTGATGATGAAGTACAAAGAATTATTCACGATTGCTCAAGCAAAGCAGAACAAATTCTGACGGACAACATTGATTTGCTTCACTTGACTTCTAAAATATTGCTTGAAAGAGAAATTATAGATGGCGAAGAAATAGATATGATTATGCGTGGCGAAGAATTGCCTGCTATTAATGCTAAGACTATGGCTGCATTGCGTTCACTTAAAGTGGAAGACATTGCAGGAAAAGAAGAAATTGGAAATGCTTCTGTCTGAACAGAACAGACAAAATAATTAAATAGTGAAATAATAACTTAACTTACTTACAGGTATCTATAATGGATAATTTACAACCAAACGAAACACCAAACGTTGAAAACCCAAGTGTTGAAACTCCTCAAGCAGAGGCAAACAATTCTAATACTTCGGCAACACCCGAAGCAAATACTCCTAAAGTTGGCGATGTGATAGCATTGCCAAAAAAAGAAGAAAAAGTAGTTGAAAAAGCTCCTGAAGAAACTCCAGAAGAGCAACAAGCAAAATTAGTAACTTATCAAGAAGAAGTAACTAAGCTTGAAGAATTAGCTAAAACTGGCGAAGACATAAAAGGTATTAGAAAAAATATTGTTGATTTGAAAGAGAAGATATTAGCACTTTTCGTTGTAAATAAATCCGATAAAGATAGCTTAATTACTCGTTTGCAAGAAGCTTTCGATGTGCTTAAAGGCAGACAAGACGAACTTAAAGCAAAGCAAGATGAAGAATTTGATGCAAATTTTGCTATAATTGAACCTAAAGTTCAAGAAGCAATCGCCAAATCCAAAGAAAGCACAGAAATTAGAGCTGGAAAAGATGTTTTGATAGCTGCACAGAATGAGCTTAAAGCTATTATGCTTAAAAAAGACAAAAAAGATGAACTTTTTGCTCTAATTCAAACCGCTTTTACTGACCTAAATGAAAAGCTTTCAGCTGAAAGAGAATCTTATGAAATGGAATGCTCTGAAAACTACTTGATTATCAAACCAAGAGTAGAGCTAGTGATTGCTTCAAGCCACACCGCAGAAAGATTTAAAGATGCACGCCAAAGCTTAATTGATTTGCAAGGCGAATTGAAAGATTTGAAATTGAAAAAAGAGAAAAGAGATGAACTTTACTCTGCAATTAGAAAAGCTTTTGATGATTTGAACGAGAGACAGGACAAAGATAGAGCTCAATTCAATGAAGAAAATAAATCGGCATACACATCTGGAAAAACGACTGTGGAAGAAGCACTTGAATTTGCTAAATCAGGTGCATCGCCAAAAGATATTAGAGAGAAATTTATAGCTGCTCAAAAATTATTGAAAGATTTGACTTTGTTGAAATCTCAAAGAGATGAACTTTATGGTGCAATTAGAGTTGTGTTTGAAGGAATTAACAACAATTTAGAGCAAGATAAAGCTGAATTTGAAGCAGAAAACAATGAAAACTACCAACGCCTTAGCTTGAAACTAAATGAAGCAATGGATAGCATTGAATTTTCAAATGACTTCCGTGAAATTAGAGAAGGTTTGATTGCAATCAATGACGAAATTAAAATCATCAGATTGAAAAGAGAAAGCCGAAACGAACTTTTTGCAAGAATGAGAAAAGCATTTGAAGCATTCGATGAAAAACGTAACAGCTTTTCTGAACAAAGAAAAGTGGACAAAAAAGAGAAATTGAAAAATGTACTTTCTAATTTGGAAAGTAGATTGACTAAAATGACGGAAATGATTGCAGCGGACAATCAGGCACTTGAAAAGCAAAAAAGCAAACTAGACAGCGATGACGCAATGAATGCAAACATTCATGATAACATTGCAAACATAGAAGCTAGACTGAAAGAAAGAACAGACATTGTGGCAGATATAAATAAAAGAATTGCCGATGTGAATAAAGAGCTTAACCAAAGCGAAAAAGCTTAAATAAAAGAAATCCCCAATCCTGTAAAGATTGGGGATTTTTAGTTTTAAGAGGGAAAGAATATTAAACATTATCTGAATTAATTTGCTGTATATTTAACATATCCTTATAATTTAATATCCAAAATACTAATACAAAAAATGGAATACTTAAACTTATATGCCATGGCGCAATATTACCTGATTTGAACATAGCAGTACTAAAAAGTTGAATCCTTATAAGTGCAAAATCTAATTCACTTGTTGACCAATTAAATGAGAATTGACAAATACCTACAAAAATTGCGATTCTCCATAACCATATTCTTTTGACTTTTACTCTGAAGCTTAATAAAAAAGTTAAAATAATAAAGCAAAGAATAATAATGAACAAAACAAAGATAAAATAATGTTCAATACTTTTATCAGATAGACTGAAATTATATAAAGTATTGGCAGAGTCTTCTCTGATAACACTATTGAAACCTGTAATTTCTGGTAAACCTCTATATTCTTCTACTAAGAACATAAAGTAAATAAATATAATTGATATTTCTTTTTTGTTCTTCACTTTGAAAATTTGAAGGCAATATTGAATAACAAGAATCTACTTTGCCATGTTTTACTCCATTTGCAAAAGATTTTGTAAACACATCTACTTCTTATGGTATTAATGAATTGTAATCAATTTTAGTTTGACACCCAAAATAATGAAGCAATAAATTGTAAAAGAAGTTAAAATATAAACTTTCATAACTCAATAAATTGATAAATTTAAAAAATAATATAATTATACATTACTAAAAATCATCAACAATTCAAAATTACTTGTTTGCGAAGGTAATATCGGATTATATGATTTCCAGATAAACTTTCTAAAAAAAAGAGCTTCTAAATTTGCACTTAGAAGCTCTTTTTTAAATGTCGTTATTTGCTATTTTCTTATTTGTTATTGAAAACAGGGGATTCTTTAGCATTACCGTATCCTGAAATTATAATGTCTTTTTGTTCAGGATTGTTTGTTGTCATTTGCAATGAAGTGTTGAAATAACCAGTTTTATCTGGAGAATATTTCGCAATCACTTCAAACGACTCTTTTGGAGCTAAAGTTTTTTTGCCGCTCAAATTAACAATCATTGCTTCTGGCTTTGTTGTAAAATCAGTCAAAATGATTGGAGCATCTGAATTATTTGTCAAAGTAACTTTGGCTGTGTATTGCTTACCAATTTCTGAATCCGATGGGAATTGGAAATAAGAAGAAGGAGTCATTGAAACAGGTTTGTAAAGTTCAGCTTCCAAAAACATATATTTTTCTGGACTTGTTGGGTCGTTACTAGAAATTGTGATTGATTTAGAAATTGGACCAGGATTGCCAGAAACTTTCAATTCAACTGACATTGTAGCCTCTTCGCCTGGTGCTAATCTTTCTTTATCGAGAGGGGCAGTTGTACAACCGCAACCTGGCTTCACTTTTGTAACAAATAAAGAATCAGTACCCACGTTCTTTATCTTAATAGAAGCTTTCAATGGGCTATCGGCTTCTTTAACTTTACCCCAGCTATATTTGTCATTTTTCAATTTACCTTCTTCAACTATTTGAAGTTTTGGTTGAGATAACAAACTTGCTGCACTAAAAAAAGCTATAGAAGCGTAAAGAAAATTTCTTTTTGTATTGAACATAATAACACCGTTTAATTAATTTTGATTAAATTTACTTTTATGACGAATAAGAAAACGAAAATTAGTAAATCATTTGCGAAAAATGAAAAGATTTTACATATTTTTTCATTTTTCTTTATCTACGTTTATTCAATAAACAGAGTTTCAAGGAAAAAGTTACATTTTGGGTAAAAGATTTAATATCATTCTAATATTGATTTTGATTGGCTGTGGATTGATACAAAGCTCCATTGCTGCCGATGTATTCAAAATTTACAACAAGGAAATTACTGGAAACGTGATTGACTTGGGTATTTGTCATATTGATGATTCATTGACAACCTCTTTCATAATTGAAAATAATTCGGCTACAACTGTTAAGATTGGCAATTTAGTACCAGAGTACTACTTAGGGTCGGCATCTACTGAATTCATTCGATACAGAAGCTTTTTTACTGCCACAGAGCCACCTTTTTCAATTGCTCCAAATAGCCAAAAAGAATATAAACTTTCTTTTAATTTAAAAGGTGATCCAAATGGATTTTTGGATGGGCTTTTCAAAGCAAATCTGCAATTTGGGATAAAGTCAGGTAATGACTCAATTCAAAGTGAATTCATAATTATTGCTAGAAAATCCAAAAGCTATATTGGAATTTATGACACATTGAATTTTGATTCTGTTATGATAGATGCTGCTTCGCCAGTAATGTTAGACTTGAATATGATGAATGTATGGAAAACTCCAATTAGAGCTTTTGCAGATACATTTTTACTGAAATCTTCTAAATTAACTGCCGATGAATTTACAATTGAAAAAGGAAATAGAAAGTTTCCTTGGGATTTTCAGCCTAAGGATAAAATTTCACCATTTTCAGTTTCATATTTACCAAAAGATGCTGGTTTGGATATTGCACAGTATAAGCTTTACTACTATAAAAATATATTATTTAACCCAAATGATATGACGATTGATTCTACTGTAATGGAAGCACGTGGCATTGGAATTAAGCAAAATATTGAAATAATATCAGTTGATGGGAACAGCAACTTCGTCCAAGTAAAACCAAATGTTTACAACTTAGAAATCGGCGAAATAAGAGTTGGCGAAAAGAAAAAGTTAAAAATTGCCTTGAAAAATAGTAGCAACTACAATTTTGGAAGGGAACTTACTGAACTTATTGGCAATGGAAATTTGAATTTTCAATTATTAAGAGACTTGACTAAATCATTCAATATAAATCAAATAGATACTATTGAATTTGAGTTGTCTCCATTTGTGTTTGGAGAATTGACTCAGTTTATGGTTATCCACTCCGATGCAAATTCTCGTGGAATAAAAGGCGCTATTCGCTCAAATACAGATTTTGTGTTAAACTTAATTGGCAAAGCAATTGAACCAAAAATTTTCATTTCAAACACTTCTATTGATTTTGGGAATATAATTAAAGCTGACTCTTGCCCTATTAGCATAAACAAAACAATTACATTGAAAAACATTGGCAATTCAGAATTGCTAATCACCGATATGAAATTAATGCCCGAAAACAACTCATTTAGCCCCTCTATAGCACAAACTAATATACCTGTTAATAATGAGCAGGAATTAAGAATAATATTCAATCCAAACGCATTAGGGCAGCAAAAATCTACCTTGCTATTAATGACAAATTTATCTGCTCCAAATGACACAATTGAAATTGATTTGACTGGAATTGGTATAGATGCTCCAAATGCTAAAATTGATATAGATTCTAAAGTTGGTTTCCCAGGCAATGATGTAGTGATTGAGTTTAAATTGAATAATTCAATTTCACAGTTAGCCAATAGTTTCAAAGATCAATTAATTTTTGATTCTTCAATTTTGAAATTTAGCGAATTAATAACAGATAATACTGCTCTTGATGGACTTTCTAATTCAAGCACTTTCGAAGTGGATGCATCTGGATTGAATTTGAATTTAAAAAGAGTTAATAATCAGAATTTCTTGCCCAACGATGTGTTGTTTAAAATTAAGTTCAAAACATACTTAGGCAATAGCCAAAGCACTAGCATACTGCTTACTAATCCTAAATTCGGCAATTCAATTTGTGAAAGTATATTTGTGCCTAATTTGAGCAAGGGCTATTTTGCGATAGATTCAGTTTGTGGGCTTGGCTTTAAAACTAAACCTATTCCAGATTCTCAATTTAAAATAGCTAATTTGAATTTCAATCAAAGCAATGAAGCTATTAATATTTCTATAGATGCTCCATTTAGCTCAAATGGAATAGTTACTATTTACAACTTCAACGGGGATTTGTTTGAAGCAAAACAAATCAATTTGCGAAAAGAATATTACAACGATTTCAACATCCCATTTTATGGCAATCCAAGTGGTTTATATTTTGTGAGATTTGAATGTGGTATTTATACTGAAGTAAAACCTATAATTATATACAGATGAAGAAGTTAATACTCTTTCTTATTGTTATACCATTTACTATATTTGCACAAGGATTTGATTGGCAATATAGCGATAGAATGCCATTTGAACTGCCCAATAGTTTCATTGGTGCTTATCTGCAATATGCCAATGGTAACTTTAGTAAGCCTATTGAGTTAAAGGAAGGTGAAGAACACTGTTGCGATTTGGCAAATGGAATTAATTCTAACTATGGAATTGGTTTTAGTTCGGAGTTCTTTATTGAAAATGGTATGTTTGATGGCTATGGATCTTCTATTTGTGTTTCCGTTGGTTATGCAGAAGCAAATCAAAATTTCAATAGACTACAATCTGTACCAAAAGATATAAATAAACTTCTTGTTACTAAATTTGAATCGGCCACAGATATTCAACAAGTTAACATAAAAATTGCTTGGAAAAATCGCATACCCGAGTACTTCGTCTATTTTGAATTTGGACTTTGGAGCGATTATAAATTGGGAGAATCTAACAGCTATACAGAAAAAGTAGTTAGCCCAAGTAACTTCGACTTTGGGAATGGAGAAACAAGTCGCATCTTAAACGGAATTACCGACAAAGTTAAACAAATAAATTTCGGTCTTTATGCAAGCGTCGGATATGATTTTAATCTTGGATTGGGAAAATATTTAAGCCCATTTATAGAGATTTATCCGCCAATACTAAGTAATTTTGAAAATGAACACAATGCATTATTCCAATATAAATTAGGAACTAAGATACTCTTTGCACTATGAAAAATAAAATTGCACTTTTAATAATTCTCATATTGGCGATTTCTTCTGCCAATCTAACTGCAAACAACGACTCAACAAGTATCAAAAGACAATTGATAAATCAATATACTTCAATAAGTTTGAGATATTTGCAAACCAATAATTTAGATTCGGCAATGCTATTTGCCAATAAAGCAATGGAAGTTGATTCTCTCTCATTAGATGTCAATTACAACAAAGCTCTCATTTGGATTAAAAAAGGTAAACACCAAAAAGCAATTGATTTACTTGAATCGAAATTAAATAATCCCGACGCAAGAGATTATCATTATCAGATTGTAGCAAGTAGTTATGATATTATCGGTTCAAAAAATACTGCTTTGAAGTTATTGGAAACTGCTCAAGTTAAATTTCCAGCATCTGGCAGAATTTGTTATGAAATTGGAATTATACAGTACAGCTCAGACGATAAATATCAAGCACTTATCACATGGACTCAAGGAATAGAAAGAGAGCCTACTTTCGATGGTAATTATTATCATTTGGCAATGCATTACTCCACACAGCCAAATAAAATTTGGGCTTTATATTATGCTGAATGTTATGTAGCACTTGCTACTAACGCTAATAAAAGCAAGAAATTAAGTAAAATGATGTATGATTTATTGGCTGATAATTACCGTAATGGTAAATTCTATTTAGTTGATTCTACAATAGATGTTGTATCTCGTACTATCAGCTTTGAATATATTTTAGCAATGGGTTTGGATTCTGTTTTTTCAGCTAAAAAAGCAATGCCTAAAAATATTGGACTAAAGGAAATCAATACTCTCTATTCTGAGTTTTTAGATAATTATCTTCGAAATGGATTGAATGAAAAGTTATTAAATGCTTTGATTGATTACAAAAAATCAATTAGGGATAAAGGACAGAAATATTTAGAAGTTTATAACTACATAATCTTTTCTAATGGTAACCCTAAAGAATTAAGTTTGTGGCTCGATAAGAATGAGAATAAGTATGAAGAATGCACTCAATGGCTTGAGAAAAATAATTTTGCAAAATTTCTCACAGATAATTTGAGCAAGTATCAATTCATCACTAAGTAAGTAATTTCACCGATAATTGCTAAATCTTTAGTAATTTGGCATACTTGATTTGAGTAGTTACGAAAATGTTTGATAAATATATACAAGATACAGTACAAGGAATACTTGTTAGTTTCGATAAACTAGCTGATGGAAACTTTAGTTTCGCTAAATTAATTGCAACAGAAAATTTAGCAGAACAATATAAGAATTTCTTTGAAGCAGAGCTTAATTGGTGGATTTTTGCCGAAGTATCTGACTTGGTAAATTCTGAACATTTTGATTACACTTCTACATCATTTTTTTCTGCAAATTTAGATGATGAGCTACGTACTGCAGCTTTCATAACTCCATATAAGCTAAATGAATTTGTAGAATTTGCAGTAACTACAAGAATTAATTTTCTTTGCAGACCTCAGTTTACACTTATAAGCTTCCTATTCAATGGCAAAGATAGTATTTCTTGCGATGAAGCTTTAATGAGAATGAATTATTTTTCTGATTATCATTACTACAAAAAAGAGATTAAAAATTGGCTTATAGCTCAGCAAGAAAATGAAGTTGACTTTATAAGCAAAGAAGAATTAAGTGAGAAAATAGATGATATTGAGTATCAAAATGTATTGAATTTATCATCAGATGAATTTGTGAATTTACTTGAGCCAATGTTTGATTTTTTCAATACAAAAATCGAAAATTCCGATGATTTACTGTTGCCAACTGAAGCATTGATGATATTTTTCGATGATAAGAATATTAAACCATTGGTAAAAATCTTAGAAAAAAAATATACAACACAAGATGTAAAATTTATCTCTAAAGAATCTCTCTATCATTTCATAAATGAAATGATAGAAGTTACTGAGAATGATGAATTTGAAGAAGAGTTGGTTATTCAAGAAACTGAATCGGAAGAAGAAGTTGAGGATTTGCAGACTGATACTGATTTAGATTTGGAAGAAATTGAAGAAATTGAAGAAATTGAAATTAACGAAGAAAAAGTTGAAGATTTTGTACCTATTGCTGAAGATGAATCAATAGAAGAAGATTCTGTTGAAGAAATTGAAGAATCAATTAATAATAATTCAAATATTGAACTTGAAGAAAATGATTATGAAATCAATTTAGACGAAATTGAAGATTTAATCAACTCAAGTCAAAACTCGACAAATCAGAATTATTCAGATGATTTTGATATTCAATCTGAATTGAATTCTATAAAAATTGAACAAACTGAAGATAATATCAATCCAACGAAAGTTATTCCAGCACTTGTGAATTTGAATGCAGTGCAGTCAATCAATGCAGAGTTGGAAAGCTTTGTGAGCGAAGATGAAGAAATTGGTTCACAATTTTCAAGTTTAGAAGAAATGATAGAATCAAATTATGAAGATAGCTCTACAGAAAGTTTAGATGATCTGCTTAGTGAAATAAAAGAACTTGAAGATATTAGCGAAGGTGAAATTGAAATACCTGAAACTAATGATAAAACAGACTTAAACACTCTCGATGACTTCACAAAAGACATTGAGAATCTTATAAATTAAAATCAAGAACAATGAAATTTATTGATACCGCCACGATACTTGTAAAATCGGGAGATGGCGGAAATGGACACGTAGGTTTTAGGAAAGAAAAATTCTACCCAATGGGTGGACCAGATGGTGGTAATGGTGGTAAAGGCGGAGATATTATTTTCCGTGGTAACTTGCACTTAAATACTTTATTAGACTTCAAATTCAAAAGAAAAATCTTAGCTAGCAATGGGCAGAAAGGGATGAAGTCCAATAAAACTGGAAAAAATGGGCAAAATGAAGTAATTGAAGTGCCTGTAGGTACTCTGATTAAAGATGCTCAAACTGGCGAAGTATTGTTAGATTTGGTAGAAGCAAACAAAGATGTTGTGTTTTTAAGAGGTGGCTTTGGCGGAAAGGGAAATGCAGAATTTGCAACTCCTACACGCCAAGCACCAAGATTTGCTACAGATGGCAAACCTGGAATAGAAAAACTAATTGAATTTGAACTTAAACTTATTGCCGATGTGGGAATAGTTGGTTTGCCAAATGTGGGTAAATCTACTTTGATTTCAGTTATTTCTGCTGCTAAGCCAAAAATTGCAGATTATCATTTCACTACATTGATTCCCAATTTGGGAATTGTGAAAGTAGCTGAAAATAAAAGTTTTGTGGTTGCAGATATTCCTGGACTAATAGAAGGAGCTAGCGATGGCAAAGGTTTGGGAATTCAATTTCTTCGCCATGTGGAACGGACTAGTGTGTTGCTTTTCCTATTAGATGCCCATAGTCCAGATATTAAAAAAGACTATAAAGTATTGAAAAATGAGTTAAAGCAGTTCAATCCTGAAATGCTAGACAAAGAAAAAATAATAGCAATAAGTAGATGCGATAGTATTGATGAAGAGATAATGAAAACTTATTCAAAGATGACAATTGATAAGAAAAAGCCATTACTTATTTCATCGGTAGATGGCAAGAATATTCAAAAATTAGTTTTTGAATTGTATAAATTCGTAGAATTAATTTAAGTTCAGTTAAATTTTGTTTAAAATTAATTGATTGAAAAACGCAAATTTGAGGACTGCATTAGTGTAGTCCTTTTTGTTTAATATTTGTAATTTGTAAATGATTGTAATTAATGAATTAATATCATCGGAATTTAACCTAAAGCAATGGCAAGTAGATAATGCATTAGAGCTTTGGAACGAAGGAGCAACTCTGCCATTTATAGCTCGATACAGAAAAGAAAAAACAGGTACTTTGGACGAAACTCAACTTCGAGATATATTCGAAAGAAATGATTATCTGAAAGAACTTGCTGAAAGAAAAATCACTGTATTGGAAACTATTGCAAGTCAAGGAAAGCTAGATGATGCTTTGAGAAAGAAAATTGAAAACTGTATTTCTAAAACTGAGTTAGAAGATATATATTTACCATACAAACCAAAGAAACGCACAAAAGCTACAATTGCCAAGGAAAAGGGCTTAGAGCCACTTGCTTTGGAAATTAAATCTGCAAACGATACTTTGGCAAAAATAGATTTGAATGAAATTGCCGCAAAATTTATCAATAAAGAATTGGAAGTTAATAGCGAAAAAGAAGCACTTGCTGGAGCAGCTGATATTTTAGCCGAAGAAATTTCTGAAATAGCTGATTTGAGAAATTGGGTGCGTAATTATATCTTCAATGAAGGTTTGTTCATTTCTAAAATTAAGGCAGATTTCCCAGAGGGAACTACCAAATATGAAAGCTATCGCGATTACCAAGCTCAAATAAAATCAATTCAAGCACACAATATGCTTGCTATGAGACGTGGCGAAGAAGAAAAAATACTAACATTAGATGTTAAGTATGAATCAGAACCAATATTAAGCTATTTGGAAATGAAAATTATCAAGTCAAATTTGATTGATTTGGTGACTTTTTATCAAACACTTATCAAAGATTGCTTCTCTCGTTTAATGAAAAATTCTATTATTGGCGATATTCGATTGGAAAGGAAACAACAAGCAGACTTAGAATCCGTAAGAATATTTGAGAGTAATGCTAAGCAAATGTTGCTATCATCGCCCGCTGGTATGAAGCCAACTTTAGGTATAGATCCAGGTTTCAGAACTGGCTGTAAAGCTGCTGTGATAGATAGTACAGGAAAGTTTATTGAGTATGCTACTATATTTCCCCACAATTCTTCAAACGAAAGACAAAATGCAAAAAGGACAATTATTGATTTAATCAAAAGAAATCATATTGAACTAATTGCAATAGGAAATGGAACTGCTGGCAGAGAAACAGACCAATTTGTTACCGAGATATTCACAGAACTTGAAACTAAGCCAATTAAAGTTATGGTGAATGAAGCTGGAGCTTCTATTTATTCAGCTTCCGAAGTTGCTAAAAATGAATTCCCTGATTTGGATTTGACTATTCGCGGAGCTATTTCAATTGCAAGAAGATTGCAAGACCCTCTGGCAGAACTTGTGAAAATTGATCCAAAGTCAATTGGAGTTGGTCAGTATCAGCACGATGTAGATCAGAAACTATTGAAGAAACGTTTGGAAGAAACTGTTGCAAGTTGCGTGAACTTCGTGGGAGTTGATTTGAATACTGCTTCTAAAGAATTGCTAATGCACGTTTCTGGAATTACTAGCACAATTGCAAATGGCATAGTAACATATAGAAATGCTAAAGGTGCATTCAAAGAAAGAAAAGATTTGCTAAAAGTGCCACGATTTGGGGATAAGACTTTTGAGCAGTCTGCTGGATTTTTAAGAATCAAATCGGGAATTAACTTACTTGATAACACAGCGGTACACCCAGAAGCTTATGCAATAGTAGAGAATATTTTGAAAGATTTAAGTATTCCTACTAATGAAATAACGAAAAGTAAAGATAAACTTGCTAAAGTTGAACTCAAGAAATATGTAACTGAAAAGTTTGGCGAACCTACATTGAAAGATATATTAGCTGAACTTGAAAAGCCAGGTTTAGACCCAAGAGAAGAATTTAAGTATGCTCAATTCTCTGAAACTATTAAAGAAATCAAGCATTTGAAAATTGGAATGGAATTGGAAGGAGTAGTAACTAACATTACTGCCTTTGGTGCATTTGTGGATATTGGAGTCCATCAAGATGGTTTAATTCATATCTCGGAAATATCTAATCAATTTATTCGTGATGCTTCTAAATTGCTTAAAGTTGGGCAAATAGTGAACGTTTTAGTATTGGAAGTGAATGTAACTTTGAAAAGAATTAATCTTTCGATGAAACAACTTGAGAAAAAAGGAGTTATAAATAAAACAAAAACTCCTAAAGAAGAAACTTTTAATATGGATGATTTGAAAAATAAATTTTCAAAGAACTAAAGAATTGGAAAAAAATATGAAATTTTACTTGGTGTTATTAGTATTTTCCTTAGCTCTTTTTAACGTGAGTTATGGTGATAACTTGGCAAAAACTTATAAGCAAGCTGACGCTTTGCTGAAATCTGGAGAATTTGAAAAATCAAAAGATTTGCTAACTAAAATTATTGAAAAAGATTCCAACTATAAAGACGTATTCTATTTGCGTGGCTATGCAGAGCTAATGTTGCAAGAATTTGATGAAGCAATTAAAGATTACAATATCGCAATTCAAAAAAAACAACACATATCCGATGCCTACAATGAAAGAGGACTTGCTTCTGGATACGTTGGTGAATTGGATAGTGCAATTAGTGATTTCAATAAAGCAATTGATTTAGACCCAAAATTTCCTCAGCCTTACATAAATTTAGCTTCTGTCTTTCTTAACGCTGGCGATACTACTACAGCTATGGCTAAGTACAATATTGCTTTGGGCTATGATAAAAATTTACCAGAGGTATATTACCAAATTGGAAAAATTAGATATAAAGGTGCTTCATACAAAGATGCCATTTTACAATTTGAAAAGTCTATGAAAATTGGATATGATAAAGCCGAAGGACTTTACCAAATTGGGAATTGCTATTTTAAAATGGGCGATTTCAATAGATCTGTGAAATATTTCACAGATGCAATTAAGTTAGACAAAACAAAGTACGATGCTTTTAACAATAGAGCTGTGGCATTTGATACACTAGGGCAGAAAGATTTAGCAGATAAAGATAGAGATTTTCTAAATAAGATTTCCGATAATAAGTTCTTAGATAAATCTAAACTTGATTATACAAACTATGTTGCTCCAGACTCTTCATTTAAAATCAAATTACCAGTAAACTGGACTGTAAAATCTAGTTTTATGAAAGATGAACTATTTATGACAATTACACCAGATGCAAAATATATCTCTGGCATTCCAAGATACGCTCTGGTAACAATTCGCTTCAACAAAAAAATGTTTGAACAATATAACGTTTTAGAAACTGATTCGATAATTTCGTTTTGGAAAGGAAGCAACTTCGAAAATACTAAAACTTATAACCGTTACGAAATTTACCAAGAGTTGCACTATAAGATTAATGGAATGGACGCAGTACGCTTCAACACTCTTATGCAGCCGATTCCCAGTGTGCCATCTTTAAGGCAATATGAACTTTTACTGCCTAGAAAAGGAGAACTTTTCTATGCCTATTTCCAATGTCCAGCAAAACAATTTGAATATTACAACGAGATTTTTACCAAGGCAATGGACTCAATTCAGTTCTATAAGTAAAGATTGTAAAATAATGTTTTTGTTGTGAAGAAAAAATCAATTAATTTGCTAATATATCTCTGCTAAATTTGAGAAAAAAATGAATATTAATTCCTACACAGAAATTGCTAAACTTAATTCGTTAAGACAAGAAAAGATTTATAGTGCCTTATTGGACAAAGATACATCTGTTATTGAAATGGATGCCTTAGACAATGAGATGATTTTGAATATGGGTCCTCAGCACCCTGCAACTCACGGTGTATTGCGAGTACTTTTGCGATTAGACGGTGAAACTATCATAAAGTGCGTGCCAGAGCTTGGCTATTTGCACCGTGGTTATGAAAAGTTAGCTGAAAATGTGAATTACCACGAGTTTATTCCACACACTGATAGACTTGACTATGTTGCTCCTATGAACAACAACGTTACTATTGCAATGGCTATCGAAAAAGCTCTTGGAGTGGAAGTACCTGAAAGAGCAACTTGGATAAGAGTATTGGTTATGGAACTTGCAAGAATATCATCGCACTTAATGGCGATGGGTGCTACTTGTATGGACGTTGGTGCATTGACATTGCTACTTTGGGCTTTTACTGAAAGAGAGAAGCTATACGACATATTTGAGTTGGTGTGTGGTGCGAGATTCACTACTAGCTATGCTCGTATTGGAGGGGTAGCAAATGATATTGACCAAAGAACTTTAGCAAAAATTAAAGATTGGGCTTCTAAATTACCACATGAATTGGATTATTTCGAGAAATTAGTACATAGAAATAGAATTTTCGTGGATAGAATGTCTGGAATTGGAAAAATGTCTGCTGAGAGAGCTATTTCATTGGGTTTGACTGGTCCTGTACTTCGTGGAAGTGGAATTGCTAGAGATTTGCGTAGAGATGAACCATATTTAATTTATCCTGAATTAGATTTCGACGTAATCACATTCAACGATGGCGATTGCTGGTCTAGATATATGGTGCGAGTGAAAGAAATGAGAGAAAGCTTGAAAATTGTCAATCAAGTTCTTGATAAAATCCCAACTGGACCAACTATAGCAAACGATGCGAAACACGTTCTTCCAAGAAAAAATGAAGTTTATACAAAAATGGAAGAATTAATTTCAGATTTTATGTTAATTAACTTTGGTGCTCAACCAGCAATTGGCGAAACTTATACTTGTGTGGAATCTCCTAAAGGAGAATTGGGATTCTATATTGTTTCAGATGGAACTGGACAACCTTGGAAAATGAAAATCCGCTCTCCTTGTTCTTCAAATTTGCAAGCCTTGGCTCCTATGATTGAAGGCAATATGCTCTCAGACGTAGTTGCTGTGATTGGATCTCTTGACCCAATTATGGGCGAAGCTGATAAATAGGAATTAATCAAAATATTAAATGTTTTTAATAAGCACTTCCAAAAGGGAGTGCTTTTTTTTTACGCTAACTGCTACTCTTAATCGTTATTCTGTAAAATTTGAATAACGATTAAACTTTAAAAATGCAGCAAGAACGAATTTTTCATTTGAATCAAAACACAACTTTAATGAAAGGGACAGTTGTCTATTGGATAACTCGTGAATTCAGAACTCATGATAACTATAGTTTGATTGCTGCTCAAGAGATAGCTTCCGATAGCCAAAGTGAATTAATTGTTTTAATCAATTTAAATGAAGAAAAATCAATTGATTACTTAAAACCATTTAACTTCTTTATAGATGGTTTAGCAGATTTAGTCAATAATTTCAAAAAATTAAATATTCCAGTACATTTTGTAGATGGCAACTCAAGTTTAAGCATTCCTTTGTTTCTAAAAAAAGTAAAAGCTAAAGCAATTGTGACTGACTTTTTCCCATTGCGTTATTATAGAAACTTAGTTAAGAAAGTAGCTGATTCAATAGAAATTCCTGTTTTAGAAATTGACTCACATAATATTGTGCCAGTTAGAACTGCTTCGGAGAAATTAGAATTTGCCGCTTATACAATCCGCCCTAAAATCAATAGATTACTACCAAAATATGTAATTGAAATTCAAAAACCAAGTTCTCATAAGTTTAATAATAATGATACTTTCAGCAAATGCAATAATCAGTTTAAATCAATTTTAGCGAATTATTCAGATGAAAATTCAATAGATTGGTTGAAATCAGGAGAAAATGCAGCCCAGAAACATTTAGAAATGTTTATCCATTTTCGTTTAGAAAAATACAGCATTGATAGGAATAACCCCGCTCTTCGTGGTATTTCAGATTTATCTCCATATATTCATTTTGGGCAGATTTCTACCCAACGCATAGCACTTGAAATTCAGAAAATAGATTGTAGTATTGATTCAAAAAATAGCTTTTTAGAAGAAATGATAGTTCGCAGAGAGCTATCGGAAAACTATTGCCATTACAATCCAAATTATGATAATTTAGATGGTGCCCACCAATGGGCGAAAACTTCATTGAACGAACACCGTAGCGATAAAAGAGAATTTATTTATTCTTTAGAGCAATTTGAAACAGCCAAAACTCACGACCCAGCTTGGAATGCAGCTCAAAGAGAAATGATTTTGACAGGAAAAATGCACGGATATATGCGAATGTATTGGGCAAAAAAAATCTTGGAATGGACAAATAACCCAGATGAAGCTATTAATATTGCCATTTATTTAAACGACAAATACGAATTAGATGGCTATGACCCAAATGGCTATGTGGGTGTTATGTGGTCTATTTGTGGAGTTCACGATAGAGCATGGTCTGAAAGGCCAGTCTTTGGTAAAATCCGCTTTATGAACTACTCAGGATTAAAAAGAAAAATAGACATAGGCAGTTATGAAAAAAAATGGCTAAATCAAAGTCTTTTTTGAGTGAAGAGTGAAGGGTGATTTGCTGTTACAAAAACAAAACAACTCTCAATTCTATAAAAAGAAAATTAG
>CAZYXG010000036.1:0-28150 GCA_964650885.1 uncultured Hyphomicrobiales bacterium | reverse complement strand
CTTTCAATAGAGACGATAAAGATAGCCGACCAGAACGCAGACCTTGGAGTGCTGATAAACCAGACTTCAAACGAGACGATAGAGGCGGCGAAAGAAGAAATGATGGATTTGAACCAAGAAGAAGAAGCGATTCCGATAGACCTTCTGGAGTAAGAAGATCTGGTGGCGATTCAAACAGAAAAGATGGAAGAAGTGGTGGCAGAAAAAATAGTCGTTAAAGTTAAAAGGGTTAGCCCTGATTTTACAGATTTGCCATTGCCAGTATATTCCACAAGTGGTTCAGCTGGTATGGACGTTTACGCTGCACTCGTTGAGCCAATTGAGCTAAAAGCTGGTACAGTGGAAATGGTGCCAACTAACTTGGCTATAGCTTTGCCCGAGGGCTTTGAATGTCAAGTACGCTCTCGAAGTGGATTGGCTGCAAAGAATGGTGTGTTTTGTTTGAATTCTCCTGGCACAATTGATTCCGATTACCGTGGAGAAATCAAAGTAATACTTGCTAACTTTAGTAAAGAAAACTTTATCATAAATCGTGGCGATAGAATTGCACAATTAGTAGTAGCTCAATACTCACAAGTGAATTGGGCAGAGTCCGACACTATAGACGACACTGAGCGTGGAGCAGGTGGCTTCGGCAGCACTGGGGTTTAGAAACTAAATTACTTCACTAAATAAATTGCTACATCGAATTGATTTAATATTAGCTTTTGGGTTTTATCGGCAGCTTCTTCATTCAAATCTTTGTGCAAAGTGCCTTCAAATCTATTCAAATCAATTTCTGTTTGTTCTGATTTCATAGAAGCAATAGCAAGTAATTTCTCATTTGCTACATTCCGATAGAACGCAACCATACCGCTGCCCAAATCAATTGAGTCCAAAACATTATTTGTGAAATCAATATTGCTAAGCATTTTATTATATTCTATCATTTCGTCAATAATAGAATTTTCATTTTGCCAATTCATAGCAGCCAATGAAAAAAGTGGTAGTTTTTCCGCAGGGTATTCGGCAATTTCTTCATCTGTAAAGCCAAGTCCAGTATTTACGGGAGTTTCTTCACATAGTTCAAAACCATTATGAATAAATGGAATAGATGGAAGCAGACGGTTCAACTTGAAAGTCATCAAATTGTACATTCTATTTTTGAATCTAGCGTAAGCTCTTTTTGTGTTGTGAGTTTCAGAAGTAGCAAAAAATTGAGGTATAGTTGATTCCGCTTGTGGGAAAAGCTCAACTATATCTTTGAATTTATCAGGTTCGTGTTCATCGAAACAAGCATAACCAAGCACTCCATCATATCCATTTGAAATACTTTCTTCGGAAAGTAAAAAGTTTTCTTCCCAAAAAATGAATTCGCTATTCTTAGCTCTAGCTTTTTTAATGATTTCTAGCAGTAAAGCTTCGGGCAATGAGTGACCCATATCAATCATAACTCCATCTATTCCATATTTATCTTGGAATGTAGGAATAATATTGCTGACAAATTCCCAAAGATTATCAACTTTGTTTTTCTTCTTCGCTAATTTCGCATCGTACATTCTAATGGTATTGTAAGCAATGTAGTTGAAATCTTGTGCATCGTAATATTTCAAATAAGTAACATCGCTCCAAGCTGGCTGATTGTCGTCTGGCGGCCAATCGGCAAATGCAGAAGGTATTCTGCTTTCCTGACTTTTGCCCGTGACACCGAAAATTTTGCTCTCCACTCTTGCCACTTTTAGCGGAGTTGGATTGAACATTTTTCTATGTTGTTCGTGTGGAGGGACTGTGTTTTCAAAATCGCCAGAAGCAACTTTTGCTTTAATTTCGGTCAATTCTTTTTTATTAAACATCGGCATACCATATCGAGCTTCGCTTGTGTTGCCAACTTCTCTATCTTTAATTCGAGACTGAATCCAATAGAACCACTCTGGATGTTCTAGAGCCAAATCAGAATCAATACTTGCTGTGCGAAACACAAATTCATTTACAATTGCGATACCAAGCAAATGTGCAGCTTCCACAAAAGCTTTATATTGTGAGTCAATATCTAAATCAAGTATAGGTTCTGATAAAGTTTCTTCCAGTTCAAGTGGATTGCGAATGGCATAAGGCGAACCGAGTGAACCTTTTTTGCCGTCTATTCCAATAGAAGTAACTGGCAGAGTATAAATTAAATTACAACCTAAAGATTTGATATAAGGCAATAATGCAATACATTTTAGAAAAGTGCCAGTTTCTCTGAATTGGTTTTCTTCAATCTCAATTGCAATATCTTTATCAGAATTATGGTCGAAAGCAGTAGCATAGCGTGGAAATAAATTATAAACTAATTTGTCGCTACTTCGCTTTGGTTTACTTTTAGCAGATTTAGATAGTTCTTCTATTTTTGCAATTTGATTTAAAAAAAATTGAAAAGGGTTTAGTTCAATAGTTTCTGTATTTTTGGCACAATCAATCCAGACTTTGGGAATTGCAAATTTATGTTTGTATTCTTTCTTGTCTAATTGCTCTAATCTTGTTTTTAAAATTTCTAAGTTTTCAGTATTCATTTTTTGTTTTTTGTTTCATTTCAAAAGCAAGTTAAAGTGCTATTGCTAAAAATTATTAATATCTTTTTCACAATGTCTATTTTTCCAGCCAATCAACTGAATCAACTCCATTTAATTCAGTAATTTCTTGGGTCAATACGCTGAGTATTTTTGAATTTTTAATATTAATTGTGAGAATACCTGTAAAATCATTGTTGTAAGTATCAAAACTGACGCCACTAAGCATAGCTTCATCTTTTTTGATGATTAGTTTTGTAATGTCATTAACAAGGGCTGGCCTGTCTTTGCCCTTGATAATCAGATTAATTACATAGCTCTCAGCATTTGGATTTGCAAAAATGTTATTGTCATTATTAGCTTGAGAAATTTCTATTCCACTTTCTCGGCTATGCAAGTATTTAAGTATGTCACGAGTGCTGATTTTCAATCTGGCAAGCGAGATATAGAATTCTTTTTCATTTGAAAAACTGAAATTCTTAAGTAACGCTACAAAAGTTTTTTTGTCCAGTTTTAATTCTTTAGATTTGAGTGTGTTATCCCAAAGTTCTTTGCCTTCGCAGAAGCTAATTTTATCATCGTTTTTGAAAAAACGATTTAGTTGCGATTTGGCACGGCTCGTGTTGACAAACTTAAGCCACTCCTTATTAGGAAATTGCTTATTGGAAGTAAGAATTTCAAGCTGATCGCCACTTTGCATTTTGTAATCCAAAGGAACTATTTTGGCATTTGCCTTTGCACCCACACAGTGATAGCCTAGCTCGGAATGAATTGCAAAAGCAAAATCTATAGGGGTTGAGCCATAAGGGAATGTAAGAATTTTATTTGTTGGTGTGAAAATATGAATCTCTTTCAAGAACAAATTATTTTTCACCGAATCCAATAGCTCTTTTGGATTTTCTTCATCGGAGTTTTCAAATATCTCACGTACGGAGTCCATCCATTCTTGTGCATTTTGGTTCTCGAAAACTGAAGTTGCTGGCACAAGCCCACGTTTATACTTAAAGTGTGCTGCCACGCCTTCTTCGGAAACAAGGTGCATTTGCATAGTTCGGATTTGCACTTCTACTGGTTTTGAGCCAGGCCCCATCACAGCAGTATGTAGCGATTGGTAGCCATTTTGCTTTTGTGCATTTATGTAATCTTTAAATGTTTCTGGTACTGGATGATAAATTGAAGCTATAAGCCCATAAACATAGAAACACATATTTTCATCGTCAGTGTTAAGAATTACTCTAACTGCTATTAAGTCGTTGAGTTTTTCCATTGGTTGCTGGCGGAGAATTGTCTTATTATATATTGAATAGATATGTTTTGCTCTTCCAGCTATTTCCAAAGTAATATTATTTTTATTAAGGAATGGATCTTCCTTTAACTTATCTTTTATAGGTTGTAAAAAGTTCTGCAAATATTTTTCTCTTTCTTCACGTGTTCCATCTAGTTTGCTTTTAATTTCATTGAATGATTCTTTGTCTGTGAATTTAAAGCTAAGGTCTTCCATTTCCCATTTTATATTTCTTAGCCCGAATCTATTTGTGAATGGAACGAATACTTCCATAGCTTCTTTGGCTATTCGAAGCTGCTTCTCTTCCGAATAGAATTGCAAAGTACGCAATATATAAAGTCGCTCTGCAATTTTAATCAAAATAATTCGCACATCTTTGAAAAGTGAGAATAGGATTTTTCTATATTGCTCAAGGAATGAAAGATACTCAATGAAGTTCTCTTCTACATTTCGGATTTTATCAATTCCTTCTACTATTTCAGCAACTGTTGACCCAAATTCTTTGCGAATATCTTCTATATTGAAACCAGTTTCTTCTATCACAGCTTCACTAAGCAATGCACAAACAAGTGAAGTGTCGTCCAAACGAAAGTTGGTTAAAACAATTTTAGCCACATCGAATAGCTTTTGACTATACTGTTCACCAGTTGGAAGCACTTGATTCTTATGAGCTTCCAATGCAAAATAGAATGCCTTCTTTATTAATTTATCATTATGGGTTTTAAGTCTTTCAGCTGCCAATCTTAAAAGTTCAGCCAGATTTTCATCTGGGCTTTCTGTATGCATCACATATTCTTTATCTGCTAGATAACTAGCTTGATCGGAATAGGAGTCCATTAACGATTGGGTTTTCTTTATTTTTTGCTTTTCCATAAAACTCAATTTATTTTCAATATAGAGTCAGAATTTTGTTTGCAAAAATATAAACAATTAAAGAATAGTTCTAATTTAACGAAAATCTAATTTAATGATTTGAATATTACTGGAATTTCGTTAAATTTAAAAAAAAATATAAGCTAAGCAATGAAACAAAAATTCAACGAACAGCAAATAAATAGACTTTTGCAAACAGTAGGCCCCAAAACACACTTTGAGGACTTTGCCGAAGACGGGCATTTGCTGGAATATTTAAACGAATTTTTGTTCGAAAGATACACAAACGAAGAGCCATTTAGATTGGAGATGTTTGAAATCTTGCAAAGGCACACTAAAGTACCAATTCCAGAAATTGAAGAATACTACTTGAAATTTCTATCATCTACACTGAATTTTTTCTTAGAGAGCACAGCCAAATGGAAAACAATAGAGCCTTAAGCCCAGAAGTGAAATCACTTTTTGAATCTGTTAAAGGGCAGGTTAAAGAGTACAATAATTCATTCGAAATTCTTACTCGTGAAATGAAAAATCTTGAGCGACAGAGAGTATCTGTAGTCGATGCTATGGCTTTGCTTACAACTAGAGTTGAAGAAAAAATTCAAAATTTGCAGGAAATTCACGATTCTGCAATTAAGGAATTGGACGAAACAACTGAGAAAGCTGAGAACTTACGTGGAGAATTGCTCGAAGTGCAAAGAGTACGTATCCAATTGCAAGAGCAAAGTGAATCTATAACTAAATATATTCTTGAGCTTCAAGGCGCTATCAATGAATTCAGGTATAAATCAGACAAGGAACTGGCTCAAACTATTGCTATGATTGAGCAAAAAGTGGAAGATGAATTAGAGAAAGAATCTCAGAAAATTGAAGTGCGACTTTCTATGAAAGTTAAGCAACTTGAAACAAAAGTGCAAACTAACGAACAAAGATTGATGCACTTGAATGAAAACACAAAAAAAGATTTTAGAGTGATGTCGAACGAAGTGGAAGGTGTGAAATCAGACTCTTCGAGATTATCCCAAATCACCGACGAACTCAATAATGCTATACTTTTGCAAAATGATGAATTGGAAACTTCATTCTCTCAGAGATATAAACAACTCGAACGCCATATACTAACCGTTATAGACAAAGTGGAAGAAATTGAGTCTAGCGGAGGCGGCGGAGGCGGCAAACCCAAAGATGACTTCGATGATTGGGGCGAAAGCGATATCGGTAGCGTATCCAGTATAGCCGATAAACTCAAAGGATTGGGCGGCGGCGGCGGAAGTACAACTAAATCGCTTGCTTCATCGGGCGACAACTCTGCCTTGGCTAAGGATGTAAAAAGTATAGCCCAAAAATTAGATAAGCTTATTGCAGAAAGCGAAACTATTGTAGAAAAAGCCACATTTACTGAAAAAAAAGGCAATCTTGCTCTTTATATAGCAGGCGGAAGTCTTGTCGGAATGATAATCCTCTTTATCATTATTCTAAGCAAGTAATTACAAAACTAATCCACATCACATTAAATACTCTTTTTAATAAAATATTTACTATTTTGTTAAAATTATAAATTATTTTATAATTTTAAAATCTATTTATTTCAAAATAGTAGATAATTGTTATAAAATAATTTGCATTTAGTTAAAATAGATATTAAGTTGATATAGTTAAAATTACAAACAGATAATATTTACTTATTTATAGATTCTGATGCAAAATTACATAATCCAAAATAACTCTTTTACTATGGATACAAGAGAGGCGAGAAAGTCAAGATTATTTACTCTGTCGAACAGAATAGAAGAATTTGCTTCTGAATTGACTCTTGACACAGACGAGCTAACTTGGGCAATTGATGCATATTCAATTTATCAAACAGCACTAATGAATCAATCTATTGAATTGGCTCAAAAGAATGAATATTCTAGAGTTAGCCAAGCGGCAGACACGCAGTTATTTGAAAGATATGTTATATTGAAAGAATTATTAATGAGCAGGATAAGCAATTCCGAAGAGATTTTATCACGATATGGAATCAATGAACCTGTTCCATATAATAGAAAAGATAGATATGTTAAGGCAAATCAATTCCTAGAAGCGAATGATTATTACTTAACTGAGGATAGTAAGTTTGTACTTCCACAATTAATGATTGACAATTTGCGTACTTTAATGGAAGATTCTTTTTCTAAGTATAATGAGTCAGAATCTCGTAAAGAGAATTCTATGGATAGAACCATAATCTTAAATGATATTTTTAATGATGACTCAGCAAAGCTACGCAATCTTTATAATTGGGTTGTAGCATTTTGGGGCAAACGAGATACAAGATTGTATGATTTGGGTTTTGTACCTGTGAAATCTGCAAGAATTGGAGAAAATTTAAGTAATATTTTCATCAATTATAGCAAAGATGAAAAAATGCTAACTTGGAATAAAATAAGAAATATAAGTGTTTACCAATTGGCTATGCGAGACAAAGATACTACAAGCGAATGGATAGAACTTTTTTTAGGTGAGCAAAATCATTATAAAACTAGTGGTTTAGTTGCCGAAAATAGTTTTAAACTTCGTGTCAAGAATGATTTTGGCTTTAGCGACTGGAGTCCAGAAATGATTATTAATATTTAATAATCCAAAATTAGAAATTCCCCCATTTAATTAATTTAAGGAGGTTTCGTTATGAACCTAAATAATTTACGCATTAAAACCAAAATACTGCTGCCCTTAACAATAGCCGGTATAGCTTTAGGTATTGGTTTGTTTTTTTACTTTTCTAATCAATACAGATCAGATCAGCAAGAAGCTTTGGTAAATAAAGCAAGAGCTGTATTACTTTCAGCTGAATCGGCAAGAGAATTTTCTGCTGACCAATTGAACCATAAAGTATTTAGAACAGATTTGACAGAAGTAAAAGATGTTTTATATACTGTACCAATTTTCACAGCTATGCAAGTGGCTTCTAAAAAAGCAAAAGAATTGGGGTACACTCTAAAGATTCCTAAAGTATCACCTAGAAATCCAGATAATTTACCTGATGAATATGAACTTAGAGTATTGAATTTATTTGATGATAAATCTAAAAAAGAACATTGGGAAGTTGATCCCAAAACTAATTCAATCAGAATGTTCAGACCTGTTGTCCTTACTGAAGAATGTTTGAATTGCCATGGCGACCCAGCTAATTCACAAAAATTATGGGGTAGAGCTGATGGTAAAGATATCACTGGCGTTCTAATGGAAGGCTGGAAAGCAGGAGAAGTACACGGTGCATTTGAATTGAAAATGGATTTGAAACCAGTTGATGAAGCTGTGGCTGCACAATCTTTAACAATTGCTGGTATTGCAACTGGCTTTACTCTATTAATTGTTTTCATTGGTTTAATAGTTTCAACTAATATAAGTAAAGGTATAAGCAAAGTACAAGATGACGTTACATTATTATCCAATGACGTTATTAACGGTAAACTTGATTCAAGACTTAACGAAGAAATTACTGCAATTGATTTTAAAGGAATTGCAAATAGTACAAATAATTTAATTGAATCTTTCGTGAAACCTATTGATGTTACTTCAGATTATTTGGAAAGTATTAGTAAAGGAGATATCCCAGCTAAAATTACAGAAGAATACAAAGGCGATTTCAACGTAACTAAAAACAACGTTAATAAGTTGATTGATACATTAAATGATTTTACAAATCAAATGCAAAACATGAGCAAGCAGCACGATTTGGGCGAAATTGATGTTTATATGAATGAAGATTCATTCAGTGGTTCATATAAAATAATGGCTCTTGGTTTGAATGGAATGGTTCAAGGTCACATTGCTGTTAAAAAACAAGCAATGGCAATAGTTGAAGAATATGGAAACGGTAATTTCAATGCTGTGATGCCTCCACTTCCAGGCAAGAAAGTCTTTATCAATAACATTTTGAATAATGTACAAGCAAACTTACTTAATCTTTCAAGTGAAGTAGAAAAACTGATTGATAGTGCTAAAGATGGAAACTTGGATGTACGAGGAAATGACAAAGGATTCCAAGGGGGTTGGCAAAAAATTGTTGGTGGCTTAAATGAAGTTTTGGAAGCAATAGCTACTCCTCTGAATGAAGCTAACCACGTTTTGGGAATTATGAGTAATGGCGATTTGACTGTTTCTATGGAAGGAAATTATAATGGTGAATTGGACAACTTGAAACAAAGTATTAATACTCTTGGCTCATCGTTGCAAAATCTAATTGGTCAAGTGGCTGAAAGTGTGAAAATGACTTCTGTTACTGCATTTGAAATGACTGCTACCGCTGAGACTTTGGCAGCTGCATCGCAAGAGCAATCTGCTCAATCGGACGAAGTGGCTTCGGCTGTGGAAGAAATGAGCCGTACTGTTTCTGATAATGCTCAAAGTGCGGGTAGAACTGCAGAAGTAGCAGAAAGAAATGGAGCTGTTGCCAGAGATGGTGGAAACGTTGTGGAGCAAACAATTGGCAAAATGAAAGATATTGCGACTGTAGTTTCAAATTCCGCAAGCAACATTCAGAAATTAGGTGAATCGAGCAAAGAAATTGGGGAAATTATTTCTGTAATTGATGACATTGCAGACCAAACTAATCTATTGGCATTGAATGCTGCAATTGAAGCTGCAAGAGCTGGCGAGCAAGGCAGAGGATTTGCTGTAGTTGCCGATGAAGTTAGAAAACTTGCTGAAAGAACAACCGAAGCTACTAAACAAATTGCTACTATGATTAAAGGAATTCAGTCTGATACTGAGATTGCTGTACTTGCTATGAATAAAGGTAACGAGGAAGTTCAAAACGGTATTAACTTGGCAGATAGAGCTGGAGAATCGTTAAGAGAAATCGTACAAAGTTCACAAGACGTTTTGGATATGATTAATGTAATTGTTGTGGCTAGTGAAGAACAAGCTGCCACAAGTGAAGAAATCTCTAAAAACGTTGTTTCTATTTCGCAAGTTACTGCTGAATCTGCACTTCAAATTGAAGAAATAGCTAAGAATTCAGAACAACTTTCAAATATGACTGAGCAATTGAATCAATTGGTTGGACAGTTTAAAATTGAAGAAGATGGAAGTTCAAAATCTACAGCTGATAGAACGAGAAATGGCAATGGTGCATTCCAAAAGAGAAAGAATGGCGTCCATTTGAATGCTTAATTTTAACTTAGGAACCTAAATACAGAAAGGGTAAAGTTTGAAAGAACTTTACCCTTTTTTTTTGATACCATTTTATTTTGATTGATAACTCAATAATTTATGGCTTTCTCACTTTTATTAAAAATAATAAATTAGAATGATTAATTATAATTTGTTATTTTATTCACTATTTTGAAATATTAGAAAGCTATTATATAGAAATAAATCCTAAGTTATAGATTTTATTCTATCCTGATATTGAAATAAGGAATTCTAAACAAAAAAAAGTTCAAATATTAATAAAGTTCATTATATATTTGATGTTAATTATAGCATTAAGTAGCAACTATAAGTTTAGAACCTAATTAATTATGCCCAAATATATAATAAATAATAACTCATTCAGTATGGATATACGAGAAGTACGTAAGTCTCGATTATATCTACTATCGTCTCATATTGAAGAGTTTGCATCTGAACTTTCCCTATCGCCCGCAGACTTTGATTGGGCATTAAGAGCTTATAGTACTTATAGTTCTGCTTTGAACGTACAAAATAGTGAAATTACATTAAAGAATAATCTTTCTCGCAAAAGTCTTGAAAGCGATGTAGCTTTATTCGAAAGGTATGTTGTTATGAAAGGACTTTTGCTTAATAAGATTGAGAACTTAAAAGATATTCAAAGACTTTATGGAATTGAAGAAGCAGTTCCCTATAATAGACTTGAAAAGTATAAAAAAATTCAAAGATTTATTGAAGCAAATGATAGCTTGATTGCAGAGTTAAGTAATTATGTTTTGCCTCAATTGATGATAGATAACTTGAAAAAGTTATATTCAGATGCCTACCAAAATTACCAGCTATCAGAGCAACAAAGAATTAAAACTATTGAATATACAAATACATTAAATAAACTGCACGATAACGATTCGCTTAATTTACGTTCATTTTATAATTGGTTGGTGGCGTTTTGGGGCAAACGAGATTTGAAATTACTTAATCTTGGTTTTGTACCTATTAAGACAATCAAATTGACTTCTTTGGTTAATGATTTTCAAATTGAATTCAATCGAAAAGAGAAGATATTAACTTGGCCTGAAATAAAAGGAATCGAGCACTACCAAGTGGCTATAAAAGATAATGAATCATCGAAAAACTGGCTGGAACTTCACAACAGTATGGTTAACTCTTGTAAACTTTCTGGATTTAGTGGCGAAATTCATTTGAAATTACGAGTAAAATTCACAAAAGGTTATAGTAATTGGAGCAAGAATCTAATACTTAAAGTGGATTCAAATCAAGATTAAATATATATTCGTTAATTTTGTAATACAAATCTAAATGAAAATTACAAAATGAAAATAATAATAGACGACAACATTCCTTTAGCTGCTGAAACACTTGCAGGCATTGCAAAATTTGAAGTGCTTCCATTCAGTGAAATTACCAACGAATACATTATAAAATCTCAAGCAGAAGCTTTGCTAATACGCTCTACCATTAAAGCTGATGCCCAGCTTTTGGCAAATACTAAAGTGAAATTTATTGCAACTGCCACCTCTGGCAGCGATCACTTCGATAAAGAATATTTAGAAAAATCAAATATTCAATTTGAAGATGCACTTGGTTGCAATTCAAACTCTGTTACTGAGTTTACTTTATATTCTATTTTCGCAAGCTATGGATTTGATTTTGATTTCTCTAAGCTTAAAGTTGGAATAATTGGATTTGGGAATGTTGGGAGCAAGCTTGCTTATTACTGCAATAAATTAGGAATTAAAGGAGAGAATTTGCTTGTTTGCGATCCTCATTTGGAGAAAGAGCATAGGCATTATGGTCTTGATTTTAAATATTCGCACTTGAAAAACTTGATTTCGCAAGTCAATGTAATCACTAATCATATTCCTCTGATTTATGGTGGCGACCACCCAACTTATGAATTGCTGAATGAGAAACTGCTTTTGAGCAAAGTGCAGGAAAACTCAGTTTTAATAAATGTATCACGTGGCAAAATATCAAATGAACACGTACTGCTTGAATTGCAGCAAAGCCGCAATTGCACTTTGATAACCGATGTTTGGGCAGAAGAGCCAGATGTGGATTTGGAACTTATGAATAAGTCTCTAATTGCTACTCCACACATTGCTGGGCATACGGAAGAAGGAAAGATAAATGGTACAAAAATAGTATTAGAGAAGTTGGCCGAATTTGCAAATTTGGAATTAGATTATTCGCAAATTGAAAATGAAATAAATAAGCAAGACAAAAAGTCAATTATTAGCTTTGAAAATATTGGCGAAGTAATGCAAGCAATGAATGAGGTACGAAATATTCAAGCTGAATCTGATTTATTTAAATCTCAAATAAATAAAAACCCACTGAATCGCATAGAAATATTTAAAACATTCCGAACGAATTATAAAGGAAGAAGAGAGGTTTTAAGCCCTTATCATTAAGCTTTGACTTGTGGTTTTTTCACTGGGATATTTGGAATTATTCTTCCAGCATCTACCATTTTTTGGAATAGAATAGGGTCTAAAGTTTCTTTAATTTTAGAAAACAAAATTTCCTGATTGAAAGGTTTTGTAATGAACCCTTTAGCACCAAGCACATAGGCATTTCTGATTAGTTCTTTATTGAGATTTCCAGAGATAATTACAACAGGGATACTTTTAGTAGCTTCCATATTGCGAAGGAACTGCAAAACTATTTCACCACCAACTTCTGGCAGAACAATATCTAAGAAAATTAAGTGTGGTTGATACTTAATTGCATCCATAAGTCCTTTAAAGGGATCGGACGCTTGATAATGTTTAAAGCCCCATTGCCCAATATACTGAGTGAAAATTCTTTGAATCCATTTGTCATCATCAATTGTCATCACTATTAATTTTTCGGGTAATTCGTCTTTTGGTTTCACAGGTACATTTGCTTTTGCTACATCAATTATAGATTTTGCAGGTGCAGCCGCAGACTGAACTGGAGCTGGAATTGGCTGAGCTTTAGCAATTTCTGCGTCTGGAATAGCATTTTGAGCTGGTATTGGTTTCGGATTAGGAGTTGCTATTTCTTGTTTACTTGAAATATTGTCTTTATCCGCCACTTGATTTACTCGCTGATTTTCTAAATTACTGACAGGTTCAGATTTAGGTACGTCAACTCTCTTAGCTTCTGGCAAAGGAGCTTTGGGAATAGTAACATTATTGCTAGCGACATTATTGATAGCTATTTCTTGATCAGCACTATCATAGATTTTAGTTGTTGAAGCTGCAGTAATATTCTCTTTTTGGCTATTTATTTCAGTACTACTCATATATCAATTGCAAATTTACTTAAAATAAATTAATAAAACTTAATTAAAAGACTAAAATTTATTAAATTTAATGTATGTTTATTTAACAAGTTCGACCATTTTCAATAAAAATTAACTTCTTTTTAATGAGTAAATACCCAAATAATCATTAATTTGCATATAAAAACAAACAGTGAATCCAAAAGAAGAAAAAATAAAGCCCGAAACAGAAATTGAATCTCCGCCAAAAAAGAAAAGGTGGTGGAGAAGATTATTCGTGTTTTTTGTGTTTTCAATCACAGCAATGCTAATCATACTTGCTGGATTTATTGCATCGTTTCAAATTCCTGGACTAAGAAAGCTTTATACAAGTACTGCTTCGGACTTGCTTTCCGATGAATTGGAAGCAAAGGTAGAGTTTACTGATTTGAGAGTGAACGGGCTAATAAATTTGGAATTGATAAACGTAAGAATAATTACTGTTGGCGATACATTGTTGAGCACTCCATCTCTATTTGTGGATTTTTCTTTAATGAGATCGAATTTGCAAAAATTATTCATCAATAAAATTGCTTTCAAAGACCCGCAAATCAAATTGATTAGAAGCAGCCAAGATTCTACTTGGAATTTTGAACATATTGCCAAGCCCAAAAAGAAAGACGATTATCCAAAACCTAATCCAAATTTATTTATTAGTTTAGGAAATCTGATTTTTGAGAATGCTCAAGTTACTATCAATGATAAATTAGACAGTTCAAAAAGAAAGATATTTAATCCATTCAAGAATAATTTGCAAGATTTGAACTTGAGTTTGAATGGAAAAATTGACTTATTCAATAATGACTTTAAAGTCAATATAATTGAGCTTAGCTTTAAAGATTTAATCTCTAATACAAATTTGAAGAGTGCCAACGCACAAATAGAACTGAACGAAAAGAAAGTAGAAATTCTAAGTTTAGAACTAGTTTCTAAAACTTCAAATTTGAAAATAGAAGCTAAAGCTGATAATTTGAATATATTCAAGCACATCGGCGATAGGGAAGTGCAAAATATGAAATTGGCTCTGAAGCTGGATTCTAAAAATTTCAACGGCGAATTTATTGAATACTTTGCTCCAATGCCAACACGGTTTGGTGAAGTTGACAAGCTTTCATTAATAGCTTCTGGAAAATTGGATAGCTTAGTGATTACCCAGATGTTTTTGAAAAATAATAAATCAAACTTGGAGTTTACTGCTAATCTACTCAATGCAACAAAGGGCGACAAAATTAAATATGAAATTGAGATTCGCAATTCATTGATTTATAAGACTGATGTTGCCCAGTTTATACCTAATGCTGATATTTCATATTTGCCGAATATTAATGCAATCAATGTAAAATCATTACTCGGCACAGGCGATACTAAAACTGTGCAAACCAAACTGGAGCTTATCTCGGAAAATGGAAATGCTAAAGGATTTGCGAACTTGGATTTTTCAAATAAAGATTTGGCCTATAAAGCAGACTTAATTTTAGAACAATTTGATTTGGCGAGTTTTGCAAAAGACACAAGCTTAAAGACTTCAATTAATGGACATTTGGTGACAGATGCAAAAGGGGTTGATCCTAAAAAGCTTAATGGCTACTATAAACTAAATGCTACTAATTCAGTTATACTTCATAACGAAATAAATAATCTTAATTTAATCTTATATTCTGCCAGCAACAGATTGAAATTTGATACTCTAAATGTGGAATTTGCAAACAAAAGCCAATTCGATGAGTTTATTGAAAAAGAAAAATCTATTTTGAATGCAAATGGATATATTGATTTTTCAGAATTAGAACCAAAGTACGATTTGTATCTCGACTTTAATTCTATAAACTTTGCTAAAATACTTAGAACAAAATTAGCCCCAGAATATGCAACTGGTTCAATTAAAATTGATGGTGAGAGTTTCGATCCCGATAAAATAATTGGGTCTGTAAAATCGAATTTTGATATTGTGCTTTATGGCGATAGATCTATTCTACCATTCACTTTCGATGCTAATTTCAGCAGAGATAGCAATTACAAAGTATTCGATTTTAACTCTACTTTCTTCGATGCAAAATTGGAGGGCAGATTCTCTTATGCAAGTTTGCTAAAATCAGTTGCAGACCAAGCTGATTATCTTTCGGATTTTTTCGGAAAGAAATATACTACTATTTTTCCAGCTAGTGATTTAAACACAACAATCAGCAAAAATGTGCTTAACAATGCATCTTTTGATGTGTTAGATTGTCGAATTACTGCAAACATTAAAGACTTGTCGCCAGTTTCGTTATTCACAAATAACATTAAACTTGTTAGCACTTCTGATTTGGATATTGAAATTAAATCTGATTCAAATTCAAGTAGTTTGAAAATAAACAAATTTGATATAAAGAACTTCGGATTGGAAACAAAAGATTTGAAGTTAATAGCTTTCCAAACTAAAATACTTGGAGATTTGAATTTAACATACCAAGATGGACTACGAAAATTTAATTCTTTCAATTTGGAATTGCAAACTGATAGAAAAATACAGATTAATGATTTGCAAATAGAGAAACCGAACTTGAAGTTGAATTTCGATGGCGATAAGATTGCTTTCAAAAGCAAATCAATTGTAAATTCTGAATTTGATGTTAAATTAGATGGCGTAGCAAGTTTGATAGGCAATGAAATTGATTTAAAAATAGATAAATTGAATTTTAACTATTCAGATAAAGCTCATATTTACAATCTCGATCAAATAGATGTGAAAATGAGTAAAGACTTGATTAACGTTAGGAATTTTGTTGTTGCAAATGATTCTGTTGAGATTATTTCTTTGTCTGGCTTATACTATCAGAACGAGGAGAAATTTAGCAATTTAAAACTTGTGCTTGAAAATTTTGACATTAAAAAAATACTTACAAAAACTAATGTTGCCGATGCCAACTTAAAGACTATGCAAGGGACAATCAAGAAAGCTAATTTGCTTTTAAATGGGACTCTTTCAGACCCAGATGCTACTTTGGACTTCCAAACAAGCAACTTGAAATTCACTGGTAAAAATGCTGGCTCATTGGCTGGTACTTTAGCACATAGCGATTCATTGGTTACTGGATTGATTAAAATAGAAAGTCTTGATAATAAATTATTAGCTACTAACTTAGAAATCAAAATAATTTCTTTGCCACTTAATTTGGGATTCAAAGCTGTAAAAAATAGAATTCATTCCGAAGAGCAATTCAATATCATTACTTCAGTAAAAGATTTGGATTTGAAATTGGTTTCTCCTTTTATTCCTGAAATATCGAACCTGAGCGGACTTGGCAATGGAAGTTTATTCATTAATGGATTTGCACCAGATAGTGTTAATTACATCGGTAGGGTGCAAGTCAGCAAAGTTTCGTTTTTGGCAAATGCTTCAAATATTAACTACTTGGCAGATGGCAGATTGGAACTTGTCAGAGACACATTGAAATTCTTAAGTTTGGATTTGAAAAATGTGCAAGAAGATAACTTAAGAAGCCAAGCTAATTTGACTGGCTATATGTCTATGCATAATTTTGATTTCAAAAGATTTGACTTTACTATAAATGCTAGGAATATATTAATACTTTCTGATGCTTCTAAATTGACTATGCCAAATTTATACGGGAAATTTAAAATAGCTACTGGCAATAGACCTCTAAGATTCTATGGAACTTTCGATAGACCTAATTTGGAAGGAAGTGTTGATATACTCGATGCTGATATTGCTATGCCAATGCCAGATTTGTCGCAAAACGTAACCAATTCTTTTGATTATAGAAGAAGAAATATTACCCAAACTCAACAGAATATTCTTAATGCAAGTAAAACTTTAGATAGCAATAGAGCAGTCGAAATTAACAATGAAGAAGAAAGTGAATTTGTTGCAAATAGAAGTTTCAACGATTTGATGAACTATGAAATAGATGTTAGATTCCCTGGAAAGTTTAGACTGGAAATGGGGCTGCCAGCATTCACTACCATGACAACTTTTATTGGTACTGAAGATAAAAATAAAACATTGAGATATGAGAAACCAAGCGGCAGCAAAGTGATGTCATTGCAAGGTGAAATTAATGTTTTCAATAATTCTTCTATGGTGCTATTTGGCAAGAAGATGAATTTGATTGGAAAAATTTCATTCCCTACTGGCTCAATTGAAAATCCTACGTTGAATATGACTGCCAACTACAAAGGCAAAACAAAAGTGGACAATTTGGAAAAAGATTACGAAGTAGATATTCAAATCAACGGTACTAAAAAGAATCCAAGGTTATCCTATGGCTATAAAATTGGCAACGAGATAGCACAGGGTGATTCCAATACTATTTTCCAAAATATAGTTTATCTTTTTGCTTTTGGCAAAACAGACAAAGAGCTAAGTAAAACTGGGAATATTGGTCAATCAAACATATTAGACCAGTCGTTAAATAAAGGTTCATCTGCTTTGCTTAGTAGCACACTCAATCAGTTTGTAACAAACTTTGGCTTTATAAAAAGTGCCGATGTGGATTTCCAGGGTTCAATTGAAAACTCAAGAATAAACTTGAAAGGCGATATCGTTGGTGGATTGGAATGGTCTGTTGGTGGCAATTTGAATAATATTTCCAATCCTGAATTTGTGATAGATGCACCGTTTTCTTTTTGGGGTTTGAATAATTTGATTCTACAATATAAATATATAAACAACACAAATCAAACCCAAACTCAAGACCAAATTCGATGGGAAAGTAAATTAAAGTATGGCAGTAGTTGGTAATGTACTTTTTCTTCTTTAAGTTATAATTCTAAATTTAGTAAAGTTATCATTTTTATTTACGATAATACTGCTAAGTACAACTTAAAACGGAATAAATTATGGCTAAAAAAGACGACAATAGAGACCACAACAATAGTTCAGAGCATATCATCCAATTGGTTACTTTCTCGGTTGGCGATGAAGAATTTGGTGTGGATATACTTAAAGTGCAAGAAATCAACCGAATGACAGAAATTACTCGTGTGCCAAACACTCAATCATATGTCGTGGGAGTTATCAATCTTCGTGGGAAAGTAATTCCAATTATTGATTTGCGTGCCAGATTAATGATGTCTAAAATTGATTTCGATAAGGATACTCGAATAATTGTTGTTGAGTTGGAACATAAAGTAATTGGTTTCATCGTAGATAAAGTAAACGAAGTTATTCGTATTAATAAAAATATTACTGAGCCACCTCCAGCATCTGCTTCTGGGATTAGTTCTGAGTTTATTACAGCTATTGGAAAAATTGAAGATAGATTGCTAATTTTGCTAGATTTGGAAAAAATCTTGGAAGATGAAGAAGTGGAAGTTGAAATTTAACAAAAAGAGAATTTATGACATTAAAAACAGGTCTTGCATTATTTCTAGTTCTAAGTGCTGGAATTTCAAAAAATATTTCTATCACCATCTATAATCAAGGAATTGGGGTGGTAAATGAAGAAAGAAAGCTTGACCTGAAAAAAGGTACTAATGATATACTAATTGAAAATGTACCTTCAAACATTATACCCACATCTGTTTTTGCTGAAATTCAAAATGCTCAAATAGCAGAACAAAACTATCGCTATGATTTGGCTTCTTTTACTACTATTCTGAATAAGTTTATTGGCAAAGAAATCACTTTGATTAGCGACAAAGACAAGCCAATTACTGGTGATTTAATTTCTACAAATTCGCAAAGTGTTGTCCTTCGGTTGAAAGATGGTCAACTATTTATGATTCCAGATTTCAACAAATACACTTTGAACGTTGGTTCGCTTCCAAAAGGTTTGATTCTCAGACCAACCCTGCAATGGAATGTAATTTCAGATAAAACAGCAAATGCTAACCTTAAGCTAAACTACCAAACTACTGGGATGGGCTGGAATGCCCAATATGTTGGCGTATTGAATAAAGAAGACAATATGCTCGATTTGAATGCATGGGTTTCAGTTATTAATCAATCTGGTGCTGCTTTTGAAAATGCAAATTTGAAGCTAATGGCTGGGGAAGTTAACATAAATAGAAATAATGTTGACCTAGAAGATTATCAAATGTCAAAAAGCCAAAATCTTGTTCTAATGGGCATTAAAAGTAATGCTCCTGAATTCGTAGAAAAAGAATTTATGGATTTCCATCTTTATACTCTTGACCAAGAAGTAAACTTACTCGATAAAGAAACTAAGCAAATCACTCTTTTCAAAAAAAATGCAATTCCTGTTAAAAAGAAATATTTAGTTTCTAATAATTCATTGACTGAAAATTTTGAATCAGCTGCAATTGTCGTTGAATTTAAAAACGACGAGAAATCAAACTTAGGAATTCCAATTCCAGCTGGTGAATTCAAAATCAATAAGTACGATGGCGAAAGCACAGAACTTGTCGGCGAAGATAAAATAGGTCATAAATCAAAGAATGATTTAATTACGCTAAATATTGGCAAAGCATTCGATGTGAAAGCCAAAATTATAGAAACAAATCGCAAAGATTTCAAAAATGGCTATACTTCTGAATACACAGTCAATTTCAAAAACTCAAAACAAGTTGATGTGGAAGTAGAATTCAAATACAACACTAACTATGGCAATTGGGAAATTAATAACGAAACTGAAAAATTCACAAAGCCAGACTCACGCACAGCTCTCTTCAAAATCAAAATAGCAAAGGATTCTGAAGCAGAATTGAAATTCAAAGCCACAATAAATTATAGATAATCACCTAGCAATTTTAAATTTAAAATCACCAGTTTTTGTTTTAACTGAAAGTAAAGCAATTCTTATTTTTAAGTTGTCTAAAAGCTGATTTAGAGATGCTTCTGAACTTATATCTTTGATTAATAAGTTTTTGCCTGTTAGGTCAGAAATCATTATTTCATTTTCTTGGTTTTCCGACAAAACTTCTGCTAAAGTAAGTTTACTATTTGTGCTAACTTCATTTGCAACACTATTTGTAGTTGGGGAATATTTGATAAGTATTGCTGAATTGCTCTGATAAATTTCATTATTGTATATCATTGATTTCATCACAATAGGGAAAGAATTATTACCTGATAACTGTCTGATTTGACTTTTGTTGTCAATTCGGTTAAGAATCCCATCAACAAAATTAAAAATACGAGTTCCTTCGTCGGTAGTTATATAATAGTTACTACCAATTTTGCCAAAGCCAGCTACATTTTCATTGTAGTGTCCAATTATTGAATCGTGGTTTATAAAATCACTTTTGCCATCTTTAAATCTTGCAATTGCTGGGTAAGAAGCATAATTAGTTGAATAATTATATTCCAAACCAAGTAAAGCGTTTATTGTTCCATCATCATCAACTATAATTGAATAGATGTCGTTGTTTATATCATTACCATTTATTTTTGGTTTCACAGCCGACAATGAATCTAAATAATTTTCAGCATTTAATGAATAAACAGTAATAGAATCTCTATGGCTATAATCAAAAGAAAAATAAACCTTATTATTGTAGTAGGCCAATGATCTTAAAAATCCATCTCTTTCATAAGTATTGTATATAACTGTAAGAGTGTCATTTCTAAGTCTTAGAATTTCACCGTAAATTTTAACAATTGATACCCTAGTTCCTTGGTAATAAAATACTGAGTCTTCTCTTATTATATCCACTAATAAATAGTATTCATTTGGATTATCTGTTTTAATAATTGATTTGAAAAATCTATTATGACCGTTAGTGTCATCCACTTGGATTACTTTGGTAAGGTTTGATTGAAGTGATTTCACAAATAATGGAGACCTTTCAGTAGCGAAAAAAAGATTCCCATTTGTTGCACTTATAAAGGATACTTCGTTTTCATTTAAATAACTATTTACAACTGCATTATTGAAATAAATTTGCTCCCAATCACTCCCATTCCAATGGTTTATTCTGGAAGCACTATTTCCAGTTGAAGCAAAAATACTGTTTTCATTTTCAATTGCAAAATCAAAATATTGCCAACGTTCTGCTACATTAGTTAAGTTTTTAAATTGATAATCAATAGAAAATAATTCGTTTGTTGATATAATTAGTATTACAATAAGCAATAGTTTTTTCATGTAATCTCCGTTAATAATTTTAAATAACAAAAAAAAATCAAAAATATTACAAGGAAATTTAAAATTACTTTTAACTTTTTCTAATTAATCTTGCTCCAAACGCACCATCTATATTGTGCAAATGTGGGAATGCTTGGAAATATCCATCTTTGCAAAGTGCAGGATCCAAATAATTTTCAGCTCTATCAAGTTCAAAGTTTTTATTGTTAGCTAAGAAATCTTCAATATTCTTAAAATTTTCCTCTGGTTCTATAGAGCAAGTGGAATATACCAAGACACCACCAACTGCAACAAGTTTTGCTCCGCTAGCCAATATTTCTCTTTGCAATGGAATCATTTTATTGATGTCTTCTTGTTCTCTTTTCCAGCGAATATCTGGTTTCTTTTGAAGTGTGCCTGTGCCAGAGCAAGGTACATCGCAAAGTACATAATCGCCTTTCTTTTCATTTTTGTATTCTTTAGCATCGAAAAAGAAAGTTTTAATGTTTTTCAAACCCAATCGTTTGCCACTTTCTTCTATCATTCTTACTTTCTGTTCGTATTTATCAATTGCTATAACTTCGCCTGTATTATTCATCAGCTCAGCAATAAAGAAGGTTTTCCCGCCTGGAGCAGCACACAAATCATATACCAAAGTATTTTCCTTGGGACTAAGCAACTTGCAAACTAATGAAGCTGCTGTATCTTGTACAGTGATTTTCCCTTGCTTGAAAAGTTCAGTTTGAGCAATGTTTATATTTGGCGATTGAAGGTTCACACTGTTTGCCAAATAAGGTGATTTTTCGAAAGGCAACTCTTTTTCTTCAAAAATTTTAGTTACTTCATCGAAATTAGAATTCATTACGTTAATTCTAATTGGAATGTATGGCTTTTGATTGTTAACTTCAAGCAAATGAGTAGCTTCTTCAATTCCATAATTATCCACCCATTTTTTTACAAGCCATTTAGGATGCGAGTGCATAATAGAAAGATAGAAAATTGGGTCGTCTTGATTATTTGGATAGCGTATTTTATCAATATTTCTAGCAATATTGCGAAGCACTGCATTGATAAGTCCAGCGGCTTTATCTCCTTGCAATACCTTTACAATTTCAACTGATTCATCAATAGCAGCAGGAATTGGCACTCTATTTAAAAATAGCATCTGATAAAGTCCTATACGCATAGCATTTTTTACTAAATTTATGCTTTTGTGATAGTCTCCATGGTAAAAACCAGTCAAAACCCAATCCAATTTTGCTCTCCACCTAACTACACCATTTACGATTTCAGTCAATAAATTTTTGTCTTGTGGAGAAAATTCATTTCTACCCAGTTGGAATGCCAAAAGCTTGTCTAAATAAGAGTCGCTGCGTTCATAACGGTTCAAAATTTTAACTGCTGCAAAGCGAGCAAGTGAATATTTTTTATCTTTTTTTTCTTCTTGGACTGTAACTTTATTCATTATTTGCTATTTTTATTATTATTAATTTGCAATTAAATTAGAAAATCATTTCTATTAAAGGAATCAAATGAAAATCCAAAGGTGCTTAAAGTTAATATTTGCATTAACCCTTATTACAAATTTACATACATTTTCTCAAAAATTAGACACACCATTGCAACCATTTGATAATTCTGAGTCTGCAAATTTTATTGGCGGGCAGATTGGGTTAGGTCAGAATTTCCAAAGTGGCAAGTTTTTTACCAATTGTCTTGCTTGCGAATTCAGCGGGGGAGTAGGTCTGGGCTATGATTTTTCAATATTTTTTGAACGAGAAATAGAAAAGAAAACTTTGCTGATGGGTTTGTCGGTTGGTTTTAATGGACGAAATATACAGAGTAAATTCAATGAAGTGGAAAGTTTGCCTTTCTATTTAACCAATGGCGATTACTATGATTCTATTCCATTGACAATCGAAAACACGGCAGATTTGAAATTAACTACTGTATCTATCATTCCTTATTTGAAATATGAACCATTTAATTTCCTTTCGCTCAGATTAGGGCCTTCAATCTCTTTTGTAACTTCCAATAATTTATCGCATAGCCAAGCATCGGCAAAATCAACCATTACATTGCCAAACGGTCAAACAGCAAAAATCAAAACTTTAAATGGAACAATTGAAAATGGAGAAATTAGCCAATTGAATAGTACATTAATTGGTTTGGATTTCCAAATTGCAGTTCCATTGCACTTAGGTGCTAAATGGACTTTTGCCCCAGTTTTTGCATATAATCTACCATTTACGAATATTTCCGAGTATGGACAGGATTTTAAGATAAATTCTTGGCGCTTGTTATTGGAGTTGAAATATCAGCTAAATGGCAGGTATGAATCGAAAACTCAAAAGAAATAAGACATATAAGTAATAAAAAGTGTAAATATTTTCAATAAGTGTGTAAAATTTTGCACACTTATTTTGATATTGAGAAAAAATTCCACATATTAAGTTTATAAGAATTGAATTTAGAAAAAAAAATAATCATAGGGTTTGTAAATGGGTAAAATTACTCTACAAAAGTGTTTAATACTTTTAATTGCATTTTGCTGCATATTTGGTGCAGAAAGTAAAGCTATTTCAGCTGAAAATAAGAAAGACTTAATTGAAATTTCAAGTAACGATTTGGCTGTTGCTGGAAGTGAACTAACTATGTTCGCTCTCACAATAGACGCAACTGCTCAATCGAATAATCCCAGTGGTGGTATTTTATCTGATTCTAAAATTAGAATTATCAACCTTGGACCAATAATTAACCACAAAGGAGTTGATTATGCTCCTACTGTTTCCGTAGATGGTAAAACTCTTTATTACGTATCCGACAGAAAAGGTAGTATCCTAAATAAAGACGATGAACCGTCTCACGATTTCTGGGTTGCTAAGAAAAATGATAGATACGATACAACATTTTTTGCACCCATAAACTTAGACCCATCAAACGCTCTTGGTCTTGGTGGTGTAAATACAAAACTTAACGAAGGTGCTGCATCGCTTGCTGGCGATAAGCAAACTTTATATTTCACTGCTTGTGGTCGTCCAGACGGTTTGGGTAGTTGCGATATATATGTTACTACAATTGATGGCGACAAATGGGCAAAACCAAAAAATTTAGGACCTAAAGTGAACTCTAAATATTTTGATTCTCAACCTGCTATTACTGCTGGGCAAGATAGAGTTTATTTCGTTTCCACACGCCCTGGTCCTAATTCAGATGGTGAGCAAACAGTTCCCAATATGGATATTTGGTTTTCTGATTATGATTTTGATACTGACGAATGGACCGAAGCAAAGAACTTAGCTGAATTGAACACAAAAGAAACTGACGTTTCGCCATTTATTGCTGCGGACGGGGTAACTCTCTTCTTCGCTTCTGCTGGACAAACTCCAAACTTTGGCGGGAAGGATTTCTATGTAGCTAGATTAGATGCAGGAACTAAGAAATTTGCCAAACCAGAAAATTTAGGTACACCAATCAATACTCCACTTGATGAGCAATTCATTACATTGCCAGGTTCTGGTGATATTTTGTACTTTGCTTCACGTAGAGAAGATTTGAGAGGAGTTCAAGGAGATTTGGACTTGTTTATGGCATTTGTTCCATCGTTCTTCAAAACAATTCCTTTAACAGTTACATCGGTTGATGAATGTACTCAAGATTTTATCCCATCTAAAATCACTATCAAAAACCCACACTTGAATCAAGTTATGGTCGATAGCGTTAACAATGACAAAAGAAAAGTCGAAAAGTTAATTACAAATGACATGTTTGGAACTGGTAAAGATACTGTTTCTTATGTGAATTTTGAAATTACTGCTGAAAATTCTAAATACGGCAAACGCACAATGGTTCAAAGAATTGACAGACCAAAAGTTACTAAAGAAGAAAAAGAAGCTGGAAAATCTGACAATGATGTGAACGTAACTGTTACTTTGGGGCAAAAACCAATAATTGCAACTGAAGTAGCTCAAGGCGATTTCATTAATAGCTCTAAAAATAAGAAACCAGAACTTGCTAATTATAGAGGTTTGGTTATGTCTGAAGTACTTTCATGGGATTTATATCCACTTTTGAGTTATGTATTCTTTGATAAAAACTCGGATAAATTACCAGAAAGATATAATCTTTTTGAAAGCAACGACCAAATTGGGGCATTCAACGATACAACAATTGCTGGCGGTACACTTGATAAATACTACCACGTATTGAATATCCTTGGCTATAGAATGACTAACCGCCCTAATGCTAAGCTTACAATTACTGGTTGTAACGACAACGTTACTGCCGAAGAAAAAGGAAACATTGAACTTTCTAAACGTAGAGCTCAAATTGTTTTTGATTATTTCAAAAAAGTTTGGAAAATCTCTGAAGATAGATTGATTATGAAATCTACTAATTTCCCTGATACTAAATCAAACCCTAACGACACTATGGGACACGAAGAAAATCGCCGTGTTGAAATCAAATGCGAAGATTGGGAAGTTTCTAAACCAGTTTTCCAAATTGATCCTAAAATTTTACCTGAACCAGAATTTATGAACTTTGTTCTTACTAATGGCATCCAAGATGAATTAATCAAAGAACGTAGAATTGAAATTACTCGTGGCGACGCTGCTTGGAAAACAATCAAATTAAACGATGTTATTGGACAGCAAAACAAATGGGATTGGAAAAGCGAAATTGGTAAATATCCCAAAGACCAAGTGCCTTACATAGCTAAATTAATTGTTACTGCAAACAATGGTAAAGAATGCGTTTCAGATCCAATTACAATTCCAGTAATGCAAGTTTCAAGTAAAGACAAAATGGTAATCAAAGGAGCTGATACTCTTTATGAAAACTATAGCTTGATACTTTTTCCTTTCAATAAATTTGAAGCTGGTCCGCTTAACGAAAAAATTATGAACGATTACGTTTATGGCCGTTGCCAACCAAACTCTATTATTGATGTTACTGGACACACTGACGTTATTGGGCTTTACGAAACAAACAAAAAACTATCGAACAACCGTGCCGGTGGTGTCAATAAAGGCATTCTATCTAAAACAAAAGGTAAATACGCTTCTTTGAAAACTAATGGAGTTGGAGAAGATAGCCCACTTTACACCAATGATTTGCCAGAAGGACGATTCTACAATCGTACAGTACAAGTATTAATCAAAACTCCTATAACTAAGTAATTAGTTTAAGAGTTTTTCAAAAAACTATAAAAGCTGTTTCAATTTATTTTGAAGCAGCTTTTTTTATAAAAGGAGAATTACTATGAATATTATATCAGAAATTGAAAAACACAATTTAGCTTTGCCAGAAGCTCCATTGCCTGGTCGCAATTATGAAGCTGTGAATTTACGTGGCAAATTGGCATTCATTGCTATTCAATTGCCTAAAAGAATGGCGAATTTCTATTCCAAGGAAAGTTAGGTGCCGAATTAAGCTCAACAGAGGGCTATAAAGCAGCCGAACTTTGTGAATTGAATATCTTATAGCTCAAATCAACAAACATCTCAATTTGAACGCAATAGAAGGGCTTAATCACTTAGATATTTACTATCAAGCAGCAAACGATTGGGACCATGCTCCAAATGTAGCTAATGGAGCTTCCGATTTATTCTATAAAATACTTGGCGACAAAGGAAAACACACAAGAGCAATTTTCGGAGTGGAGCGTTTGCCAAGAAATATGTGTGTAGGTATAACTGCTACTTTTACCATAAAGTAAAATATTTTCTTGCTAATCCCTTGAAAAGTCCGATTTAATCCCTAATTTTGAATAAATAATATTACACATCTAATAATTTTGGAGTTATAAGTATGCATAGAGCATTAAATTTCAGTGCTGGTCCTGCTGTTTTGCCGTTATCAGTGATTGAAGCTACAAAGAATGCAGTGCTTGATTTTAATGGCATTGGAATGTCTATTATGGAAATTAGCCACCGTTCTAAAGAATTTGATGCAGTTATCAAAGAAGCACAAGCAGACGTACTCAATGTGATGAACTTAGACAGTAAAGACTTTATCCCTTTGTTCTTGCAAGGTGGAGCTAGCACTCAATTTGCTATGATTCCAATGAACTTTATGCAAAAAAAAGCTGACTATGTCAACACTGGAGTTTGGGCTACAAAAGCTTTGAAAGAAGCTCAATTTATTGCTAAAACTGGTGGCGAACAAGTCAATGAAATTGCTACTTCTGCTGATTCTAACTTCTCTTATATTCCCAAAAATATTGCTTATAATGACGATGCGGACTATGTGCATATTACTACCAATAACACAATTTATGGAACTGAATGGAGAGAATTGCCAACTACAAAAGCACCTTTGGTAGTTGATATGTCTTCCGATATCTTCGCTCAACAATTAGACTTTTCTAAAGCAAGCTTGATTTATGCTGGTGCTCAAAAAAATATTGGACCTTCTGGCGTTACTCTTGTTGTTATCAATAAAGCCTGGGCTGAAACTGCTATGCAAAAAGCTCCAACTATGCTTCGATATGCAACACATATTAAAGAAGAATCACTTTTCAATACTCCACCGTGTTTGCCAATTTATGTTGTTGGGCAAACTATGAAATGGATTATAGCTGAAGGTGGCTTGCTTGCAATTGAAGAACGCAACAAACAAAAAGCTGCTTTGGTTTACGATGTGATTGATGCTCACACGGACTTTTTCAAAGCCTGTACAACTGCTAAAGAAGACCGCTCATTGATGAACATCACTTTCCGTTTGCCTTCTGAAGAATTGGAAGAAAAATTTATTAAAGAATCCAAAGCATTGGATATGTCTGGACTTAAAGGACATCGCTCTGCTGGTGGAATTAGAGCATCTGTTTATAATGCCTGCCCAATTGAATGGGTGGAAACATTAGCTAAGTATATGCAAGCATTCTACACCGCAAATAAATAAATTCAAAAGTCCAAAAGAATTTTAAAAAGAGATTGAGCAAAGCTTAATCTCTTTTTTTGTT
>CAZYXG010000035.1:0-28810 GCA_964650885.1 uncultured Hyphomicrobiales bacterium | reverse complement strand
CTGCTGCTCATTGCCATAGATATGCCATTCAGCAAGTTTGGGCATTAAGTTTTGGACAGAATTAATAATAATTGTAAGACTGTTTTTGGCTACTCCCTAACAAACTTTATGCTTAGGTTATTTGTAGTAAGGAAATAAATACCACTTGGGAGGTGGTTTATATAGATTTTGTTGCTTTGTTGTTTAAACGATTGTTGTTGGCCTACGCTATTGTATATTTCGAAGAAGTTATTTATATATTCTTCGTTGATTTCAAATAAATCATTGTTGTAGTATTTTATTACTTTTTGCTCTGCTACTTCCAATATAGATGTAGCTGGCACTATGTTGAATTGTGGAGTTCTGCCAAGTTCTACAGGGTCTGTCGCATCCCATATAGCGCGCAATAGCACTCCATTGGCAACAATGTTTGGTCGCCAGTTAAATATGCCATTGCCAATTGGAACATTGCCAAGTTCAGTTTGCCAGTTTGTGCCATTGTTTGTGCTAATTTGCAATGTAAAGTTTTTCAAGTAACTTGTGGAGTATCTCAATTTATAACTAAGCCCGACTTTCACATCTTCAAATTCATCTGGCGATAGGAAAAGAAAAGTCGCCGATAATACTTTGTATAAATCCGATGTAGTAATAACAATATTTGTACTACTTTCCACCATTCTAATTCGAGCTAATTTAGTTGTAACAAACGGCACAGTATATTCAAACGAGCCAGTTGCTGGATTTAATTTTTTTACTAAGGAAATCCATTTGCTGCCGTCTTCGCTGAAATCGAGGTTTACTTCCGCAAAACCTTTTACGTCGAATGCTACAATTTCCTGATCGCCACCACGTGCGAAACCATCTGTATTAATAAATGTTGAAGTAAAGCTTGCAGAACCTTCATTTATAGTAAATAGTGTGTCGCTTCTGTCTATTTCTATTGATGTAGCTGCATCTACCAATCGCATTAAGCACTGTTTGCTTGTTGCAACAGGCACTGTCCATTTGAATAAACGCATATCGGCAGTTACATTTGCAGTATTTTGCAATTGCCAGTTTGAGCCATTATTAGTGGAAAGCTCCACTCTCACTGGTGCATTATTGCCGGTATAGTCCCAATTTGCATTTGCATTACGACCGCTAATGTATGTTTCTCTTCCGTTCGGGCTAGTTAGCTTTACAGCATAAGGGAAAACAGTAGTAATTTGCTCAAATGTGCCGTATTGATTTATTATAGACGAATCCGTACTATGCAAACTAGTGCTTGAGTGCCAAGCAAACTGCACAGGTACGTTCTTTTTAATTAATTTGAATCGCAATGTGCCAAGGAATGTTGCTATTCCGGGTACTAATTTACCACCGTTTATAATATTTATATCATAATCAATTTCAATTGAGCGAATATCTTTATATCTATTTTGCTTAGTTATATCTGGTGCGGAACGCAATCGGCTGTAGTAACCAGCTTTTGAATCGTTAGTAAATATAACGCTATCGCCACCCAAAACATTATCGAAAGCAAGGGCCGATGTGTCGAATTTCACAGCGAATGTAGAATTAGCTAATTTGAATCTCGCTGTTGCATTGTTATTTTTAATATAAAAATCTAAACTAACAAAGTCACCAGAGCGATAGCTTTTTGTCCAAACATTATAGCTTATTTTATTATTATCTACTTGAATAGTATTCGATTTATTATCTTTTTCTTTTTGAGAATATTTTACTTCTTGATTTACTATTGCCAAAGTCAAATCAGAAAGAGAAGAAACTCTGCCTTGGTTTCTTTCAGCAATAGTTCTATCGTCAGCATTCACAAAGCCATCACCTGTAATGTCGGATTTTGCAGAGTTAGTGCCATCTTCTTGTCGAATCAAAGTACGGTCTGCTACATCTATTTTACCATCACCATTTGCATCGCCGCCAACCATTGCAGGCAAGCCACCAATTTTACTTCCAGCCACACCGTTATTAAATACTAAACCAGATTTCAAATAATCTGCCGAGCTCGGTGTTGAGTTAGCAATTCCTCTAGCTGTATAGACATTTGTGCCATAAGGGCTGTCTGTTTGGTTAGCCAAAGTATTATTTGTTTTGCCGTCCCACGATTGGAAATCCCAACCAGATTCTATTTGCCAAGTATTTTTATCATCGCCTATATAGCGAAAAGGCACTGCAAAACGAGATAGTATTGGCAAATGGTTTAATTGCTCAAGTCGTACCCAGTATCTGCCATCGTCTATATTTTCCAACAGAAATGAAATATTTCCAAATAATTTGCTTCCTGTATTTCTGTTAAGCAAATCCAAATCTTCATAGCCCTCTGTGCTGTCAATAGTGATAATTTTATTGCCAATTGTTCCATTGTTATCCAAATAAAGAGTAACTCGGAAACCGCCATCGGAGTATTTTCTAGCAATTTGTTTTATATTATTTACCGAAGTTGCAGTGCCTTTGTGTCTGCCCTCAAGCAATGTACGAAGTGTTAAATTTGTTCGCGGCACAATGGTAAATAATTCACTTTCGCCTTGTATTTTATTGGTTTCGCCATCTATTGTGTAGCTACCAGTAACTCTAAGTCTTGCATTTGTTAGTGCTGCTGGCATAGCACCTTGATCGTTGAATATATTATTTCTATTCAAATCGGGATTCGCTTGGCTTACATTAAGCTGAGCTGCATATATAATATCTGCATTTGCACCTTTGAATCTATATGATATAGAGTCTATTAATTTGAATGAATTTACAGTGTTGCCTGTATAGAATTGACTACCTACAAATTGATATGGCTGGGCTTCCATTCCGCCGCCACCTTTTATAGAATATTCAATTGCTGGTGCAACAGCGTTCGTGCCAATTCCAAAAGTCAATCCATCATAATCAAATCCCACCCAACGCAATTTTAAATCAGTTTTGCTTTGCGAAACTCTTTGCTGAAGCGTTGGCTCTACCAATCGAATGTATGGCTTTTGGGCAACATAGCTAATACTATCGCCACGAAACAAAGCAAAATTATTTGTATTGATGCTTTGTGGAATTGCATTATAATATCCATTATAAACTAGTGGTGAACCATTGAATGAAAATGCAGAATGTAGATTACCTTTGAAACCATTTTTTAATTGCTCGGCTCTGGAATTTGCCACCCCTTGAATATATTGAGTTAAGCTTGTTGGCTCGCTTCCCAAATCATTAGTGCCGTTTGGCACACCATTCCAAAAGCGAACTTCTCTCAAATCACCAGTGTAACCCTTTTTAATACCTTTTGCTTCGAAATAGCCAATATATGTAATGAAAGTATTACTTGAATTAAATATTAAATTAGTATCTAATTGATTTATTATAATAGAATCTTTTTGTGGAGTGCCATCTATATAAAATATTATTTTCGATTTACCTTTGCCACCATTGTTATTTAAATATACTCCAACGTGAGTCCAATTACTATTATCGGGAGTAATTGATTCTGGATTTATCGGCTTTAATGTGTCACTTATAGCTCGACGAGTTTTCCCATTGCTATCGCCTACTTTAAATTCTAATTGACCCGTTGGAAGTAAATTTAATTGATAATGAATTGCACCAGTTATCGTGTCGTGTTTAGATATAATCGGGAAATAGCCATCTGCAACGCTTGGAAATAAACTTGGTTTAATCCACGCTTCTATATATGCTTCGTTGCCTATTAAATTCATTGCATTTTTTGGCTCTATGTATATTTTAGCGTTGGCTTTCTTTCTTAAAGCAAAGTATCTTGCTACTGTAATAGTTCCGCTTGTATCTGAAACATCTAAATTAGAACTAACCAAAGTTCTTACTCTGACCTGAGCCGATTTGCTAAATGGAGTTGCCGAGCGTAGATTTGCTAATGTATTATTATTGCGAAATGGTTCCCAAGCACTGGCTCCAATTTCTATTTCCACAGCACTTGTATCGCCTGTGTTTGAGCTAATATTGAACCACGTTTTGCCTGCATCTACAGAATATTCTAATCGTAAATCATTCGATACGCCAGAAATAATATCGCCAATTCCATAGGATACCCATCGCACATCGAATTTATCGCCACTTGAATTTGTAAGCCCTGAGCCAAGTAGCGGAGAGGTCAATCTAATATGTGGCAAATCTGGACGGAAATAAACAGAATCATTGTTTATCTCTACTGGGCTACGGTAATAATTCAAATCATTATTCAAATTTTGAATATTCGCATTTGCCAAGTCATTAATATTATTTTCAAAATCATAGCAAAGCTCAAGCGAGCGGCGAATATCTGCTGTGCCAGCTGTATTCGATGGATCTGGTATCCCTGCTATTCGCTGTTTTAACTGGTCTTGAGTTAGAGCAGTACGCCAAACTCTTGTTCCTTTCAATCCACCATTTAGCATTTCACTTGCAGAGAAGCTACCATTTGGGTTAGCTCCTATCCAAATTGGATGCTGAGTTGTTCTCATTCTAATATCAGTGGCAGTGGAATTAATTACTTCGTCCACAATTTCACCATCTACAAACAAACGTACTTTATTGTCTTCAACAGTTGCCGCCAAATGTACCCAGTTTTGAGTGTGGCTTTTTGTCAATGGGTTTCCGCTATTTGCAGATTTCAATGCATAAGGAGAGCGAACAATAGCAAGCATATTGCTATCGCCACGGTTCAATATTTCTCTTGCTCGAAAAGCTGGATAGGCACCTTGGTCTAAATACAGCATCCAAGCTCCTTCATCGCTATTTGCTTGACCGCTGCTGCTAGCTATAATTCCTGTTTTGCCCGCTTTCACTTCGTTCAGGTTTATCCAAGTTTCCACAGTTAATTGAGTGGAATTGCTAAATACATTCTTAGTTTTCAGGAACTGATTGCCATTTAATTGCAAAAAGAAATTCTTACCCAATTTGAATGATTGTGGGCTTTGGTCTGTATAAATTGTTTTGGCACGAGAAGCGAGTGAATTATTGATATTGCTATCTAACTGAGTAATACGAATCTTTGCACTTTCGCTTCTGTTTGGGAAATTATTATTCCTTAACCAAACAACTCGAATAGGTTTGCGGAAGTTTTGTTGGTTTACCTGCGTGCCTTCTTGAGTTGTGATTACATAGGCGTTCACAGAGTTTGTGAAGAATATATCGCCACTTCTGTAGCGACTGTCATTACCAACCGATGCAGCCGTTCCATTGTTTTCAGCAAAGCGACCTATCTCAATCCAGTTACTTCCGTTATCAGTAGTATAATCCAGAATCCAAGAAACATTTGGGTCAGTTTGATTGCTTCCGTTTATATTGCGATATTTCGCAGGGTCTATACTGCGTTCATAAGTGATTGGGTGTCCACTATTTGCATAAATTCCAATTAGCGAAGCCAAACCACGATCTTTATCTATATATTGATTATTGAATATTGGCGAAAGTAAACTCACTCCAACTACTTGAATGGCAGTTGGGTCTGCGAAAGTGCTTTTACTTGTTAAGTCATTATTAAATAAATCATTTACTTTAGTGTTATTCGGAGCTGATGCTTTGCTCCATTTAATGCCAGTTGTTTTGCCAGTTGAGTTAGGGCGAATATCGAAAGTGAGCTTACCAACAAATGTTCCTTTGCCGAAGTTTCCAATAAGTAAGTTATTCAAATTTAGATTATTTACGTTTATAAGTAAAGCCAATTGGCTCGGGTCTGTATATGTTTTTGTTTGCAAAACAGAATAGCCATTTTGACTATGGAATTGCGAAGAAAGTGAATCTATTACCGAAGATTTCTCCCAAACTGCTTTCACTGTGTCGGTATAGGAAGCGTCTTGGAAAGTGGATACATTAAGAGCCGATGTATCTATTTCAAGTATAAGTGTGCTAGTGCCTATTTTAGCAGGATTATCACTAGTTCTTTTTACCCAGATTTCTGCTTCAATTCTATCGAAACGGCGGCGTTGCTGAATAGTAAATTCATAGTCCTTAGTTTGGGCTTGGATTTCAATATTGGGGCAAAATGATAGAATTAGCAGAAAAGCTAATAAGAACAGGCAAAAGCTATATTTCTTTTTGAATAAAATCATAATTCTTAGCCAATATTAACCAAAATGGATAATATTAGACAATCTTCCTTAGAATATCTATTATTGAACGACACAGTAATAGTATTTCAACAAGTGTGCCAGTTGATATTTCAAGTGTGATTGAAGTCATAAGTGGTGAATTTTGAGTTGGCATAACCATCATATCTAACAACAATATAATTTATTCCTCCATATTAAGTTAGGTGACAGCTTATACCGGTTTGAGACAATTTTAGATTGCGATGAAACACACTTACATTAATTCAAATTTATACAAATTATACTTCGCACGATTACCAAAAAAAAAAGACGGGCAATTGCCCGTCTTTATGTATTTCTTTAGTAATTGATGCTTAAGCAACAGCTACTTGCTTGCGGATTATGTTTAATGCTCCACCAGCTTTGAACCACTCAATTTGTTGTGCATTGTAGGTGTGGTAGCAAGAGATTGTATCTGTGCTACCATATTTATGCTTAACTTGAATTGTGATAGATTTGCCAGGTGCAAACGATGTCAAATCTGTGAAGTCGAATGTATCGTCTTCTTGGATTTTGTCGTAATCTTCTTTGTTTGCAAATGTAACCGCTAACATACCTTGTTTTTTCAAGTTAGTTTCATGGATACGAGCAAATGATTTAACTAAAATCACTCTCACACCCAAGTGGCGAGGCTCCATAGCTGCGTGTTCACGGCTAGAACCTTCGCCATAGTTTTCATCGCCAACTACAATAGTGCCAATGCCAGCTGCTTTATAAGCTCTTTGCACTTTTGGCACAGCATCGTATTCGCCTGATAGTTGGTTTTTAACTGAATCAGCTTTTTCGTTAACAAAGTTAATAGCACCGATAAGCATATTGTTTGAAATGTTATCCAAATGCCCACGGTATTTCAACCAAGGACCAGCCATTGAAATATGGTCAGTAGTACATTTGCCTTTAGCTTTGATAAGTAAACGCAAACCAGTAATGTTCGTGCCGTCCCAAGCAGCAAATGGATCAAGCAATTGAAGTCTGTCGCTTGTTGGTGAAACTTTTACTTCCACTTTGCTGCCGTCTTCTGCAGGTGCTTGATAACCAGCATCTTCCACAGCAAATCCTTTTGGTGGCAATTCAAATCCAGATGGTGCATCAAGTTTAACTTGTTCGCCATATTTATTTGTCAAAGTGTCTGTAAGTGGATTGAAATCAAGAGTTCCCGCAATAGCAAAAGCAGTTGTAATTTCTGGAGAAGCAACAAATGCGTGAGTTTGAGGATTGCCATCGTTTCTTTTCGCAAAGTTTCTATTGAATGAAGTCATAATAGAGTTGCGTTTTGTTGGGTCGTTTGTGTGGCGAGCCCATTGACCAATACAAGGTCCGCAAGCATTAGCTAAAACTTGTCCGCCAATTCCTTCAAACTGCTCTATCAATCCATCTCTTTCGATTGTGAAGCGAACTTGTTCAGAACCAGGAGTGATTGTAAATTCAGCTTTTGCTTGAATATTTTTTGATTTTGCTTGGTTCGCAATTGAAGCAGCACGGCTAATATCTTCGTAAGAAGAATTTGTGCAAGAGCCAATTAATCCAACTTCCAAATTCATAGGCCAATCATTTTCTTTAGCAACTCTTGCAAATTGAGAAACTGGAGTAGCCAAATCTGGAGTGAAAGGTCCATTGATATGTGGTTCTAATTCAGATAAGTTTATTTCAATCACTTGGTCGAAATATTTACTTGGATTTGCTAAAACGTCTGCATCGGCATTCAAATGTTCTTTTACAGTGTTTGCCAAATCTGCCAAATCAGCTCTATCAGTAGATTTCAAATAGCGAGCCATTGAATCATCGAAGCCAAAAACAGAAGTCGTAGCGCCAATTTCGGCACCCATATTGCAAATAGTTCCTTTACCAGTGCAAGACATAGATTCTGCACCTTCTCCGAAGTATTCCACGATGTGTCCAGTTCCACCTTTCACAGTAAGAATACCTGCTACTTTTAAAATTACATCTTTTGGAGAAGACCATCCGCTAAGCTTGCCAGTAAGCTTCACACCAATTAATTGAGGGAATTTCAATTCCCAAGGCATACCAGCCATAACGTCCACAGCATCAGCTCCACCAACACCTATTGCCACCATACCCAAACCACCAGCATTTGGTGTGTGTGAGTCAGTACCAATCATCATTCCACCAGGGAATGCATAATTTTCTAATACAACTTGGTGAATAATACCAGCACCAGCTTTCCAAAAGCCAATTCCGTATTTATCGGAAACAGAAGCAAGGAAATCATAAACTTCTTTATTGGTAGTGTTTGCAGTATTCAAATCGGCAATAGCGCCTTCTTTTGCTTGTATTAAGTGGTCGCAATGAACAGTGGAAGGCACTGCTACTTTAGGGCGACCTGATTGCATAAATTGCAATAGTGCCATTTGAGCAGTAGCGTCTTGCATAGCCACTCTATCTGGAGCGAAGTCCACATAGTCCACTCCGCGCTTAAAGTCTTGAACTTTGATTTCTGGCGAAAGGTGTGAGTAAAGAATTTTCTCTGTTAATGTAAGAGATTTGCCTAAAGCAGCACGAGCAGCAGCGATTTTTTCCGCCATATTGCTGTAATGCGAGCGAATCATTTCTAAATCAAAAATCATAATCCCTCTATAATATTTTGTTTTGTGTAATCATTATGTTGCAATTTAAGGAAAAACTACTTTTTATGAGAAATTTAATGCAAAAAAAAGGAATAAAAATGATAAAATTAAATTTAGAAAGTGTATTTATCTTTGAAAATAGCTTTGTGCTTAGTTTTATAAAGTACTTTTCAATTCCAATAGGTTTATTTTATAAGCCAAATTAATCAACTTATATATTGCATTTCTGCTTTAACACAGAAATTGTTCAAAATTATTCTTATTTTTGTTGTCAAATTGTGTCCAATTTCTAAATTATAATAAGAAAATGCTTCAAATAGTTCAGTATCAAAAAAATGGCGAAATACAAACCCCTCAAATGCCTGTTCCGCAGTGTCTCGAGGGTGGAATTTTAGTTCAAACCACTTTTTCGCTAATTAGTGCTGGCACTGAAAAAGCTTCTGTTACGAATTCCCAAGGAAGTCTGATTGATCGGGCAAGAAAGCAACCCGACCAAGTGAAGCTTGTTTTGGACACAGTTAAAAAGCAAGGAATAGTGGATACAATCCGCAGAGTGCAGAATAAGTTAGATTCTTTCAAAGCCCTTGGCTATAGTGCTTCTGGCATTGTGGTAGAAAGCAAATGCGATGAGTTCCAGCCTGGCGATAGAGTTGCTTGTGCGGGAGCGGGCTATGCAAACCATGCCGAGTTTATAACAGTACCTAAAAATTTAGCAGCTAAAATTCCAAATGATGTTAGTTTTGAAGATGCTTCATTCACAACTGTTGCTTCAATTGCTTTGCAAGGCGTTCGCCAAGCAAATCCAAAACTTGGCGACTGTGTGGCTGTAATGGGTTTGGGGCTAATTGGTCAAATCACAGTTCAATTGCTAAAGGCGAATGGTTGCCGTGTAGTTGGGCTCGATGTCAATAAAGATTTATTCGATGTGGCTAAGAAATTTGGCTGCGATTCTGTGCTGGAAAACAATAGCAAAAATTTACAAGAAGTTTTAGCTTTTTCAAATGGTATTGGTTGCGATTCGGTTATAATTACTGCAAGCACTGGCAGCAGCGAACCATTGCAATTGGCTATGGAAATGTGTCGCCAGAAAGGCGATGTGGTCATAGTTGGTGCTATTGGAATGGATATGCAACGCCAGCCATTCTATAAAAAAGAAGTGAACTTGCGAATAGCTTGTAGCTATGGGCCTGGCAGATACGATGCAAACTATGAAGAATTAGGACACGACTATCCAGCGGCTTACGTACGCTATACTGAAAATAGAAATATGCAAACAATTCTTACATTGCTTGCTAGTAAAAAATTAGATTTTGCAACTCTTCGCACCCATACTTTTAAAGCAGAAGAAGCGGAAAAAGCTTACGAAATGATTACCAAAGCAAGCGAACCATTTATTGGAATTTTGCTGGATTTTGGACTCAACAAAAAAGAAATAAAACGTGCTGTGGTCACTCGTCCTTCAGCAAACGATAAAATTAATATTGGCTTTATTGGTTTGGGGCAGTTTGCTCAGAACTATTTATTGCCACCAATAAAATCTTATGGTGCTGCACTAAAAGCGGTTGCCAATTCTACTCCTATTAATTCACTTTCAGCAGCTCAAACTTTTGGTTTTGGAGTTTCTTCTACAGATGGATTTGATTTGATTAAAAATTCAGATGTAAATATGATTTTTTGTGCCAGTCGCCATCAGTCCCACGGGGCTTATGTGATTGCAGCTCTGAAATCGGGCAAATCTGTATTTGTAGAAAAGCCACTTTGCACTACTTTGGAAGAGCTAGAAGAAATATCGAATTTACAAAAAGATAATTTAATGGTGGGCTATAACAGAAGATTCTCAGCTCAGTTCGGGGCTATTGATAAATTCTTTGGCGATAGGATAGAGCCATTATTTATAAATTATAGAGTGAATGCGGGATTTATTCCAAAAAATTCTTGGGTGCAACACCCATTAGAAGGTGGCAGAATACTTGGCGAAGTTTGCCATTTTATTGACACTATGGTATTCCTTACAAAAGCAAAACCAATTAAAGTATATGCCGACTGTATTAATGCAGTTAATAGCGAAGTTACCAATAGGGATAATGTGGCTATTACTATTAAATTCGATGATGGCTCTTGTGGAGTGGTGGAATATTTAGCTAATGGCGATAGTAGTTTGGAGAAAGAATATTGCGAAGTGTTTTCGGCTCGCTCCACTGCAATTATGCATAACTTCGACAAAGTTTCCTTCAAACGTGGTGGCAAAACCACAGAAAAATCATTCGATGGAAAAAAAGGAATTAATGAAGAAGTAAAAGCTACATTGGAAGCTTTCGCCCAAGGAAAATCATTTCCAATTCCATTCGAGCAAATTTACTATGTCAATAGGGCGTGTTTCGCTGCTATTAAATCATTAGAAACAGGTTTACCACAATTAATAGACTAATATGAAAATCAAATTTACATTTATTCTTCTTTGCCTTGTAGTGCTGAATCTATTTTCGGTATTGCCTGCTATTTCTCAATCCTATACTCCTTTCAATAATGAAGAAATAAAGACATTTATTAATTCCGATACAAGAATTTTTACTTCGCTATCTGGTGTTTGGCAACGCTCCACAGACGATGAGACTTGGAGCAATTTCTATTTGCCCTATTCGGAAGAAGAAGCCGATGTGATTTATTATCAAAAAAATGTTAAAATATCAAAGAACTTGCTTGAAAATAATACATTACATTTATATTTCTTGGGCTTTGATTCCAACGTGGAAATTTATATCAATAAACAATTCGTTGGGAAATACTTTGGGGGTATGACTCCTTTCTATGTGAAAATACCATCGAAGCTAATTAATTCAGAAGTTTTCGATTTGAAATTAGTTGTAATTGATGCAGAATCCAAATCGGAACAAATCAGATATAATTCAATTTATTCCAAGAAATCATATAGTGGAATTATTCGTGAAGTCTTGCTTGTTGGAACTCCCAAAGTTTGGATTTCTGATTTGCGTTATACCAATAGCTTCAGCAGAGACTATTCTAATGTGAATATAAATGTGAAAGCAAAAATTTCATCTACAGTAATAGATAAAACTATATACAAACAGTCCGATACAGCAAGCATTGATTTATCAAAAAAAGAAGTATCGGCTCAAGCATTTTTAATAAACTACGCAACTAATTCAGTGGTGGCAAGTTCTGGAATTAAACAATTCAAAATGGAAAGCGAAAGAACGATTGATGGCTTATTTGAAATGGAATTGAATCAGCCACAGCTTTGGTCGCCCGATCAACCTAATCTTTACTATTTGAAATTAGTTGTTTCAAAAGATGACAAAAGAATAGATGATTTAACTATAGATCTTGGCTTCAGAGATATAAAAGTAGTGAAAACACAAGCCAAAGATTTAATTTATTTGAATGGCAATCCTCTGGAATTGAAAGGCGTGAGCTATATAGAAGATTATGGTGTGTTGCGTCAGACTCTACCTGCTAAAAGACTTTTTGAAGATTTGAAAATAATAAAAACTCTTGGTGCTAATTTAATACAAGTTAAATATTCAGCTCCAAATCCGTATTTTGTGAATGTCTGCAATAAACTTGGTATTTTAATCATGGCCGATTTGCCAGTTTATGATTTACCTGAAAATATTATTGGTAGCAACGAAGTACAGATGCTAATGTCGAATTTGGCCGACAGAATGATTAATTCCTATGAGACTTCTCCTTCGCTTATGGGGTGGGGAATTTCATCTGGTATGGAAGAAGGTACGGCTGGTTATATTTCTTACAAACAAAAAATATTGGCGAAAATCCATAATAACTCCAGTAAGCTAACATATAAAATAGTAAACTTTGGTACCAAATCTTTAGACAATACCGATGTTGATTTGATAGGAATAAAAAATTCACAACGAATACACTCGTTCGATGAAATAAAAACATCTATTGCTGCTATTGTAAGTTTGGCTGGCAATAAGCCAATGTTCATTACAGCGGGGGTAGTGGTCAATCCGAACAATAACAACGGATATTCCGATAGACTTTCGCTAGAGTTCCAAGCACATTATATCAGAAACGTTTATAATATCTCCAAAGAATTCAAATTTGTTGGTGCTATTTTCAATGATTTTAATGATTATAGTTTGAATTATCCTTTGCTTTTCAATAACCACAATGGTAATTCGCTTGCCACTGCTGGACTTGTGGATCAGTTCAGACAAGAGCGTTTGTCTTATAAAACATTGATTTCTCTTTTCAATAATGAAAAAGAACCACTAATGACTGCTGGAAGCTATACAGAGAAAACTCCTTACAGCTTTATTTTAACTGGAATTTTAGTAGCTATTGTGATTGGCGTTATGCTAAATAGATTCCGTAGATTTAGAGAATACTTTATTCGATCATTGTTCAGACCATATAATTTCTTTTCGGACATTCGAGATAAAAGAATTATTTCCACTTTGCAAACTTTTGTGCTTTCGCTTTGCATTTCGGTAACTATGGGAATATTCTTTTCGTCTATTCTGTTTTTCTATAGAACAAGTGATTTGGCAAATTACTGGCTAAACCTTATTTTCCCAAGCACTATTATTCAAGCTGTGCTTTATAAATTAATTTGGATGCCTGAGCTTTTGATGATTTCTTTGGCAATGGTATTTTTAATATTGCTTATCTTGTTTGCTGTAGTAATTAGAATTGCTACTTTCTTCTTGAGAATGAGAGTTACAATTGAAGAAACTTTTATTATTGTTATTTGGAGCGGTTTGCCATTTCTTTTCCTTTTGCCGATTGCTATAGTGCTTATGAAGATATTGTCACTTTCGAGCTTGCTTACCACTTTGTTGCTTTTTTCATCTGTGTTTATTATTGGCACAGTGTTTTCAAGGGTGCTTAAGGCCACTGCAATTCTTATAGACAAAATGCCAAGTATGATTTATTTAATTGGTACTTTGATTTTGGTTGTATTTCTTGGAATTCCACTTTCATATTATCAACTGCGATTTTCATTTATTGATTATGGATTGTACATATTCAATATATTAATGAAAATGTAAGCTATTTAAAAATAATAAAAAGCTACGAATAATTAACTTGTTCGTAGCTTTTATATTTTCATACTATTGCAAACTAAAGTAATTTTCCATCAATATTTTCAGTTCAATCAAATCAATTGGTTTTGAAATATACTCATCGCAGCCAGCATCAAAGGCAGCCTGTTTGTCGCTATTAAATCCATGTGCAGTCTGAGCTATGATAATAACTTTGCTATTCATTGCCTTTATCTGTTTTGTGGCTTCGTAGCCATTTAATTCTGGCATTTGTATGTCCATCAATATCAAATCAATATCGGGATTTGCAATAAATAGCTCTACTGCTTCTTTGCCGTCACGGGCAATTAAAATCTCACTTGCATAATTTTTAATTGCTACTGCTAAGAGTTTTTCGGATAATTCATTATCCTCAGCAATTAAAATTTTTATTTTTTTTATGCTTTGTTTAGTTGAAGACTCAAGTTCAGCTATTTTAGATAAAAATTCATTTTTGGGAGCAGCATTTGGGATATTGAAATAGAAAGTCGAACCCACGCCTGGTTCGCTCTCTACCCATATAGTGCCGCCAAGCATTTCTATATATGCTTTTGAAATAGATAGCCCCAATCCAGCGCCTTCATAGTTCCTGCTTAAAGATTCGCTTGCTTGCCTAAATCTTTCAAATATAAGATTTAGTTTATCTTGAGGTATTCCTGCTCCTGTATCTTTCACAAAAAACTCTATGAAGTCTGGTTTTGATTTATACCCTACTTCTATACTTCCTTCTGATGTGAATTTCAGTGCATTTTTTGTAAGATTAATCAATGCAGCATAGATTTTCTCTCTATCAGTATTTATTTTTGCATCTTCGTATGATAAATCTGTAGAAGTAGTAAGTTTTATTCCTTTTGCTTCTGCTTCTATGCTAAAGAATTCTTTAATGTAACTAATTTGGTCATTTATATTTGTTTCTGACAACTTAACTTTTATCTGACCAGCTTCAATCTTAGAAATGTCTATTATGTCATTTATGATATTTAACAGCCGAGAACCACTCTTTTCAATGATTGCTATATATTCAACTTGCTCGCTCTTAGTTAATTCTTCATCTTTCAATAAAGATGCAAATCCCAATATGCCATTCATTGGGGTGCGAATTTCATGGCTCATATTTGCTAAGAATGCTGATTTGAGTCTGTCGCTTTCCTCTGCTTTATCTTTCGATGCAATCACAAGTGCTTCTGATTCTTTTCTTTCTGTTATGTCGTATAGCATTAGTAAGTGTGTGCCACTATATGAGTTGGATAATGACCCAGCTTCGGCCAAAACAGTTCTAAAAGAACCATCTTTACATTGTATAATAAGTTCCATTTGTTCAAATGGCAGTCCAGATTCTTTTGCTTTTAAAAATCTTTCATCCCAAGCTTGATTAACCAATTCTCTATAAGTAGTATTTGGATAAGCTTTTGACCACCAGTCCTCAAGAGTTGGAATATCATATAAAACATACCCAAATGTATTAACAAATGATTCATTTAAGAATGTGATATTACCATAGTCATCATTTAATACATAAGGAACTGGTGAAAGGTTGATTATGTTTCTAAATTTCTCTTCGCTTTCTCGGATTAATTCTTCTGCTTCTTTTCTTTTTGTAATGTCAGTAATCGTCCCAACCATTTGAATCGGTTCGCCCTTGTCATTAAATTTTAGTTCGCCAATTTCATGCACCCATATTTCTACTTTATCATTAAGTCGAACAATTTTATATTCAATGTCGCATTTCTTCTTTTTGTTTAATACTTCGTTCATAAAGTAGTTAATCACCATTTCTCTATAATCTGGATGGATAATAAGTGTCCAATTAACAAAATTCCTTTCAAAAGTTTCATCAATTCCAAAAATTGAATCTAGCACCTCAGAAGATGCCCATTTGTCATTAAGAATATCCCAATTATAATTACCTATACCAGCAACTTTTTGCGTTTCTCTTAAAAAGCTTTCACTTTCTTTTAATGCTTCTTGTGCGTTTCTCTGCTCCGTTACATCTCTTTCAATAGCTATCCAATGGGTGAACCATCCTTTTTCATTTGCGACAGGAGTAATAGAAATATGAATCCAAAATTCTTCACCATTTTTCTTGTAATTCACCACCGTCATTTCGCATGGTTGCCGGTTTCTTAGTGCTGTGCTTAATTTTTTCAATTCATTTTTATCAGTCTTCGGCCCTTGCAATATCCTAGGAGTTTTGCCTATTACCTCTTCTGAAGTATAGCCGGTCATCTTTGTAAATGCTTCATTTACATATAATATTCTTGGACCAGGCAAGTCGAATGGTTCGGCTTCGGTAATCAATATAGAATCATTCGCATTTACGATTACTGATTCCAAAAGCTTAAGGTGTTGATCTTTTTCTTTTCTTTCCGAAATGTCAGTCGAAATCCCAATAATCCCTATTAGCTCTCCTTTTTTATTGCTAATATGAGAATTATGAATTAATACTGGGAATATTCTCCCATTTTTATTCTGCACATTAAATTCGCCAGACCATGCCTCTCCATTTTGAAGTGTAGTCATTATTTCTACTGCCATATCTAAAGAAACATCTGGCACAGTTACATTAATTATATTTTTTCCAACTGCTTCTTCTTTCTCCCAGCCGTAAATATCTTCCGCAGCTTTATTGAAGAATGTAATTGTTCCGTCAAGCTCAGTAGCTATTACTGCTTGGCCAACTGAATTTAATAAATTTGCTTGGAATTTAGCTACTTTGCTTATATTTTTAGTTTGAGTAATATCTTGTGTGGTGCCATAAAGTCTTATTGGCTTGCCATCGGAGCCAAAATCAACTTTGCCTTGCTCTATCACAAAAGCTTTTGTTCCATCTTTTTTGGTAATCTCATGCTCAACATAATATTCGGATTTTCCAGTGAGAGCTTCATTAACTAATTGCAAAACAATTATTTTATCTTCTTCATTTAAATGCGAAAGATAACCATCGTAAGTTGCTACGAAAGTATCGGGATTTTCACCAAAAATTCTATATTGCTCATCGCTCCAAGTAATTGTGTTTTCATCTATATCCCATTGCCAACTTCCCAAGTGTGCCAAACGCTGTGCTTCATTGAGTGCAATTTGAGAATTTTTAATTTCAGTAATATCTGAAGATAAAGCAATAAATCCTTTTACTTCTCCATCTGCAATATCAGGTATATATTCTACAAATGAGTGTCGGATTTCATTGTTTAAAGTGATATTTGTTCTTTCGAAATTTTGTCTAATCCCTTGCAAGGCAGCATGTGCGTAATCTTTAATTATATCAAATATTTTATCGCCAAACACCTCTTGCATTGTTTTGCCAAACATTTCCGCAGGAGTTGTGCCAAACACTTCTAAATAAGAATCATTAGCAAAGGTATTTCTAAGCTCAGTATTCCAATAGCCTATTAAGCTTGGCAAACTATTCGTAACAGTAGAAATGAAATTAGATTGCTCTAATAATTTCTGTTCTGCTTGTTTTCTTTCAGTAATATTTTTTGCAAAAGCACAGTTATATTCTTTCCCATTAAACATAACATAATTAGCAGTGATATCAACAGGAAATAATGTTCCATCTTTAGCTTTGCAAACAGATTCGAAAGTAAGAGTTTTTTTCTCTCTTAATTCTGCAAAATGATTTGGCCAAATTTCCTCACTATAATAAATATCTATATCGGGTACTGACAATTGTAAAAATTCATCATTGGTATAGCCAAATAATCTAGTAGCTCCTTGATTTACTTCTAAAAATTTTGCTTCTGGGCTTATCCAATAAATTGCATCGCCAGCACTATCTATCGAGAATTTAGTTAAAGCCAACTTTTCTTCAATTTCCTTTCTTTCAGTTATATCTCTACTGATAAGGTTTGTGCCAATATGCTCATTGTTTTCATTATAGATAAAATTTGCACTATCTTCTCTCCAAATATAATGTCCATTTTTATGGCGAGCCCTAAAAGTATAAGTCAAATATGGCTCTTTGTTTTCAATAGCTTTATAGATATTCCCAAAAGTTACATCTCTATCGTCGGGATGCAATAAGTAATAAATATCGTCAGGAGAAGTCATAAAAGTTTCTTCTATGGAATAACCTAATTGTTTGACATAGCTTGGAGATACATACTCTACCTTACTGTTTAAGCCAAACTTGATTATGCCATCGGAAACATTCCCAGCTATAAATTTGAATCTTTCTTCTTCTTGCTTTCTCTTATTGATGTCAGTATGAGTGCCATACATTAAAAGAGGTTTCCCTTCTTTGTCCCATGCAACTAATTTACCTTGCCCAAGTATCCAAATCCATTCACCATTCTTATGCTTCATCCTCACATCTATATTGTATGAATCTATTTCGCCTTTGAAATGTGCCTCAATTTGTTTTGTGGCTAATATTAAGTCGCTTGGTTCAACTAATTTTGCCCAAGTATCGAAAGTTACGGGAGATAATTCTTCAACTGTATAGCCAAGCATTTCTGCCCATCTATCATTAATAGTATTTATGCCAGTTGACACATTTAATTCCCATGTGCCGACTCCAGTAGCTTCTATTATGTTTTGAAGTCTTTTATTGCTATTTTCCAAGTTTTCTTCAGCTTTCAATCGCTCAAGCTCAGAAGAGATTCTTTCAGCGAAAATATTGAAAATATTTTCTGGCTGTTCAGTATTGCCAAATGGTCTTGAATCCAATATTACAATTAAGCCAATTGGGGTGTCGCTTTTGTCGTGTATTGGGAAGCCAGCATAGCTATCAAAACCCATATCAGAAAGCATAGAGTCGTTTGGAAATAATTTTTGCACTTCGCTTGGGTATGTGCAAATTCCTTTCTGAAATACATTCTTGCAAGGAGTATCTTCTAAACTATAAACTATCCCCGCTAAATTTTCTCCTTTATTATAGCCACTTATTATTTCGACTGAATTATTTTCAACTAACTTTCCTACAAAAGCACAATCAGTTTCTAATAATTCAGTTAAATGTTTGGAAACTTTAAAGAAAAATTCTTCTCCAGATATAGCAGAAAAAGTGGTAGATAAACTTTTAAGTGCCTTTTCAGCATTTCGTTGGGCAGTAATATCATTCATTGCCCCAATCATTCTGATTGGTTGCCCATCGGCATAGATAATTGAAAATTTATCAATAACTATTGCATAAGTGCCATCAGTCTTAAGCAACCTATATTCTTGAGTCAGCGAGCCGTCTTTCTTTTTATATGCTTTTGCTAAATTTTTATTATAAAGTTTTAAATCTTCGGGGTGAATATGTGTTTCCCACCAATCTTTTTCAAAAACTATTTCTTCATTTGGTTGAAAAAACACACGAAAATTTTCATTCCTAAATACTTTGTCATTGACCATATCCCAATCGTAGATAGCATCTTGAGTAGCCTTAATTACAAATTGAAATCTATTTTCACTATCTCTTAGCGATTGGTTGGTTTTTTTAATTTTAGTAATATCGAAGAAACTAATTATAATTTCTTCGATTTCGCCTTTGGCATTTAGAGATGGTGTCCCATTGATATTTAGCCAAACACTATCATTGGTATTTGGTCTATAAACTCTCACTATTTGATTAAGGATTTTATTTTTGGTACTTATTACCCTATTTACAGGGAATTCATCAATTTCTAATATTTCGCCGTTGATTTTAAAGAAATGCCAATTGGGGTCGATCGCAACTTTACCTTTCATTTGGTCTATAGTCAAACCTAAAAGTTCAGAGGCAATATCATTGCAATATAAAATCGAGGTATCGGCTGAATGCACAACCACACCAACATTGATGCTGCCAAGCAAATTATTGTGCCTGATTTCGATATTGTTTAGTTTATTAGTTGTTGATTCAAGTTCTTTCAACAACTCTTCTTTTGATTTATTTTCTAAGTTCATTTTGAATACTGGGTTGCGAGCGAGATAAACTTCTTTGAACAAAAGTTGCAAAATCATTCAAAAAACTTACACAATTATAGCTAAATAATTACATTTCACCTAATAATATTATGACTTATCTCAAATTAATAATTGAGTTAATCTATTTTGCGAGTCTCAAAACTTATTTACAAAGTACAAATTTTAAGTTCAAATATTCTTAGTAGTTTTTCTTTCCACAAACCATGCAAAGTATTCCACAGCAATTGGATAATTTTTGGAGAATAATCGTACAGCGTCTGCTAGCTTTTCTTAAATTGTGAATTGTAGTTTAACCAAAAACCAAAATAAATGTATCTTTCAGACATTGAAATTTTCGGATTCAAATCCTTTTATAAGAAAACACATATAAAGTTTGCCGAGGGAATCACAGCCCTAGTGGGTCCGAATGGCTGCGGCAAATCAAACATAGTTGACGCTATCCGCTGGGTGCTTGGAGAGCAAAAAACATCGGTGCTTCGCTCAGACAATATGGCGAATGTAATCTTCAATGGCACAGCCACTCGCTCTGCTTTAAGCATGGCTGAAGTGAAAATGACTATAGAAAACAATAAGAATATTTTACCATCGGAATATTCTGAAATAACAATTACTCGCAGAATATTACGCAGTGGCGAAAGCCATTACTTTTTGAATAACACTCGCTGCCGCCTTAAAGACATCCACGATTTATTTATGGATACGGGAATGGGAGCAGACTCATATTCAGTGATAGAGCATAAGATGGTGGAAGCCATTCTGAATGGCAAGCCAGAAGAACGCCGACACTTAATAGAAGAAGCTGCTGGAATAACCAAATATAAAGACAGAAGAAAAGAAGCTACACGCAATCTTGTGCGAGTCAAAGATGACTTGAGCCGAGCGAGAGATATTCTGACAGAGATTCAAAAAAATGTAAACTCACTTTCAAGACAAGCTGCAAAAACCAGACGTTATAATCAGTTGCAAACAGATTTGCGTGAAATAGAGTTGACTATATTTTATGTAGAATATGGGCTATACACAGAAAACTTACTTGGAAAGCAAAAGCAGAAATCGGAATTTGAAGAGCAAATGGCAGCTTTGAATAACGAAATTGAAATAATTCAAGAAAAAGCTAAAGTAGTGAAAGCTGAAATCACTCAATTGGAAGAAGGACTTTCTGAAAAGCACCTTCAATATAAAGATATTGAAAGTAATTTCAACACTAAGAATAAAGATAAAGCCGTTTCGGCAGAGAAACTTCAATCGCTGAAAAGCACTCAAAAACGTGTGAAAGACGAAATTGAAAACTTCGACAACACTAAACAAAATTTAGAGAAAGAACTCGATAGCTTATCGCAAAAATTAGCTGAGATGCAAGCACATTTGAGCAATCTTTCATTTTCTATAGAAAGCAAACAAGAAGAAATAATAGCTGCTCGCAATAGCGTTGATTCAGTGAAGGATACTTTAGCACAATTGCGAAGCAAACTGGCTGGAATTGAAAACAAAATCCAATCACACCAATCAATTATTGAGAGAAATCGCAATAAAATAGCTGGTATAGAAAACTCAATAAAATTGGAAGAAGCTAAAACAATTCAAACTAATTCTGAATTGGCTCAAATTGAGGAAACTCTCGCTGGAATTCTTGCCAAAGAAGCAAGCATCAGCAGTGAATTGCAAGAAGCTGAACGCAATTTAAATTTGGCAACTGAACAAAAGTCTGCTTTAACTCACCAAATTGATGAAGAAAAACGCAATTTGAATGAGCAATTGAATACTCTTTCGCAAAAGAAATCTTCGCTAACATTTTTGCAAAACATTCGTGAAAGTAATTCCAACTCTAAATATTTGCTTGAAAATGCAACTTGGAGCAAAGCAAAACCAGAAATATTGGCAGAATCAATTGGGGTGGACGACAATGCACGAATAGCTATAGAGTCACTTTTGGGTGAATTTTCCCATACAATTATTTGCAAAAGCAAAGAGGAAGCAAACGCAGCTGGCGAATTGCTTAAACAATTCGATAAAGGAAAAGCAAATTTCGTAATTAAAGACGAAGTGCCAAAGCTCGATGCTCTAGAGAAAATATCAAGCGACAAAGTAATTGGGTGGGCTAGTGAAATTACTAGGGTTGACGACCAAACAAGATATTTCCTTCGCCATTTGTTTGGTAGAACTTTGCTTGTAGAAGATTTAGAAAATGCTGAGAATATTTTAAAAGAATTCAAAGCTGAAAAATTAATATCTTTTTCTGGCGAGATTTATTCAAACTATGGCTATGCAAAAAGCGGTAGCGTTACTAAAAATGAGGGTATTCAAATTGGTAAGAACGAAAGAATTGCCAAACTTAATGCTGAAATAATTACTATCAATGAGCAAATTGAAATAACTAAAGCGAAATTGCAAGAGCTTAACAATGAATTTTCCGATATTGATTTGAATGCTTTGAGCAGAGCTGTGAAAGTAGCCGAAGAGCAAATCAATCAGAACAAATACAAACATTCGCAATTGCTATTGAAAAAAGAATCGCTTGAGCAAGCCAATGAAATGATTGCAACGGCAATAGCGAATAAGCAAACTGAAATTGAGGAAGTGCGTTTTGAAATTGCCAATTTGAATAATGAAATTGAGCAGTTTAATTCCGAAACAGCAGCTATCCGAAAAGAGATAGATAGCATTTCCGAACAGCTTACAGAGACTACTGACAATTTCAATTCTGTTACTGGAGAATTTAGAGAAAGCGAACTGGAATACACTAAGTTGAAAACTGAAATTGCACAAACAGAGCGAGAAATAAAAAGAATAGAGCAAACTATTGAGCATGAAATCACTCGCAATGAAGTTAGACATAATGAGCTATCCAATACTAAAGTGCTGATTGAAACAATAGAAGCTAAGCTAATTGAATTCGATAAAGAAATTGAAGATTTAGCTAAAGAAATGGAAGGATTTGGCGGCGAAATAAAAATAGCCGAAGTCAACAGAAAAGAGCATGAAAAAGAATTAGATGTAGTAAATTCGGAACTTAACGAAAAACGCAAAGTGCTGGATAACATCAAAGAGCAATTGCATAAGATAGATATTGGTGTGGCACATTTGGAAAGCGAACAAGAGCATATTGTTGCCAAAGCTGCCGAAAACTATAATCTTGAAATCAAAACTTTGGAAATTGAAGTAGCAGAAGATTTCAATATCAAAGGCAGCAAAATTTTGGCAAACGATTATAAAGATAAATTAAATAGTTTGGGAAGTGTGAATTTCCTTGCCTTGGAAGAATTCGAGCAGGAAAGCCAACGACTGGAATTATTCGAAAAACAAGTGAATGATTTGGAATTTGCTGAGAAAAATTTAGCTCAAACTATTGATGAAATCAACCAGACTGCTGAAAAGAATTTCAAAGAAACATTTGAGAAAATTAGAGAGAATTATAAATTCTTATTCCAAAAGCTATTCAATTCAGAAGGTATGGCTGATTTGGAATTGGAAAACGACAACGTGCTTGAAGCAAATATTAAAATATTGGCACAGCCACCAGGCAAAAAACCAGTATCAATAGAAATGCTTTCAAGTGGCGAAAAAACTCTTACAGCATTAGCATTGCTATTCGCCATTTATATGGTTAAGCCATCTCCATTCTGTATTTTAGATGAGGTTGATGCCCCATTCGACGATGCAAACGTGGATAAATTCATAAATATATTGCGTGATTTCTGCGTGAACACTCAGTTTATTGTGGTAACTCACAATAAAAAAACAATGACCTCTGCCGATTACCTTTATGGGGTAACCCAACAAGAGAAAGGGCTATCGCAAATAGCTTCAGTAAGAATGAATTAATATTTAAGAAAGGTTGGCTAAAAATACCAACCTTTTTTTTGAAGTCATTCAGACAGGAGTTGTATTTTATAATAAAATAATTTCAACAATTTGTGCTTACTTTTAAATATAATATGCTACTAAGTCTTAAAAAATTAAAGATTAAATACTTAGATAAATATTATTAAACATAGATATACTCACCACCCTCCAATTTTTCCCAATTCTTTCGTCAATCTTGGACACTTAATTAGCTAGAAATTGAAATGATAGACCAAAACCTTATAAAAATTTTAAAAAACATTAATGATTTGCTTTTGCTAAAAGGCGAGAATCCTTTCAAAGCAAGAGCTTATCAAGTGGCTTCGGACTATATACTTGAACACAATATTGATGTGCATAAGCATTTTACGGCAGGCACTTTAGCTGAAATTAAAGGTTTTGGCGATGCACTTGTCAGCAAAATTGCTGATTATTGCCAAAATGGAGAAATGGCTTACTATAAGAAATTGCAAGAAGAAGTGCCAAGTGGACTGGTGGATATTTCTAAAATATCAGGACTTGGGCCAACAAAAGCACGGAAACTTTATTTTGACCTATCCATTACAAGTTTAGATAAACTTAAAACAGCTTGCAATGATGGTTCACTAGCAAAAGAAAAAGGATTTGCAGCAAAATCTGTAGAGCAAATCAGCAATAGCATTGACAAAATACTCGCCGATAGAGGCAAAGTTTTAATAAACGTAGGCACTAGTATTGCAGAAGAATTTGCTGAGATATTAAAAACAAATCCAACAGTAAAGAAATTTGCATTTTGTGGAGATATTCCAAAATGTATTGAAATAATTACCAAAATTGAATTTCTGACTGAATTGAAAGAAGAAAATACTATTGATGATTTTTGCAACGCTTTAGCACATTTGCATCCAATTCACGACAATGGAATTATAAGAATTTATGAGTTTGGCGATATACCTATTCATATTTATTTTGCAGAAAATGATAAATTCTATTTCGCACTACACGAGCTAAATTCTCACCCACACTACCACACAGCTCTGGAAGAGATGCTTACTTATCAAAGTTATGAAATACGCAATAAAGCAATTCATAAAGACGGGGAAATAATTCAATTTTCTAGCGAGAAAGAAGTATATACTAAACTTGGTTTGCAGTATGTCCCGATTGAAATTCGCCACGAACCGCAAACAATTCAGTTTTCAAATCAAGGATTTATCCCGGAATTGATAGAAGAAACAGATATGAGAGGAATGCTTCATTGCCATTCTACTTATAGCGATGGGAGGAATACTTTGAGAGAAATGGCATTGGCTGCAAAGGCATTGGGCTATAGCTATTTTGCTATTTGCGACCATAGTAAGACGGCAGTCTATGCCAATGGTTTGTCAATTGAGAGATTGGAAACTCAGCATAAAGAAATAGATGCTCTAAATGCTGAAAACTTAGGTATTAAAATACTGAAAGGAATTGAATCCGATATACTTTCCGATGGAAGTTTGGATTATCCAGAAGAGATATTAGCTAAGTTTGATTTGGTGGTGGCTTCGGTGCATAATAACTTTAAGCTAACAAAAGCACAAATGACTCATCGTATTGTGTCGGCTGTTCGTAGTCCATATACTACTATATTGGGACACCCTACTGGCAGGAAACTACTCAAAAGAGAAGGCTATGAGTTAGATTTGAAAGAAATACTCCATGTAGCGAAAGAAGAGGGTAAAATTGTAGAAATAAATGCAAACCCAATTAGATTGGATATGGATTCAGAATATGCATTATATGCTAAGCAAATCGGAGTGCCAATTGCTATCAATCCCGATGCACACTCCACTATGGAACTTCGTGATGTACGCTGGGGAATTAAGATTGCACGCAGGGCTTGGATAGAAAAATCTAACGTTGTTAATTGCCTAAGCTATGATGATTTTACCAAACAATATGTTCGCAAAAAGTAAAACCATATCGTCATTTGGTTAGTTTTTAGTAATTTAGAAGAAATAATAATGACAAATCTATTAATTGATAGAATTATTTTTGATAATTTATTATTTTGTTAATAATTATGAGAAATAGCGTAATGAAATACATACTTTTAATACTACTTATATTTATTGCTAGCTGTACACCGCAAGTGCACAAGCTTTCAAGCTATTGCACTACGCCAAAAAAAGAACTATTCTTGGAATTAGTGAAGATTGGAAAAGACAATAAAATGAATGTTATTAAAGTAGATACTAACGAGTATATATTGAAATTGCAAACAGAACCCAAATCACTAAAATTTGGGATTTATATGAAAATCAACACATGGTCTTTCAAATATAAAAGTGACACTCTGACTGCTGTTGCTTTGGAATCGAGACACGAAACCAATATAAGAGATAAAGTAGTTGCTATTTATGACATTTACTTAAATGACGAAGAAGCAGAACAAACCGAAGCAATGAATTGGTATTGGCAAATCAGAAATAGAATAGAACAAATTTGTGGGAGTAAAATCACATTCAAATCCTATGACCAACCATCTTCATACCGTTTACCAGAAAATAAAGAGAAATGAAAAAATCATTAACAACAGAAAATCAAGAAATAATTAATTACTTCGAAAAATTAATTGACGAAAATAATTTATTAGTAATACCAGATGAAGTATTTAGTAAAATGTCTATTGAATATGGAATTTTACTAAATGAACACTTTACAAAAACTCGGCTGATGCAATTGCCTAAAAATGAAATTAAGTTTAGCGAATGGCTAATGGAGAAAGACCCAGAAGTATGGAAAGACCTTTGGTGCGACGATCAAGGTGAATTCGAAGGATATGTAATGTCGTTGGCTCTTCTACCAAAAATATTGCAAAACGATGGAAGAGGATTACCAATCTGCGATTTGCAGAAAGTAGATAATCATTATTTTTCTATTAAGCACATGCCCGATAGTGATGCTAAGATATTCGTGGAATCAATTCGTGAACGCTTTATGAATAGAGACGATTTAACTACTGCACAGCTATTGGCATTGGAAATATCGGTAGATGATATAGATATTTGGCATTTTGCATACAAGCATAAACTTGATATAGACAAAGCCAAAGATGCACTTGCAGAATTAGTTGCCGACAACACAATCATTCATCTGAAAGATTCGGAATACCTAGCTCCATTTATAGAGTTATAAGCTTGCATGGTTTTATAAAGGGAATATTTTACTTATTCTCTTTGTCACTTTCATCATCTGTATCGATTTTCTGTAGTTCAATATTGTTTGGATTTACTTCCGAATGGCGGATTTGACCACCCAAATAGCCAACTCTAGCTACAATTGAAAAGCAAACAATTGCCAGTAGAATCATTACGTTTGAAATTTTGTTTTCGGCTGGCATAGATTTCCAAATTGAATAAATTCCAACAATTGAAGCCAATCCAAGAAAAATCATACTGACAAGTGCGTACATAGCAGCTTCTTCGTGGGTGTGGATTGTGCTTCGGGCTATACCAGCCAAATGTTCTACTGTTTCTTCGGCCTCTTCGCCTGTCAAATAAGCAATTCCCGCTCCAATCGAACCTATTACAAACAGTCCATAAGCTGCTATTTTTGTAGAAGTGCTTTGCTGCCAAATTCCATAAATCAGTACTAACAAGCCAAGAGCAGAAGCAAATATTGGCAAATGAGTTATCATTAAGTGGACGTGAGTCGGATTCATTATTTCTTTCCAATGTTTGAAAATTGAATGTAATTTAATGATAATTCTTGTAATTATTTACAACTTAGCTTTTCTCAATTTATGATTTAAATCATAAAAGCTACTTTGCAGTCAACCGTAAAGTAGCTTTTAAAATAAATAATTGACTATTTTTTAATTTAATGATGGATAGTCTATATATCCCTTTTCGTCTCCACCATAATATGAAGAATGGTCTGGTGTATTCAATTCAGCACCTAACTCAAATCTCTTAGGCAAATCTGGATTAGCTAAGAATAATGCACCAAACGAAACTAAATCAGCACCATTTGATAATGCAGCTTCAGCAGATTCTTTTGTATATCCCCCATTAATTATTAATTTATGTTTAATTACTGGTCGGAAAGTTAAAAAAGGATTTTTAGGCCAAGTTGGAAATTTATCTAATGGAAATAAAGATTGCATTAATTGAATATATGCAAGGGGCAAATCATTCAATTTAGTTATTAAATAGCTGAATGTAGCTGTTGGGTCGCTATCTATCATACTATTATAATATATTGATGGAGACAATTTGATTCCAGCTTTTCCTGCACCCCAAACTTCTACTAATGCAGACATCACTTCTAAAATAAACTTAACTCTATTTTCAATCGAGCCACCATATTCATCTGTTCTTTGATTAGCTCCATCCACAAGGAATTGATTTGGCAAATAGCCAAAAGCTCCGTGCAGTTCCACTCCATCGAATCCAGCTTCTTTTGCATTTTGAGCAGCTTTTTTGTAATCTTGCACAATATGTTTCACTTCGGCTGTTTCCAATGCTCTAGGCACTTCAAAATCTTTCATGCCTTCGCTTGTGTAAGTTTGCTGACCTGTAATTGCAATTGCCGACGGTGCAACTGGTATTTCTCCTTTAATTGAAGAATGTCCAACTCTTCCAGAGTGCCAAAGTTGAGCAAATATTTTACCACCTTTTGCATGCACAGCTTCAGTTACTTCCTTCCAAGATTCAACTTGCTCTTGAGTAAAGATTCCTGGTGTTAAAGGACTGCCTTGTGCTTGTTTGCTTATATTAATACCTTCAGTTATTAGAAGCCCTGCAGAACTACGTTGTACATAATATTCTGTAGTCATTGGTTTTAATGTGCCATCTGCATTGGCTCTTGAGCGTGTCATTGGTGCCATTACCATACGATTATTAAATTCCAAATCGCCAATTTTTACTTTTTCAAGTAATTTCATTTGTTTTCCTTTAAATTTTAAATTAAAATTAATTTTTAATAATATCCATTATCCCATTTTCGTAATCATTAATCACTTACAAGATTTGTTCTTTATGGTTGTGCTTCCAGCGTGGAGATGTGGATGAACAGCCTGAGAACCTAGTTTTTTTTCTAACGCCCAAAGTAGTCTAAAAACACAAATGGATCGAAATATCCCACAGCACTTGGTGGTAGCTGTCTTACGTAAGGCTCTATACTTTTACTAATGTGCGATTTAGCTTTGCTAATAATCTTTTTCATAATCAAAGAATGAATTGTTTAGTTGTATAGACAACTATTAAAAAAGATTATTGTAACTAACATTTAAGATAAATATAATTGTTGTAATTGTAACTATATGTGAAAATTATGAAAGGACTAGCATCTTTTGTTTAACATGTTTATTGAAGAGTGACAATAACACCCCCAGTCA
>CAZYXG010000034.1:0-28821 GCA_964650885.1 uncultured Hyphomicrobiales bacterium | reverse complement strand
TTCTAATTTGGAATTGTGCATCTATTTTTTAAATCTTTAAGTTCTTAATTACAACATAAAAAATATATTTGACATATCAAAAAAAAAACTACATTTTTGACAAAAGTTTTCCACAATCTTGATTTAAACAAGTATATAGCTTGCAAACATCTGACACATTCAGAATACAATTCGCTCATAACTATTCACCCCAATAAATAAATCACCCCAACAAACCAAGTTTGTTGAAACTTTTCATGCTTTTTTGAGTATTTTAGATACATAGTTTTAACAAATTTGATTTAGATATGCCAAGTTTATCGATAGAAAGTAACGGACGCTTAGAAAAAACTGCAGTTTACTATAATGGCGAGCAGTTGGGTGGCATTAAAGAGTTAGTGGTGAATATTGACGAAGATGGCACATTCGATGCTGTTCTTCAGTATGAAAGCACTGACAAGATTATCCATAACAAACAAGTATTTAGCGACTATCTGGAAAATGTGAAAGTCGTTTCTCCTACATTCACCGAAGAAGATGCTTACGATTTGCAATTGCTGACAATAGAAAGCGAAGGCGAACTAGATAGCACTATGCTTTTTATAAACAATGAGCAATTGGAAGGCGTTGCCAATCTCTATGTACATATCAGAGGTAAGCAGCAAGCCCCAGGCAGTAGTGGCTTTTTGTCAGTTTTTAAAAGTAAACCTAAAGATGATGCAACTAATTCTGAGTTCCAATCGTTAATAACATTTAGAAACGAAGATGACTCTTTGGAATCTGAAGAAATTTTCTAATTAATTTTGAAAATACCATGAATAAAATAAATTTACGCAGTTTCTTTTTCATCATTACAGCATTAGCTCTGATGTTGCTTCCAGATATAATGGAAGCTCGTGGCAGCTTTGGTGGCTCTCGAGGAGGCGGTCGCAGTGGTGGAAGTTTTCGATCTTCTCGCCCAAGCGGTGGGTCAAGTTTTGGTGGAACTCGAAGCAGTACTCCTCCAAATAAAAGTATTGGTTCAACTCCAAGAGCTTCATCAACCCCACGCTCAAGTTTTGGTGGCAATAGAGTTTCTAATGCTGGGAATTATCGCTCTAAGTATGGCGTGCCAAGGCAATCAACTCCAATGGCAGTATCAAATGGCAGAGGCGGCTCGAACAACTACATAGTTCATAACTATGGTGGTTATTCATCTGGCTTGATGACTGGCTATATGATGGGCTCGATTCCTTTTATGTGGCATACACCTTTCCATCCTGCTTATTACTACTCTCGCCCTGTGGAGGTAGTTGGAGCAAATGGAGTGGTGGAAGTTTATCCTCCAGAATTTTCATTTGCAAAATTATTTTTTACTTTGATTATTGTTGCTTTAGTAATTTGGCTGATAGTAGCATATTTCAAAAGACGAAATGCGAACTATGATTCAATTGACAGCCAATCTTCATTTAGTTAAACAAGATAGCTTTGTTTAATGTTTAAATATTGTTAATATAAGTGCCATAAGTATTTGGCACTTTTTTTTTGATTGCGGTATGAATTCTTTAGATATATTAAATAAGTATTTTGGCTATGGCGAATTTCGCCCTGGTCAGTTAGAAATTATAAATTCAATTTATTCAGGCGAAGATACTTTAGTTGTTATGCCCACAGGTGGCGGTAAATCTCTTTGCTATCAAGTGCCAGCTTTACTAATGCATGGTACAGCGATAGTTATTTCGCCACTGATTGCACTAATGAAAGACCAAGTGGATACTTTGCTCAGCAAGGGTATTCCAGCTGCTTTTATTAATAGCTCTATGTCTAACGATGATTTCACAAATACTGTTACTAATTTAATGAATGGCAGTATTAAATTGCTATACATTGCTCCTGAGCGATTGGAAAACAAACGTTTTCTTGAATTAATTAAGAGTGTTAAAATATCTTTTTTAGCAATTGATGAAGCTCATTGCCTTTCGGAATGGGGTCATGATTTCCGCCCTTCTTATTTAAACATTAGCAATATATTCGATTCAATAGAACGTACGCCAATTATAGCACTCACAGCCACAGCCACTCCCGAAGTGCAAGACGACATTTGTAAATTTCTCAAATTCAAATCTCCAAGCCGCTTTATCCAAGGGTTTGACCGAAGTAATTTGAGCTATCAAGTGCAGCACTGTAAGGATATTAATGAGAAGATGAAAGTGGCTGCAGGGATTGCTCGATCAGTGAAAAAGGGTTCAGCTATTTTTTACTGTGGGTCACGCAAAAGAGTGGAAGCATTAATGACGTATTTTCTACACGAGAAGATAAATTGTGAAATGTACCACGCGGGGCTTAGCGATTCCAAACGAAAGGAAGTACAAGAGAAATTTTTAACTGGAGCAGTCAGTAGTATTATAGCCACAAATGCCTTTGGAATGGGGATTGACAAAGCCGATGTGCGAAAAGTGGTGCATTTAGATTTATGCTCAACTATTGAGGGATATTATCAAGAAGCTGGTAGAGCTGGTCGTGATGGTATTGATTCTGATTGTGTTATATTATATAACCCTAAAGATAGGGATTTGCAAGAGTTCTTCATAGCAAACAATTTCCCCGACGAAGAAAATGTGAAAATAGTTGCTCATAATATAATAAAAATATTTATTTCAGAGGGTTTGACTGCTAACAACAACTCCCCTATTCAGCTTAGCTTATCGAAGATAGCTATCGAACTTGGTATAAGTTCAATGTTGATGAGCAATATAATTGACTTACTTAATAAAAACAATATAGTAAGCAAAACTCGTTTAGCTACTTCTGTGCAACTTAAATTCATAAGCGATAAAAACCGTATAATAGAATATGTAAACTATATAACAAAAGACCGTAAATTAATTGTTGAAGCTATTCTTCGCTCAGTTGGCACAGAGGCATTCCATAAGGATGTGGATTTCAACCTAATTCAAATTGCACGTTCCAGTTCAGTAACTCCTACCAATATTCTTAACGAATTGCAAGCTATGTATTTATCGGGCATATTGAATTACTCTTATTCTGGTGATTTTGAAGGTTATGTTTTAAATCCTATTTTTTACGATAATCAAAATCTAAATATAGATTTTATGTCTATCCAACGTAGATATAAGTTAGCAGTTAGCAAGCTAAATAGAATGCAAGAATTTGCTGAAACCGAGAGCTGCAAACGGCATTATGTTTTAACTTATTTCAAGGAAAAACCAAAGTTTACAAATTGCGATAATTGTTCATCTTGCACATCGCAAACAAAATCAAAACCTACAATCAGAACTGAAGTTAGAGAGTTTTTGGAACAGAAAATATTAGAAAGTGTCTATCAATTAAATTCTTATTTTGGAGTAGTTTTCTTTGTTGATTTTTTGAAAGGTAACAAAAGCTATAAAACTGAAATACATAGCTTACAGAAATTAGACAATTTTGGAGTGGCAAGACAAATAGAAAAGATTGATATAGAAAGCATACTTAAGAATTTAATAGTTCGCTCTTATATAGAAAAGACAATAGATAAATATCCAAAGCTTGAAATAACCCCATTAGGTATAGAGAAATTAAAGCTAATTCCAGACAAGATCAAACTAGGAATAGTGTCATCAGTAGATAAAGAAACTGAGCATTTATTCAGTAAGCTAAAACAAATCCGAAATGATATTGCTAAATCTACTCGCAAAAAACCTAACGAGATTGCTTCAAATGTTTCACTGCAAACAATTGCTTCATCACCACCAAACGATTATGAAGAGTTACGTATAAAATTATCTTCATTACCACTTTTTTCAAAAGCAGAGAAGAAACTAATTGAATTATTCAATATTTCAATAGCTAAGAAAACCACCTATTCTTTCAATGAAACAGACTCATATTTGAAAGCAAATAGACCGCTTAAGAAAGTTAGCAATTTCCTAAAAAATGGATTTAATATTCATTACATTGCAGATGAGATGTGCATTACAGAAGGTGAAGTGGCGAAGATGATTCAAACTTCACTTGCAGATGGCTTTAAAGTTTTTGATATAGATACTATTCTTACTGCAGCTATATTCAATAAAATACATTTATTTGTAGCAGATTATCCAAATATGCCGCTTAGCAGTATTCATTCAAGATTAGAGTTGGATTTGGACTATGCTTCTCTTCGTATAGCAGTTGCTTATTCAAAGTATTTACTAAAAATACCAATCGAATAAACTATGATTCTTTAGTTTTAATATTTACAATTCTGTCAAGTGAATTGGCTACAAACTTACTATGAGTTGCTGTAATTAGCGTGAAATTGAAGTTCTTTTTTAGCTTTTGGAATAAATCAATCACCATTTCTGTGTTGGCTTCGTCTAAATTGCCAGTTGGTTCATCTGCAAGCACAAGTTGAGGAGAGTTGACAAATGCTCTTGCAATTGCAACTCTTTGCTGTTCACCTCCAGAAAGTTCAGCTGGTCTGTGTTTTGCTCTTTCTGCTAATCCCACAAACTCCAATAATTCAATAGCTTTTGCTTCAGCATCTTTCCACTTTTCGCCACCTATTAGTGCTGGAGTAGCAATATTTTCCAGAGCAGTTAGTTCAGGCAAAAGATTATGGAATTGAAAAATGAAACCCAATTTCTGATTCCGAAATGTATTCAATTCATTATTCTTTAAATTAGATAGTTTTATTTCTTCACTTGAAGTTGAATATATAATATCGCCACTATCGGCATTATCGAGAGTGCCTATTATATTTAGCAGTGTACTTTTTCCAGCCCCAGATGGTGCCATTAGTGCTAACATTTCACCATCAGCCACATCCATTGAAAATGAATTAAGCACATTTGTCTTCATTTCATTATTAACATTGTATGTTTTGCTAATCTTACTTATTTGAACTTTCATAATTGCAATATAATTAAATTTGGTATAAAACAAAAAAGATGCACCAAACGATGCATCTTTTTTTAAAATTAAATCTGAATGATTTGATTATGCTTTTTCTTCTGTACTTTCGCCAGTAACAGCTTCATCAGTTGATTCAGCGACAGGAGTTTCTTCAGCAACTGCTACTACTGGAGTAGTTTCTACTTCAGCAACTTCTACAATTGCTTCTTCAAGAGGAGCAACAACGGCAACTGGAGCAGCAGCTTCAATATTAGATGTAACTTTTTTAGTTGTAGTAGTAGCTTTTTTCTTAACAGTTACAGTTTTTTTCTTTTTCAAAGAAACAACACCGTCTTGTTTGTTAGCCCAATCAACCAATTCAATTATTGCAGTAGCTCCAGCATCGCCTCTTCTAATACCAGTTTTAACGATACGAGTGTAGCCACCTTCTCTTTCAAGAACTACTGGTGCAATAGAATCGAATAATTCTTGCAATACAGCTTTTTGTCTGATGAAACGACCAACTTCTCTTCTTGAATGAAGATCAATAGTTTGACCTTCGGGCAGTTGACCTTTTTTCTCATTCAAAAGTGCATTTTTAGCACGAGTGATTAACTTCTCAGCATAGGGACGAAGTTCTTTCGCTTTAGCTTCAGTTGTTTTAATTTTTTTGTGTTCGAAAAGTGAACTAGCCATATTGCGAAGCATAGCTTCCTTGTGACTTGCTGTTCTACCTAATTTCTTACCTTTATTTCTGTGTCTCATTTTTAAACTCTAATGCTTGTATTTCTTAATTAATCAATATGTAATGATTTTGGTTCGTCTCTTAAGTATGGCTCAATGTTCATACCAAAATCTAATCCAAATGAAGCAACAACTTCAGCTAATTCAGTCAAAGACTTTTTACCAAAATTTCTAAACTTCAATAGTTCTGATTCCTGTAGATTAACTAATTCTGCTAAGTTTTTAATATTTGCAGATTTCAAGCAGTTGTGTGCACGAACAGATAGTTCAAGTTCATCAACAGGAGTAAGTAATATTTTTCTAATTCTGTTTCTTTCAGCTACTTTGATTTCTTCTTCTTCAGCCATGTGAGGTTGAGCATCTTCTTCATATTTATCGAAGTTGATAAAGAATTTGATATGTTCATTCAAAACTTTAGAGGCAAAGTGGACTGCTTCTTGAGCTGAGATAGTACCATCGGTAGTTAAATCTAAAATTAATTTTTCATAGTCAGTTTTCTGACCAACACGGAATGGCTCTACAGTATAGACAACGTTTTTAACTGGAGTATGAATTGAATCAATTGGAAGCATTCCCAAAGGGAAATCAACTATTGATTGTTCATCGCCAGGCACATATCCTTTACCTCTGCCAATTCTCAGTTCCACATCAAACTCAGCATCGTCACTCAAAGTGCAAATGTGATGATCAGGATCTATAACTTCAACAGCATCTGGAGCAGCTAATTCAATATCTTTAGCAGTCCAAGTGCCAGGTCCTTTCACATGAAATATAACTTTAGTTGCTTTTTTATCGTTCATTTTCATACGAACTTGTTTCAAATTCAAAATGATTTCGGATACATCCTCAACCACACCTTGAACTGTTTGAAATTCGTGAGTAACATCAGTGATTTTAACACCGATAATCGCCGAGCCAGGAATAGAAGAAAGTAAAACTCTTCTTAAAGAGTTACCAATCGTAACTCCATAACCTTGCTCAAGAGGTTGCAAAATGAATCTACCATGGAATTGACTTCCAGTGTCCTCATTTTGTACTCTTTCTGGCATTTGCATTTGAATATTCATATTATCCTTGGCAATAGATTTATTATAAAACTAATTCTGGTAAAAACAGCCGTTGCAATTTATAGAGCTATTAAACTCTACGTCTTTTTGGAGGGCGACAGCCATTATGAGGAATAGGAGTTCTATCCAAAATGCTATGCACTTCCAAACCTGCTACGCTCAAAGCTCTAACAGCAGCTTCTCTGCCGGAACCAGGACCTTTTACAACAACATCAACTTTTCTTAAACCCATATCATAAGCTTCTTTACCAGCTTTTTCTGCAGAAACCTGCGCTGCATAAGGAGTATTTTTCTTTGAGCCTTTGAAACCATTTTTACCTGACGATGACCACGACAACGTGTTGCCATACATATCGCAAACAGTTACAATAACATTATTGAATGTAGCTTTTACAAAAGCTTTACCATGAATATCGGTAACAACTTTCTTTTTAACTTTTTTCTTTGCCACTTCTTAAGCCTAATTATTTTTTTAAAATCTTTTATAAAAGAAACTATTCTTGAAAAGATACTATTATTTCTTACCAGTTGCTTTTTTCTTTCCAGCAACAGTTTTCCTTCTACCTTTTCTTGTACGAGAGTTAGTTCTTGTTCTTTGTCCACGTGCAGGAAGTCCTCTTCTATGACGTAAACCTCTATAACAACCTATGTCCATCAATCGTTTGATGTTCATTTGTACTTCTGAACGTAACTGTCCTTCCAATGTGTAATCATCCAATAACAAACGTATTTTTGTTACTTCGTCATCAGACCAATCACTTATTTTTTTACTTTCATCTATACCTGCGGCAGCAAGAACTTTCTTGCTGATTGTATTGCCCACACCAAATATGTAAGTCAATCCAATTACACCACGTTTATTTTTTGGTAAATCTACACCAGCTATACGAGCCATTGTTTAATCCTTAATTTTAACCTTGTCTTTGCTTAAATCTTGGGTTTTTCTTATTCACGATATAAACCCTACCCTTACGACGAACGATAATATCATCAGGATTTCTTTTTTTCACAGAAGCTTGAACTTTCATTTCAGCACCTTACTCTTAGTATTTGCCCGAGGGCTTAATTAAATTATTTATAACGATAAATTATTCTGCCTTTATTCAAATCATAAGGCGTCATTTCCACAGTAACTTTATCACCTTGCAAGATTTTGATGAAATTCATACGCATCTTGCCAGATATATGAGCCAGTATTTTATGACCATTTTCTAACTTCACAATAAATTGTGTATTAGGAAGTGTTTCATCAATAATACCATCAATTTTTATTGGCTCTTGTTTCGCCATATTCTTTAACTTCTCGCAGTTAATATAACAGGTTTACCATCAGTTATGAGGACTGTGTGCTCAAAGTGAGCTGCAGGTGTATGGTCGCTTGTGCAAATTGTCCATCCATCTGTTTTTGTATAAACTTCTTTTTTTCCCATGTGCACCATAGGTTCAATGCAAATTGTCATACCAGCTGCCAATTTAGCATTGTTGTATCTATTGCGATGCAACAAAGCAGGAACAAAATTTGGAACAGCTGGCTCTTCGTGCAATTTCTTGCCAATCCCATGCCCAACTAATTCTCTTGTTAGTGAATACCCGTGGGATTCACAATGGTCTTGAATTGCTCTTGAAATATCAAATATTTTATTTGTTTTCACAGCTTGTTCAATTCCTAAGTACATTGATTCTTCTGAAACTCTTAGCAGTTTTTTTCTTGCATCGCTTATTTCTCCTACACCGCAACTTAATGCAGTATCAGAATAATAGCCATCAAGTAAAACTCCACAATCAAGGGTTAATATTTCTCCATCTTTAAGCTTTCTTTCGCTTGGTATTCCGTGAACTACTTCATCTTCTACAGATATACATAGTACACCAGGATACTCAGGAAAAACTTTACTTTCAGATGATTTATAACCTTTAAAAGCTGGGGTACCACCTTTAGTTTTGATATAATCTTCTGCGATTTTATCTAACTCTAAAGTAGTAATTCCAGGTTTCACATTTTTTTCAAGGAGCGAAAGAGTGTCAGCTGCAATTCTGCAAGCCTTCTCCATAAATTTAATATCTTCGGCAGTTTTCAATGGTATTCTTGGAAAAGATTGTACCATTAATAACCTCCAGCACCGTATCTACCTTTAATTTTACCAGACTTCATAAATCCATCATAGTGCCTCATAAGTAAATGAGATTCTACTTGTTGCAAAGTATCAAGTGCTACACCAATCATAATTAGAAGTGACGTACCACCAAAAAACTGAGCAAATGAAGACGTAAGACCGAACAACTTAGTTACAATTGTTGGTAAAATTGCAATTAGAGCTAAGAAAAATGCACCAGGCAATGTTATTCTTGTTAAGATTCCATCAATATAATCAGATGTTGGTTTTCCAGGTTTAATACCTGGTATGAAACCACCATTCTTTTTCATATTATCAGCTATATCACGTGGATTGAATACAATCGCTGTGTATAGATACGTAAACAAAATTACTATAGTCGAATAAATAGCAGCATAGAAATAAGATTCATAGCTAAACATATTCGATAAATATAAAATTCTTGGACTTTCTGGGAAGAAGCTCAAAACAGTATTAGGAATAAACATAATAGATTGAGCAAAGATGATAGGCATTACACCAGCAGTATTCAATTTCAAAGGAATATACTGAGTGCTACCACCATAAACTTTCTTTCCAACTTGTCTTTTAGCATAGTTAACAGGTATTCGTCTTGCCGCCTGTGTCATTAAAATCACAGCAGCAATAATACCTAATAAAGCAGTAAAGATAATTATTTCAACAACAATATTTCTAGCACCCGAAGCTACTAATTCAAATTCTTGCATTAATGAACTTGGGAGTCTTGCTATAATACCAATGAAGATAATTAAAGAGATACCATTTCCAATACCTTTATCAGTAATTTGCTCACCTAACCACATTAAGAACACAGTACCAGCAGTCAATAAAGAAACTGTTGTCAATGTAAATAAAAATCCAGGATCAGCAACAACTGAAGAACCAAAAGCACCAGCATTTGTGTTTACTAATTTCAATGAAATACCAAAAGCTTGAAGAGCTGCTATAACTACAGTCAACATTCTAGTATATTGATTAATCTTTCTTCTTCCTTCTTCGCCTTCTTTCTGCATTTTCTGAATTTGTGGCATAACCACACCAGCTAATTGAAAGATGATAGAAGAAGTGATGTATGGCATAATTCCAAGAGCAAATATAGCCGCATTGGAGAATGCACCACCTACGAATAAATCAAACAATCCAAAGAGAGTGTTGTTGGCACCATTAGCCATACTTGCTTTCAAAGCAGCTACGTTAATACCTGGTAAGGTAATAAAAGAGCCAATTCTAACGAGTAAAAGAACCAACAAAGTGAACGTGATTCTCTTTCTTAGTTCTTCAATCTTAAAGATGTTTGAAAATGTTTCTATTAATTTAGCCATTAACTACTACTGTCCCCCCTAGCTTTTCAATCTTCTCTTTTGCAGAAGAAGAAAAACCGTGAGCTTCAATATTAATAGAAGCATTAATTTCACCATTGCCAAGAATCTTTACAGGTTGATTGGATTTTTTAATTATTCCACAAGCAAGCAATGTTTCAAAATTAATTTTTGAAGCATCAATTCTTTTTGCATCAATAAGTCTTTGCAAATCGCCAAGATTAACTGATTGGTATTCCACTCTTGTAGGATTGGTAAAACCAAATTTAGGCAATCTACGGTGAATCGGCATTTGACCACCCTCTGTACCACGAGCTACTGTAGCTCCAGAGCGTGCTTGTTGTCCTTTATGTCCACGAGTAGAAGTTCCACCGTGTCCAGATCCTGGACCTCTACCAATTCTTTTTTTACTGTGCTTTGCACCATCTGTGTATGTTAAATTACCGATGTGTATCATTTTCTTATTTCTTTGGGATTATTAATCTTATTCAATTATTCAATAACAGCTTCAACTTTCACAAGGTGTTTTACTTGTGCTACCATTCCACGAGTTTGTGGATTATCTGGCAGAATTTTGAAATAATTTGGTCTGCCAAGACCTAAAGCTTCAATAGTTCTTTTTTGTTTAAAGTGTCTATCAATTATGCTTTTTGTTTGAGTAACTTTAATTTTTGACATTCTAATTATCCTAATACAATACTAAACATTAAAAAGAGAAGAAGTATTAACCTCTAACTACTTTCTCTGGCGAAATGCCTCTACGTGTTGCCACTGAATTCAAATCTTCCAAATCTGCTAGGCCAGCAATAGTGGCTTTAACAGTATTGTGAGGATTTGAAGAACCCAAGTTTTTAGTTAAAACGTTGTGAACTCCAGCCAACTCTAGTACCGCTCTCACACCACCAGATGCAATAACACCAGTACCAGGAGTAGCAGGTTTAATCAAAATCTTTGCAGATCCGAATCTACCTAATACTTCGTGAGGAACTGTACCCTCTTGAATTTTCACTTTTACTAAACTTTTTTTAGCAGCTTCAGTTGCTTTGGTTACCGCATCAACTACTTCACTAGCTTTGCCCAGACCATATCCGACATGTCCATTTCCATCGCCAACGACTACGATTGCAGAAAAGTTAAATCTACGACCACCTTTTACTACTTTTGCAGTTCTTCCAACGTGGACTAACTTGTCTTTTAATTCTAATTCTGATGCTTTATACTTACTCAATTTGACACCTTGTTAATATTTAAAATTCCAAACCGGCTTCACGAGCTCCCTCAGCAAGAGCTTTGATGCGACCGTGGTAAATTCTTCCGTTGCGGTCAAAGGCAACACTTTTTATATTTTTTGCAGCAGCTCTTTCAGCAAGTTTTTTGCCTACTATATTGCTAACTTCAATTTTAGACATTTCTGGTTTTAACAACACAGACACTTCTTTATCGATAGAAGAAGCAGAAACCAATGTGCTTTGATCATCATCATTGATAATTTGAGCATAAATTTGGCTTAAACTTCTAAATACAGTCAGTCTCAATCTTTCTTGAGTTCCGTTTATTTTATTACGGATACTATATTTTCTTCTTTGTATTCTTTTCGCTTTTAACTTACGAGCTTCCATTTGGCTTTTACTTAAGTTTAATTTTTAATGAAATTATTTAGCAGATGTTTTACCAGCTTTGCGTCTGACGTATTCGTTTTCATAACGAACCCCTTTACCTTTGTAAGGTTCAGGTGGTCTGATACTTCTGATTTTCGATGCAACAGTCCCAACTAATTGTTTGTCAATTCCAGTTACAATAATAGTAGTTGGATTTGGAGCAGTGAAAGAAACACCTTTAGGAGGTATGATTAGAATTGGGTGTGAAAAACCAAGATTCATCTGTAATTTTTCTTCTCTCAATTCAACTTTAAAACCAACACCTTCAATTTTTAAAGTAGTAGTAAAACCATTACTAACACCTTCTACAACATTAAATGCTAAAGCTCTTGTCAAGCCATGCAAAGAACGTACTTTTTTCTCATCGTTTGCACGAGCAAAATTTACTATATTGCCTTCCATTTGGCAAGAGATTGCTTCAGGCACAGTAACTTCTAATTCACCTTTAGGTCCTTTAGCGATGAATTTACCATCAGCCAAAGTTACCTTTACGTTATTAGGGATTTCAATTAATTTTTTTCCGATCCTAGACACTTACATTCTCCAATTATATTACCAAATGGTACAAAGAAATTCACCACCGACGTTAAATTTTCTAGCGTCTTTATCAGTCATTACACCTTTTGAAGTGGAGATAATAGCAACACCCAAACCATTCTTAATTCTAGGAATACTATCAGTATTCACATAAAGTCTTCTGCCTGGTTTACTTGCTCTTTTAATTTCTTTAATAGCAGGTTTTCTGTTATGATAGCGAAGAGTTACTCTAACAACTCCTTGCACATCATCTTTTAAATCTTCATATTCAGTGATGAAGCCTTGTTCTTTCAAGATTTTTGCAATAGCAACTTTCATATTGCTTCTTGGAGTATCAACAGTCCTATGACCCGCATTTCCTGCGTTTCTAATTCTTGTCAAAAAATCTGATACTGAATCTGTTACTGGCATAATTTACACTTAATTGTTTCTAATTTCTAAATAAACTAAGAATTTGGTTTCTAATAAAAAAGTTGGCTTACCAGCTAGCTTTTCTAATACCAGGTATCTTACCTTCAAGAGCTAAAGCTCTAAATTGATTTCTGCACAAGCCAAATTTGCGGTAAACACCACGCCCTTTACCTGTTTGTGTACATCTATTTCGCACTCTTGTAGGAGCTGAATTTCTTGGTAGTTTTTGCAAACCTTCCATATCTCCAGCAGCTTTCAGCTCATTTCTTCTAGCTAAATATTGCTCTACTAATGCTATACGTTTTGTATTTCTTGCTATTACTGATTTCTTAGACATAAATATTCGACCTTATTTTTTTCTAAATGGAAAACCAAATTCACTAAGTAAAGCGTGTGCTTCTTCATCAGTTCTAGCACTCATCACAAAAGTGATATCCATACCAGTGATTTTGTTAACTTTATCCACATCTATTTCTGGGAACATAATTTGCTCTTTGATACCTACAGTGTAGTTACCACGACCGTCGAAGCTTTTATCATTAAAACCTCTAAAGTCTCTAATTCGAGGAGATGCAATATTGATGAATCTATCTAAAAATTCATACATTTTAATACGTCTCAAAGTTACAGTAGCACCAATAGGCATGCCTTCTCTTAACTTAAAATTAGAAATAGCTTTCTTAGCCCTTCGAACTACTGGTCTTTGACCAGTTATTAATTCCAATTCATTGATAGCAGCTACTAATAACTTTGGATCTGAAGCTGCTTCGCCAACACCAACATTCAAAACGATTTTTTGAATTTTAGGTACTTGCATTACAGTTTTATAACCAAATTTAGTTTTCAAAGCTGGAATAACTTTTTCAGAATAAAAACTAAACAGTCTTGGTATTGGTATTGCTATTGAACTATCTACATCTTCAATTCTCTTACCTTCTGGTAGGAAAACGTTCTTCTTAGATACAGTTGCTTGAGTTTGTTTTGCCATTTTTCTTTAATCTCTACTTAAATTTACTTAGCACTAACAAGTTGTACATTTGAATAATGAACTGGAATAGCTTTATCAACTATACCACCTTGTTGGTTATTTTGAGTTGGTTTTTGGTGTTTTTTGTGAATATTCACGCCATCTACCAATATTGTCATAGCTTTAGGTAATACTTCAAGTACTCTACCTTCTTTGCCTTTGTCATCGCCTGCGATAACTTTAACAATATCACCTTTTTTGATTTTCAATTTTATCATTTTTAACATCTTAAATTACCTCTGGAGCTAAAGAAACGATTTTCATAAAAGATTTTTCACGCAATTCTCTGGCAACTGGTCCAAATATACGAGTACCACGAGGGTCTCCTTTTTGGTTCAAAAGAACAGCAGCATTATCGTCGAATCTAATAAAAGAACCATCTTTTCTTTTAATTTCTTTAGCAGTGCGAACTACAACAGCTTTGCAAACTTCGCCTTTTTTCACGTTACCATTTGGAATAGCAGCTTTTACAGTTACAACAATCAAATCTCCAACGCGAGCATATCTTTTACCGTGACCTCCTAGAACTCTAATGCAACGAATTTTCTTTGCACCTGAATTATCTGCCACGATTAGATTTGTTTCTTCTTGTATCATTACTACCTCTATTTAATTTTTCTATACTTTTAACTTAAGCAAAAGCAATTATTTTGCTTTTTCTAATACTTCAACTAATTCCCAGCGTTTCTTAGCACTTAAAGGTCTGCACTCTTTGATTCTTACTAAATCACCGATGCTGCATGTGTTACCTTCGTCGTGAGCCATAAAGTTTTTGCTACGTTTAAAGTATTTTTTATAGATAGGGTGAGCCACCTGACGTACTACTGTAACAACAATAGTTTTGTCTGATTTATTCGATGTTACCTTACCTTGAAGTATCTTTTTTAATGTTGTTTTTTTAACTTCTTCCATTCCGGAACCTAATATTTTTATTCAATTAGAAATAAACTGTGAAACTCTTAGCTTTCAATTTTTGGAGAAATAAACTTAGTTAGTTTTTTTTCTCATTTAAAATTGTTTTAATTCTTGCTATATCGTGACGCAACACTTTTACATAAGCAGTATCATTTAACTGTTTTAGAGAGTGTTGAATTTTTTGCTTCACAAGAGTTTCTTCTGAATCTGTTAAGAGTTGATTCAAATCAACTACAGATAATTCTCTTAAATCTTTAGCTTTACGCGGTTTCATTATATGTCAAATCAATACGTGTAACAAACTTTGTTTTAATTGGTAATTTGTGAGAAGCCAATCTCATAGCTTCTTCAGCTCTCTCGCGAGATACACCATCTACTTCAAATAAAATTCGACCTGGACGTACCACAGCTACCCAACCTTCTGGTGATCCTTTACCTTTACCCATACGAGTTTCAGCAGGTTTTTTAGTATATGGTTTATCAGGGAATATTCTTATCCAAACCTGACCATCTCTTTTCAGATAACGGTTGATAGCAATACGAGCTGACTCGATTTGTCTATTTGTTATCCACTCAGGTTCCAAAGCTTTCAAACCGAATGAGCCGAATGCTACTAAAGCACCTCTGTTGGCATTTCCAGTTCTTCTACCTCTGTGGGTTTTTCTGTGTTTTACTCTTTTTGGACTTAACATTTTAAATTACCGCCAATTTCTTCAATTTCATTTTTATTAATTTAGCTTTACGCTTTTTATTAGAAGGATTACAAAATTACTTTTGCTTTCCGATAATTTCGCCTTTACATATCCAAACTTTCACACCAATAGCACCATAAATTGTATGAGCTGTTGAAGTTCCGTAATCAATATCAGCTCTTAAAGTATGCAATGGCACACTGCCATCTTTGTACTGTTCAGTTCTTGCCATCTCAGCTCCACCCAATCTACCAGAAGCCATAGCTTTGATACCAACTGCACCCATTCTCATAGATGAAGTAACGGCTTGCTTTAATGCACGGCGGAAAGAAATTCTACCTTCAAGTTGTTGAGCAATATTATCAGCTACAAGAAGTGCATCCAATTCAGGACGTTTAATTTCACTAATCAAAATCTTTACTTCTTTAGCTGTTAATTTTTTAAGTTCTTCTTCCAATTGAGTAATATCTTTACCGCTTCTACCGATGATAACACCAGGACGAGAAGTATTGATAGTGATTCTTAATTGTTTAGCAGTTCTTTCCACCAAGATGCGGGCAATACCAGCTTTCTTTTTTCTTGACTTGATGTAATTTCTGACTTTAATATCTTCAGCTATTTTTTCAGTAAGATTACGTGCTTCAAACCAATTAGCATCCCAATTTCTGTTGATGCCTAATCTAAAGCCGATTGGATTAGTCTTCTGTCCCAAAATAAATTCCTGTAGTTTTTTTATTTCTTAATTAATTATTTTTATTATGACCAATAGTTTCTACAACTACAGTCAAGTGATTACTTCTTTTTCTAATTCTATAAGCACGTCCCATAGGAGCGGGGCTTATTCTTTTAGCAGTAGGTCCTTGATTTACAAAAACCTGACTAACTATAACATCACTATTCTCGATAGTAGAGCCTTCTTCTTGAGCTTTGAAATTAATATTTCCAAGAGCTGATTTAAGCACTAGTATTGCATCTTCTGAAGCATGTTGAGGTAAAAAACTCAAAATATTCAAAGCATCTGATGCTCTTTTGCCTCTAATAAGATCTATTACTAATCTCATTTTTCTAGGGCTTGATCTTATATATTTTTTTATTGCAGTTGCTTGCATTAATCCAAATCCTTAGATATTATTTTTTACCGCGTTGATCTTTTTTGCCACCACCGTGACCTCTATAGTTGCGCGTTGGAGAGAACTCTCCAAATTTATGTCCAACCATATTTTCAGTCACATAAACTGGAATAAAGTTTTTACCATTATGTACAGCTACAGTATGACCAACGAAGTCAGGAGTAATTGTAGATGAACGAGACCAAGTTTTAATTACTTTATTCTCTTTTTTTTCATTCATTGCATCGATTTTTCTTTGCAATTTATAATGAATGAAAATACCTTTTTTTAGCGATCTTGACATTTTTTATCCCTTAAGGCTTATTTGCTTTTACGTTTTCTAATGATGAATTTGTTACTAGGATTTTTCTTCTTACGAGTTTTCAAACCTTTTGAGTTCTTACCCCAAGGAGAACGTGGGTGCAATCTACCACCACCAGATTTTGAGCGGCCTTCACCACCACCCATTGGGTGATCTACTGGATTCATCGCCATACCACGAGTCTGCGGTCTGATACCTTTCCAGATATTCCTACCAGCTTTCCCTAGTACAATGTTTTCGTGGTCACCATTTGAAAGCACTCCAAGAGTAGCTAAACAATCTTGAGAAACCATTCTAATTTCGCCTGAAGGCAATTTCAATTGAGCATAACCGTTGTCAAGTCCAACAAATTGTACAGCAGCGCCTGCGCTTCTTGCAATTTGTCCACCTTTACCAGGTTTCAATTCAATATTATGCACTACTAAACCAAGAGGAATATTTTTCAATGGTAATGTATTACCAGGATTGTATTCAGCAGTTGGACTAGAAATAACACTAGTGCCAACTTTCAAATCTTTAGGAGCCAAGATATATCTTTTCTCACCGTCTTGATATTGTACTAATGCTATATAGCAAGTTCTGTTTGGATCGTATTCAATTGTAAGTACTTCAGCAGGATCATTAATACGATTTCTTTTGAAGTCAATTATTCTATACTTTCTTTTGTGACCACCACCTCTGTGACGAGATGTGATACGACCGGTATTGTTTCTACCACCTGATTTAGTAAGTGGAACAGTAAGAGACTTTTCTGGTTTGTTACCTTGAGTTAATTCCTCAAAAGTAGAAATCGAATAATGTCTAGTACCCGGTGTTATTGGTTTTAATACTCTAATGCCCATTTTTTTCTCTAATTCAAACTAATTAGTTTTAATTAATTATCGTTCTGAACCCCTGAAACAAGCTCTATTGCTTGACCAGCTTTCAAAGTAATATATGCTTTTTTTCTAAGATTTGTTCTGCCTTCCATCAATCCACGTTTAGTAAACTTGCGTTTAACTTTACCTTTAATACGTGCAGTGCGAATGCTCACAATTTCAACTTCGAACATATCTTCTATTGCTTTTTTGATTTGAATCTTGTTTGCGTCAGGACTCACTTCAAAAATATATTGACCTTTATCGGTATTACTCATTGCCTTTTCAGTAAGGAGCGGTCTTTTTATTATTTGCAACATTTCTTGTTTACCTATTCTACTTATTTTATTAAAGTGCTTTCGATTTGTTCAATTGCACCCTTAAATATCAAGAGTTTGTGGTGGCTCAAAATATCATAAGTAGATAAATCTTGAGCAGGCGAAACACTAACGCCAGGTATATTTCTTGATGATTTATATATTGCTTCATTATATTGAGGTACAACTACTAAGGTTTTCTTTTTAGTCAAACTCAATTTCGATAATACTGATGTAATTTCTTTTGTTTTGATTTTATCTAACATAAAATCTTCAATTACAGTAATATTTTTTTCAGAAGCTCTCACAGACAACGCAGATTTTCTAGCTAGTCTACTGACTTGCTTAGGAACAACTGGATTGTACTTGTGTGGTTTTGGACCGTGAATAGTTCCACCGCCAACCCATATAGGTGAACGATTTGAACCAGAACGAGCAGTACCTCTACCTTTTTGTTTCCAAGGTTTTTTACCACCACCAGAAACTTCACTTCTAATTTTTGTTTTAGCATTTCCTTGTCTTTGGTGAGCCAAATAAGCTACCACAGAAAGGTGCATTGCATTTTCGTTAGGTGTAATTGCAAATACTGAATCATTCAATTCAACACTACCTGCAGCTAATCCTTCTCTATTTAAAATATCAATTTGCATTTTTCAATTCACCCAATTACATCATTATCTCTAAATACGAGTTTGGTGCACCGGGAATACTACCTTTCACAAGGATAAGATTGCGTTCCACAATTACATCAACTATTTCAAGGTTGCGAACAGACACTTGATTACCGCCCATTCTACCAGCCATTCTCATTCCTTTCAATACTCTTGAAGGGTATGAAGATTGCCCAATCGAACCAGGGTGACGTTGTCTATCACTTTGACCGTGTGTTGCCATACCAACTCCACTGAATCCGTGACGTTTGATTACACCTTGGAAACCTCTACCTTTAGAAGTTCCAGTAACTTTTACTTTATCGCCTTTTTTGAATTGTTCGACTGTTAAAGTCTCACCTAAATTTACATTAGCATTCAAATCTCTGAACTCTTTCAATTTATAAACTGGTTCAACACCAGCTTTTGCAAATTGACCAGCCATTGGCTTTGTTACTTTTCTTTCTGGTTTCGCGCCGAATCCAATTTGGATAGCCGAATAACCATCATTATCCATAGTTTTTAGTTGTACTACAGGACACGGACCCGCTTCAATCACTGTGCAAGGGATATGCTCCCCATTTTCAGAGAATAAACTCGTCATTCCGATTTTTTTACCTAATAAAGCCGCTTTCATTATAATTCTTTGTCCTTCTTTCTTAGACCTTAACTTCAACATCAACGCCAGCTGGTAATTCTAGCCTCATTAGCGCGTCAATTGTTTTCTGTGTAGAACTGAAAATATCAATCAATCTTTTATGCACTCTTATTTCAAATTGCTCACGAGATTTTTTATCTACGTGTGGTGAGCGATTCACTGTGAATATAGATTTTCTTGTTGGCAAAGGTATCGGTCCCGATACAAGTGCACCTGTTTGCTTAACAGTTTTTACGATTCTTTCACTTGATTTATCAATCAAGTTGTGGTCGTATGATTTTAATTTAATTCTTATTCTCTGAGTTGACACTAGATTTTCCTCTATAATATCACTCGGCTGTGGCTATCACAACCGAGCAAGATTAAATTATCATTCAATGATTTTAGTTACTACACCAGCACCAACTGTTCTGCCACCTTCACGGATAGAGAATTTCAACCCTTCATCCATTGCGATTGGAGATATTAATTCTACTTCGATGTCAGATAAGTTATCGCCTGGCAATACCATTTCTTTTCCTTCTGGCAAGTTTACTGAACCAGTAACGTCAGTTGTACGGAAATAGAATTGTGGACGGTAGTTGTTGAAAAATGGAGTGTGACGTCCACCTTCTTCTTTTTTCAACACATAGATTTGTGCTTTAAATTTAGTGTGAGGTTTAATAGAGCCAATTTTAGCTATTACCATTCCTCTTTCAATTTCATTTTTATCTACACCACGTAGTAACAAACCAACGTTATCACCAGCTAAACCTTCATCAAGAAGTTTTCTAAACATCTCAATACCAGTACATGTAGTTTTTTTCTGAAGACCGAAACCTAAGATTTCAACTTCTTCATTTACTTTTACGATTCCTTTTTCAATTCTACCAGTTGCAACTGTACCACGACCTGTGATTGAGAATACATCTTCAATAGGCATCAAGAATGGTTTTTCAGTTTCACGTAGTGGTTGTTCGATATAGGTATCAACTGCATCCATCAATTCATAGATACATTTCAATCTTGGATCATCTACAGTTGAACCTGGCTCAGAACCAGCTTCTAAAGCTTGCAATGCAGAACCGTGAATGATTGGAATATCATCACCAGGGAATTCATAATAAGTCAATAATTCTCTTAATTCCATTTCAACTAACTCGATCAATTCTGGATCAGCAATGTCAACTTTATTTAAGAATACTACCATACGAGGCACACCAACTTGACGAGCTAATAAGATATGCTCTCTTGTTTGTGGCATCGGTCCGTCAGTTGCAGCACACACTAAGATTGCTCCATCCATTTGAGCAGCACCAGTGATCATATTTTTTACATAATCGGCGTGACCTGGACAGTCAACGTGAGCATAGTGACGTAATGCAGTTTCATATTCAACGTGAGCAGTAGCAATAGTTATACCACGAGCTTTTTCTTCTGGTGCGTTATCGATTGAATCGAAAGCACGTGCTTGTGAAGTACCATTTTTTGCTAATGCAGCAGTGATAGCAGCTGTTAAAGTTGTTTTTCCGTGATCTACGTGACCGATTGTACCAATGTTTACATGGGGTTTGGTACGGTCGAATTTCTCTTTAGCCATTGAAAAGCTCCTATAAATAGAAAGTTTTTTTATAAAAAATTAATTTGCTTGTTTAATAAATTGGTTTTAGGACAGCTTCTTCGTATTGAGCGAACTTCATAGAATATGAAGCTCTTCCTTGTGATACCGAACGTAGTTTTGTTACATAACCAAACATTTCAGAAAGTGGAACTTTACCACTTATGACTTGCATATTTGATTTTTGCTCAAAATTTTCTACTCTACCTCTCCTTGAGTTTAAGTCGGCGATAACATCTCCAACGTATTCTTCAGGAGTAATAATTTCGATATTAAATATTGGCTCTAATACTTTTGATTTTACTTTTCTGCAGGCATCTTTCACAGCAATTGAGGCGGCGATTTTACAACCAGTTTCAGTGAAACTGTCTGATTGATAATCTAATTCGACCAGAGTGGCTTTAATATCCATCATAGGATAACCACTTGGTCCGATTTGCAGAGCCTGCACTGCCATTACTTCAATTGATGATAAGATTTCTACAGGAATTTTGCTGTCAAATAACGAATTTTCATATTTAATTCCACTGCCCGGTTCCAGTGGAGTGAGTCTCATTTTTAGTTTGCCATATTGTTTCTTTCCAGAAACATCTTTATCAAATTCGCCGTATTCTTCGACTTCTTCGCTAAGTGATTCTTTATATGAAACTTGTGGTTTACCGACTCTAACCGGTATTTTAAATTCTCTACCTATTCTATCAACTATGATTTCTAGGTGAAGCTCGCCCACTCCGCTTATCAAGAGTTGTCCGCTTTCTTCGTCGTTCTTAAATTTAAATGTCGGGTCTTCTTCTGATAATTTAGTCAATGCTTCAACTAATTTATCTTGATCTGCCAATGTTCTTACTTCCAAAGCTTGATTTATAACTGGTTCAGAAAAAGTAATTCTCTCGAATATAACTTTATTTTCTATATCAGTTAATGTATCGCCTGTTTTAGTAAATTTCAAACCAGGAATTGCAACAATATCTCCTGCAAATACTTCCTGTAAATCTTCTCTCTTATTTGAAGACATTCGCATTATGCGACCTATCTTCTCTTTCTTATCTTCGCCAGCGTTCATTATTTGATCGCCTACTTTCAAAGAACCAGAGTAAATTCTGATAAAAACTACTTTCCCAACATGGCTATCTGTTAAAACTTTAAATGCTAAAGCCGAGAAAGGTTCATTATCGTCTGAATGTCTTATAACTTTATGAGTATAATCTTTAGGATTAAATCCTTCAAACTTTTCAATATCAAGTGGTGATGGCAAATATTCAACAATTGAGTCTAATATTTTCTGCACACCAGCATTTTTTAGTGAGGAGCCACAAAGAACAGGAACAAGTTTATTAGCAATAACGCCTTTTCTAATTCCAATCTTCAATTGCTCTTCCGTTAGCGTTCCATTTTCAAAATAACTTTCCATCAAGCTATCATCTATTTCAGCTACGGCTTCCATTAAATTAACTCTAAGCTCTTCAGCTTTCGATATTAATTCATTTGGAATTTCTTTCACTTCAAATTTCACTCCGAATGATTCTTTATCGTAGTAATAAGCTTTAAACTCTATTAAATCTATTACGCCTTCAAAAGTATCTTCCGCACCGATTGGGAATTCAACAGGAACCGCATTGGCAAGTAATTTTTCTTTAATTGCTTCAACTGTTCTTAAGAAATCCGCTCCAAGTCTGTCCATTTTGTTCACAAATGCCACACGTGGCACATTGAACTCATTGGCTTGATGCCAGACTGTTTCAGATTGTGGTTGAACACCACTAACAGCACAAAATATTGCAACTGCACCATCTAAAACTCTTAGCGATCTTTGAACTTCAGCAGTGAAGTCCACATGACCAGGAGTATCGATTATATTGATTTGATGGTTTTTCCAGTAGCAAGGCACAGCGGCAGAAGTAATTGTAATACCTCTTTCACGTTCCTGCTCCATATAATCCATAAAAGCAGTACCATCATCAACCTCTCCTATTCTATGCAAATAACCAGAATAAAAAAGCATACGCTCAGTAGTTGTAGTTTTACCTGCATCTATATGAGCCATTACTCCTATATTTCGAACTTCTGATAGAGGATATTGACGTGGCATATAACACCGAATTTAAATTTTCAAGGAACAAATAATATTAATTAAAGACTACCATTTGAAATGAGCAAAAGCTTTATTTGCTTCAGCCATTCTATGAGTGTCATCACGTTTTTTCACAGCAGAACCTTCGCCTTTAAAAGCAGCCATTAATTCATTAGCCAACTTTACAGCCATTGATTTATCTCTGCGAGAAGATGCGTAAGTTTTAATCCATCTAATTGCCAATGCAACTCTTCTGCTCTCACGAACTTCCACTGGTACTTGGTACGTTGCACCACCTACTCTACGTGAACGAACTTCCAACACAGGAGCAACATTTGACATTGCTTTTTTGAAAACATCTACTGGGTTTTCACTTAATTTTTCTTCGATAATTGCAAATGCATCATAAACAATTTTTTGAGCCAAGTTTTTCTTTCCTTGAATCATAATGTTGTTAATGAATCTCGCCACAACCATGTCACCGAATTTCGGGTCTGGAATAGTGATTCTTTTCTCTGCTCTTTTCTTTCTCATTTCTTATTTCCTAATAGCTGGTTAATTATTTCTTTTTACCAGCTGCTTTAACGTCAACTTGTTTTTTCTTAGCACCGTATTTAGAACGGCCTTGTTTTCTTCCATTAACACCCTGTGTATCCGCCGCACCTCTAATGATGTGGTATCTAACACCTGGCAAATCTTTTACCCTTCCACCACGCACGAACACCATAGAGTGTTCTTGCAAGTTGTGACCTTCACCTGGTATATACGCTGTTACTTCAAAACCTGAAGATAAACGTACACGAGCTACTTTTCTTAATGCAGAATTTGGCTTCTTAGGAGTAGTTGTATATACTCTTGTACAAGTTCCTCTTCTTTGAGGGCAAGACTTCAACGCTGCAGACTTGCTTTTATTTATTAGCTTTTTTCTGCCTTTTCTAATTAACTGACTTATAGTAGGCATTTCATTTCCAAATATTTATTGTGCCGTATCGAATAGAGTTTACAAACTTAAGGCATTTTCTTTTAAAAAAAAAATTTATTTTTACTTTTTTGCAAAATATCTTATAATTTCCCTCATTTTTCAAGCTTTTATTCTATTTTCAATTTCATTAGCAACTCATATATATATTAATGTTGTTCTTTTTAGTCATTTATTGGCTTCTTTCCTCTGAAAATTATTTTTTATCTTTCTTGATTTCTGGACAGTTTTACGTTTTGTTTTATTCAAAAAGCGATTAAACAATCTTATTACATCTATCATTCAGAATTTTAGCTTAATTTTGTATTATTAATTTTGAATCAATTTGAATACTTACAATGTCAACTCTCCTTAAAAGCAAAACCCTTAGTAAAGCAAACGATATAAAGAATGTATCAGTTATCACTCTTGGCTGTGCCAAAAACCTAGTGGATTCAGAACGTTTCTCTGGAAAGCTTCGTGCCAATGGTATCAACATAATCGAAAATGTTGATGATGCTGATGCACTTATCATAAATACTTGTGGCTTTATAAAGGCAGCTAAAGAAGAAAACGTTAATACAATTTTGCAAGCGGCTGAGCTTCGCAGAAAGAAAAAACTTAAAAAACTTATTGTTACTGGTTGTCTTGCCGAAAGATACAACACAGAACTTCGCCAACAAATCAAAAACGTTGACTATTTCCTTGGAGTAAATGCAGACGATAGGATAATGAAAATTTTACTTGGCGATCAGAAATATGAACTACACGGCGAAAGAGTGCAATTTACTCCCCCACACTATGCTTATTTGAAAATTAGTGAAGGTTGCAACCAAAAATGTACATTCTGTGCTATACCATTAATGCGTGGCAAGCACATTTCCGAAGATAAAGAAACATTAATAGCAGAAGCTAAACGTTTGGCTGCAGCTGGAACCAAAGAATTAGTGCTTATTGCCCAAGATTCGACTTATTATGGTAGAGACCTTTACGGCGAACGTATCATAGCTTCATTAATCGAAGAGCTTAGCAAAGTGGAAGGAATTGAATGGATACGAATGATGTATGCGTATCCTCGCAAATTCCCTTTTGAAGTATTGGACTTAATGGCTAACACTCCTAATTTCTGTAACTATGTAGATATTCCATTGCAACACGCTTCAAGCAAAGTGCTTAAATCTATGCGTCGTGGAGTGGACAGAGAAGAAATAGAAACTATAGTTCGTACCATTCGTGAGAAAGTGCCAAATGTAGCAATTCGCTCTACATTTATTGTTGGATATCCAAACGAAACGGAAGCTGACGTAGATGAATTGGTTGACTTCATTCAAAAAATGGAACTTGACAGAGTTGGTGTTTTCACTTATTCATTGGAAGAAGGTACTGGAGCATTCCCACTTGGCGACCCAATTTCAGAAGATGTGAAACAAGCTCGCCGAGGCAGAGTAATGCTTGCACAACAAGAAATATCACTTCGTAAAAACCAAGCAAAAGTTGGCAAAGAATACAGAGTTTTAATTGACTTTGAAAACAAAGACTTCTACCTTGCCCGCACAGAACACGATGCTCCAGACGTGGACAATGTGGTGATGATTCCCAACGATGGAACTCTATCAATAAGTACATTCGTAAATGTACGAATAACAGAAGCCGCTGAATATGAATTGAAAGCAGTTTTGGTGTAAGGTGTTTTGGTTGCTTTTTCTACCAATATTGAATCACTAAGGGGATTCAATATTGGTAGATTGTACATCCTTTTTTTTATTTATCCCTCTTGGGATTATATATGTATTATACTTACTAACAAATACATAAACACTTTTTACTTGAATTGACAATATTTTGGTACTTTTAGTCACAGTCTTGCTTCAAGATGAAATACTTTTGCCTACTTCTCTCATTCATTATTCTGCCGAAATCATACACATCAACGCTGTTTCGGAGTAGTGCTTTTAGATAGGTGTCTTAAGATTGAAAAGTTAAAAGCTGCTTATGATAAGCAATAACAAAGCATAAGAATTACAAATTAAAAATCTTACCTATGCTTAATCTCTAAAAGAACCTTTGATACTTCTATTGATTTCTCTTTTGGTTTCTCTTTCTTTGGTAACTTGGCGTTTATCGTAATTTTTCTTTGGTTTCACTAATGCTATTTCAAGTTTCACCAAATGTCCAGAAAAGTAGATTTGTGTTGGAATTATTGTATATCCCTTTTCTACCACATCGGTTCGCCATTTGACTGCTTCGCTTCGATGAAGTAATAGTTTGCGAGGTCGTTTAGTTTCGTGGTTTAATCTATTACCAAATTCGAATTCAGCAATTGATATGTTGAATGCATACATATCGTCATTGTCTTTTCGTTTGAATCCGACATAAGCGTCTTGCAAATTGCATTTGCCTTTTCGCAAAGATTTGACTTCTGTGCCAACTAACTGAATCCCAACTTCGAGTCTTTTGATAACTTCAAAATCGAAAGTAGCTTTTTTGTTGGATGTAATTAATTTATACTTCCTTTCGGGAAGGTCTTGTTTTCTTAACATTATAGATAGAATTGAAAATATAAAACGAAACGCTTACAAAAATAAGCAATTTTTTGCGAGTGGAGTGATTTGCTTCATTCAATATTTACAGAAAACAAACAACATCTTAAATTAGTACCATAAAGTGTAAATTTAAATTGACAGTTAATTTTATTTTGTGTGTAATATATTACACACTTATTTACAGTTTGCAAAATTATTTTTCATTTTAATACAATTACACCCCGAAAGTCAGTAATAATGTGCCTTTTAAATCAACTATTTGTTGTAGTTTTGTAACATAATTTAATTTCATACGTTACTAACTTATAAGAACGCACAAAGTGGCATAAGTTTTGTCTAAATTAAATTAAGTATTTACACGGATGCAAATTGGCTAAAAATAGCCTAAGTTGCATAAAAAACAAAAATGAAAACAGAAAAAGTACATATAACAAACGGGATTACCAAAATGAAAAACACATTGCTTTTGCTTGTGTTCTCTCTAATGGTTTTCAGTGGATTTAATCTACAAGCAGCGGAGTCTGCTAAAGTAAACAGCAGCACAAAAGATGTTGTTGTTCTTGAAAACGTTGCTGAAGAATATAAGCTAGACAACTTCACTAATACAGAGAGTGAAACACAGCCAATTACAAACACAAACGAAAAGAACAAAGCAAATATCAACACTGCAAACTTAGACCAAGACTCTAAAGTTGTTCGCAGTGCGTCAAGCTTGGACGAGCATCGTGAAATGCAAAAGTCCAACTTCGGCTTCTCGGAAATCGCAATCTTGTGTATCTGGGGCATGACAATAGGATTATCTGCTTTGTATGTCAAAAAAATTAAGAAACTAACTTAGTTCTAAAAAACTAAATAAGTTCGCAAAATTTAAAGCATCTGGGCAGCAATAGCAGTCCAGATTTTTTTTTATTATTTCAATTCGTGGGGTACAACAAATGAAATATGTAATCATTTCAATTCTTCTTTCTTTTTTAATCGCAATGATTTTCAAAACAGTCACGGGCAGACTGAATAGAGCTATTAGACAATCCGTACAGGATTTGTACTATAGCCAAGAACAAGTCAATAAATCGGAAGTACTTTTTAAAAAAGGAGAAATAACAGTGATGAAAGAAACTAATATAAGGAATTGATTATGCATCATAAGAAGAATACATATTTCCAGCAATCCAAGTTTGAGCCACGTGGTTAATACCGAAATGATAAAACAAATCGAGATAATTACTACTATCCAAAATAAGGAAATCAGCTCGTTTACCCACCGTAATCGAACCAGACTTGTTTTGCCTATCCAAAGCGAAAGCTGCATTCATTGTAGCTGCATTTAAACATTCCTCAGCAGTCATTCTCATATTCATAGCAGAAAGAGAAAGTACTGTCTGCATACTCTCTGTGAAAGAACTACCTGGGTTGCAATCTGAAGCTATTGCAATAGCACAATTAGATTCGATTAATTGCCTTGCAGGTGCATAAGGCATACGAATGAAATAGGCAGTGGCAGGAAGCAATGTTCCAATAGTAGCAGAACTTGAAAGAGAATCAATCCCATGCTCGCTAATCATAAGCAAATGATCCACAGATATTGTCCCAATTCTACAAGCAAATTCAGTAGCAGCTTTATTTACTAGTTCGTCGGCATGAAGTTTTAGTTTAAAGCCATATTGCAAAGCAGTTTCGAATATCTTTTCAGTTTGTGCAATTGTGAAGTAACCTTCATCAATAAATGCATCACAATATTCTGCTAACTTATTTTCAGCCACATAAGGTAGCATTTCATTGCAGATTAAATCTACATATTTATCAGGATTTGATTTGAATTCAGCAGGGAAATCGTGGGCTCCCATAAAAGTAGAAACAATTTCAAGAGGATAGTTTTTTTGAAGTTCTTTAATTACTTCAAGTTGTTTAATCTCAGCTTCAAAGTTGAGACCGTAACCTGATTTGATTTCAATTGTCGTGGTTCCATATCGAATAGCATTTTCAAGTAGTTTTGAAGCATTCTGATAAAGTTCATCGAAAGTGGCAAGTCTGGTTTTCTTTACAGTATGTGCAATCCCACCACCAGCTACAGCAATTTCTTGATATGTAGCACCTTTCAATCGTTGTCCAAATTCGTTTGCTCTATCGCCACCAAAAACAATATGGGTATGTGAGTCAACAAACCCTGGAATGACACACTTGTCATTTGCATTTATAGTATCAGTTACCAATATATCGTTATCAAGAATATATTTTCTCACTTCATCGTCAGTGCCTATGAATACTACTGTTTTATCGAAAAGCATTGTTGCATTAGTAATAACTTCTAAATTACCAAGGTTTGCTCCACGTAAAGCTTCCTTTGGATTGGATTGAGAAACTACTAATTGCGATATGTTATGAAGAATTTTCATAGTTTTTTAAA
>CAZYXG010000033.1:0-29003 GCA_964650885.1 uncultured Hyphomicrobiales bacterium | reverse complement strand
TCATTTGTTATTGTGAAATAACAATTGATGTTGACTTAACTTGACAATAAAATAAAATGGCGAACCTCGGTTCGCCATTTTGTTGTTATATAACTTGGAAAAATTATTAACTTTGCTGAATATAAATTAACTTAAATTTGAAATGAGTAAATCAATTAAGAAAGAGACACATCTAGACGCTAAAAAACAGCTTGAATTAGATGAAAAAGCATTAGAATTGCAGCAAAATTATTCGGAACATTCTATTTTTGCATTTATCAATAAGAATAGATTTGTTGTATTGATTATGTGTGCTATAATAGCTTTGACAGCTTACTTTATGTACCGCAGCACTATGGAATATCCAATGGTATTCTGCGATGACAATATATTTATCCTTGATTATAAAGAGTTTAATAAGCCTACTTTCAATCAGGATTCTACTATCAATATGGACACATTGAAGTCTAAAGTGAAAGAGTCTTTCACTAGAACTTTTGGTACTTCGTATTATCGTCCAATGTTAGGCATTTCATTTCTGTTTGATGCTCACATGTCAACAGATTATGATAAGAACCCCGAGGGTGTTGAAAATGTAGTTGGAATTTTCCATAGAACAAATATCTTCCTTCATGTGATTGGTTCAATATTCGTATTTGGCTTGCTTGTCAGCTTGGGTTATCGCAGATTGGATTCATTCATATTTGGAATGCTATTTACTCTGCATCCTATGTTAACACCTGCTGCCTCCTGGATTTCTGGTCGGAATGACTCTCTGCTTGCCATGTTTGTGAGTATTGCATTCGTTGTGATGGTGCAAATCTATAATTATGATTATAAAACTGCTCTAAGTTCAAGTTTGAAAGCTACTTTCTATGTTCTTTTTGCGTTCTTTTTCTTTCTTTCTCTTTATACGAAAGAGGTGATTGTATTCTATCCTTTCGTATTTTTGGCTTATGTGCTATTCTTTAGAAAGGATAATCCTTTTAAAATTCTTGTAGGAAAGAAACTCAATTCTGCTGAGAAAGATAGTTGGATAATAGCAGCTATTATGACTGTAATTGGTGCCCATTGGTACTTTTGGACAAGAGCAAAAGCTATTGACGGTATCACAAATCCCGATACAATTGGTTGGGAAGCATTCTTCAAAAACTATATGACTTTGCCTGCTATGATTGGGAAAATATTTATGCCAATTAAAGCAATTGCATTGCCTAGTTTTGAGCCATTTTCTATAATCACAGGTTTCCTAATAACTGCAATTATTGCTTACTTGATAATTAGTTCAAACAGAACATCTCGTTCTAAAATTCTATTTGGACTATCTTGGTTCTTATTCTTTTTGTTCCCAACTTTGTTTATTCGTATTGTTTTCGTAGATGATTTCTTTGATTATGCAGAACACAGAGCTTACTTGCCAATTATTGGTATATTTTTGATAGTGATTGAGCTGATGAAAGCATATAAAATTGATTTCACTAAAAAAGGTGCTTTGGCAATTGCATTGCTTGTACTTGGTGTATTTGGTTTCAAATCATATACATATAAAGAAACATTCAACGGGAGAAAACACTTCTGGGGCCACATGGTTGATTTATATCCAGATAAATCGAGAGGATACTTAGATTTAGGAAAAGCATTCCTTGTGAAAGGTGAGGTGGCTGAATCTGAACGACTTTACAAACGAGGTGCAGTATTAAACCCAAACAACAAGAATTTATACATTGACCTTGGCGTACTTTACTTGCAAACTGGTCGTATGGAAGAATCAATTGAAATGTCTAAAAAAGCATTATCAATAGATCCAAACGATGGTATGGCAAACTACAACCTTGGTTGGGCCTATTTTGAAAAAGGTCAATATGCCGAATCAGTTCCATATATGGAAGCTGGTGTAAATCGAATGGGTAATGCACAGTGGGCAATTAAATTGGGCAAAGCATACTACTTTACAGGTAAATATAAAGAAGCTGTGCAACTTTATAACAACTTGCAACGTGTTATGCCAAATAACCCAGTGATAATTTCTGAAACTGGTCTTTGTTTGTTTGAATTAGGCAGTATTGCAGAAGCTGAAAAATACTTAACAGGTGCTATACAAATAGCTCCTGGCTATATGGAAGGATATGTAAATCTATTCAATTTCTATATAAGAACAAATAGACCTCAGAATATTCGACAAGTTTATCAAACAGCTTCGGCTGCTGGAGTTCAATTCCCAGATCAAGTAATGCAATTTTTGAAACAGAATGGTGTTTTATAAAAAAATAATCCTATTCGCTTTATTTTTTAGCTTTTCGCAAATATTGCTCTCTGCCGTAAATGATTCGGTTGAGAGCAATTCTGCATTGAAAGTAAAACAAGAGCTTATAGAGCTTGAAATAGCCAAATTTCGAGATTTAATAACTATCACCGATGCAAACTATATTGATTCAATCAGTATAGCCAAATCTAGCGATGCTGCTTTCAATAGTTATTTAAAAGCTCTTGATATTCAATCGGAATATTACTCACCTGAAGTATATAAACAACTTAAGCAACAACAATCTGGTGCTATAGCTGGAATTGGTGCTTACTTTATTTCAATTAGAGATACTGCCATTGTATCGAAAGTATATCCAAATAGCCCAGCAGATTCAGCTGGGCTGAGGTTTGGAGATATACTTATGTTTGCTAATTCCCAGGCATTATTCAAAAAGAATGAAACAGAAATTAATAGTTTAGTTAATGGTGAACCAAATACTATAGCAAACTTAATTATAAAGCGAGATGGAAAGCTCATAGAATTTCAAATTCGTAGAGCTGGATACCAATCATCGTCATTGGCTGCAAGCTTTATAGAAAAAAAATATGGATATATTAAAGCTTCGGGTTTTAATGCAAATTCAAACATTGATTTTAAAAATAAATTAACCTATTTTAAAAAACAAGGTATTAATAAAATTATAATTGACCTGCGTGGCAATGGCGGTGGCTATTTAGACCAAGTGAGTCAAATAGCAACAAATTTTTTAAAGAAAGGCGATACTATAATTAAAACAAAGACCACTAATGCGGCATTCAAAGCAGATAGATTCGCTGAAGAAGATGGAGAATTTCAAAATTTTCAAATAACAGTTTTAGTAGATAAGGAAACAGCATCGGCATCGGAAATATTAGCTGGAGTGGTGCAGGATTATGACCTTGGCGAAATTATAGGCGAGATAACTTATGGCAAGGGAACTGTACAGAATTGGTGGGAATTTAAAGATGGCTCTGCTTTCCGAATCACGGTAGCAGAATACCTAACGCCTAGTGGCAGACCTATTAATAAAAAAGCAAATAGCTCCAATTTCAATATGGATGAACTTCGCTTGCAATTAGGGGATAAGAATTTAGAAGAAATCAAACCAATATTGGGAATACTTGCAGCGGGTGGTAAAGTACCAATATTTAAGTCTGCCAAAGGTAAGTCAATAATTGCTCTCGGAGGGATTTATCCCGATATACGAGTGAATAGAGATACGCTAACACCACTAACTACTGTACTGAATGACAATAGAACTATCCACGAGTTCATTTATGATTTGGTGGGTGCTAAATTAGACTCACTTAAATCTGCACACAAAAGTTTTGCCAGATTTGCGAATGATTTTCAAATAACAGACCAAGATTTGGAAACTTTAAAACAATACTCTCTACGCAGAAACATTTGGAACGAGCAAATGTATATTATTGACAAAGAAGCTATCCGAACACTTATAAAAGCTAGAATAGCAGAAGCAATTTGGGGCGATGATGCTTATTGGTATTGTCAATCACAAAACGACAATACATATAAAAAAGCTGTTAATTAATTCGCACTATTTCTCTATCAACAAACTTTTTGATTTTATTATTTTTCCTAACTGACTAATACGAACTTGGTAAAAGCCGTTCGGTAAATTAAGATTGTCGTAATGAAAATTCAACTTAATCGCTTGTTTAGTTTTAGTCAATCATTAAATTTCCAATTGCTAAATACTTAAAGTTAAAGATAAAAGTTACTTTTTTGATTGAAGTATTAGTTGTTATTTGTGATTTCATTTTTAACTCAATTATCACTTAATCACTTATCTAAATTAATAATTCAATTGCGAAAACCCAATCTTTTTCAATATTTGGCAAATTGCATTTATTAGAATAAACACGTGAAACACAAAAAGGTTATGCTCAAAGTGAAAAAAGTGGAAAAATAATTAAATTAACCCCAAAAAAAAGCTCCATTACCTTTTGATAATGAAGCTTTTATAAGTTTGAATTTGACTTATGTTATTTCTTTGCTCTATCTTGTGCGTCCACTACTGCTATGGCTATCATATCCATAATTTCGTTTATTTCTGCACCAGTTTGCAATACGTGAATTGGTTTGTTGAGTCCTAGTAATACTGGGCCGATTGTGTTTGCACCGCCAACTCTTGCTAATAATTTATAAGCAATATTTCCTGCATCAAGTGTAGGGAAAATTAATACATTCGCTCCGTCTTTTAGTTCGGAGAATTTGTATGTTTCTTCTAATATACTTGGCACAACGGCAGTGTCTGCTTGCATTTCACCATCTACTATTAAATTTGGATATTTCTTTTTAATAGTAGCTAAAGTACGTCTCATTTTCTCTGGGCTTTCTCCTTTTGCTGAACCAAAATTACTATAAGAAAGTAAAGCTAAACGTGGCTCAATAGCGAAATTTTGGGCAAAGCTTGCTGTCATAAATGCTATGTCTGCAAGTTCATCTGGAGTTGGGTCTATATTTACCGTAGTGTCCGACAAGAAATAAGTATCTTTTTTAGTAGAAACGATAAACATACCTGCTACTTTTGCATAGCGACTATCTTTGCCAATTATTTCTAGTGCTGGCTTAATAGTAGCTGAATAATGAGAAGTGATACCCGATAGCATTACATCGGCATCGCCCAAGCGAACCATCAAAGAGCCATAGTAATTTCTATTTCTCATCACAATTTTTTGTGCATCATACATTGTGATGCCTTTTCTTTGGCGAAGTGTATGATACTCATTTATATATTCATAGTTTCTTTTGTGAGTTTCTGGATCTACAATTTCCACACCAGTCAAATCGTAGCCATATTCATCGGCCACTTCTTGAATAGTTTCTCTATTGCCAATTAAAATTGGTAGAGCCAATGCATCGTCCACACAAATTTGTGCAGCTTTGATGATTTTTGGTTGGTAGCTTTCTGGGAAGACAACTCGTTTAAGATCAGTCTTAGCTTTTTTATAGATAGGAGCCATAAATGACTGAGATCTACCCATTCGTACATTCAACTGATGAATATAGTCATCAAAATTTTCTATTGATTTTCGTGCAACACCACTATCCATTGCTGCTTTCGCTACAGCAGGGCAAACTCTAGTAAGCACTCTATGATCGAAAGGTTTAGGAATAATGTATTCTCTTCCGAAAGTCATTTCAGTAACGCCGTAGGTTCTTTTCACACTTTCAGGCACTTCTTCTTTGGCAAGCTGAGCAATTGCTTTTGCAGCTGCAATCTTCATTTCCAAATTGATTTGTTTTGCATAAACATCTAATGCACCTCTGAAAATGAAAGGGAAACCCAATACATTGTTGACTTGGTTAGGATAATCGGAGCGACCAGTCGCCATAATTACATCGTGTCTGGCTTCTATAGCATCTTGATAAGTGATTTCTGGGTCTGGATTAGCCATTGCGAAAACGATTGGCTTATCGTTCATAGACTTCACCATTTCTTTCGTAACCACATTGCCTTCCGAAAGCCCAACAAATACATCTGCTCCCACAAAAGCGTCTGCTAAAGTGCGTTTGTCAGTTTTAACTGCGAATTCTAATTTGAATTCGTTCATTCCGCTAGTTCTTTCGGAGTGAATTACACCAGTTCTATCGCACATAATGATGTTTTCGGGACGAACGCCAAGTGCAATGTGGAATTTTGCACAAGCAAACCCAGCCGCACCAGCACCATTATAAACAACTCTAACATCTTCAATTTTTTTGCCTTGAACTTCAAGTGCATTTAAAAGAGCAGCACCGCTTATGATAGCAGTTCCGTGTTGGTCATCGTGGAAGACTGGTATGTCTAGTCTTTTTTGGAGTTCCTGCTCTATATAAAAGCATTCAGGCCCTTTAATGTCTTCTAAGTTGATTCCACCAAAAGTAGGAGCAATAAGCTCAATTGTGCGAACCATTTCATCAACGTCTTTAGAGTCAATTTCAATATCGAAAACGTTAATATCTGCGAAAGTTTTAAAAAGTCCAGCTTTACCTTCCATAACTGGCTTGCCAGCTTCGGGGCCAATATCGCCCAAGCCAAGCACGGCAGTACAGTTGGAGATTACTGCTACTAAATTTCCTTTGCCAGTATAGTCGTAAACCAAACTTTTATCACGAGCAATTTCCAAACAAGGCACAGCCACACCAGGGCTATATGCGAGTGAAAGGTCTCTTTGAGTAACGAAAGGTTTACTTGGCTGTACTTCGATTTTCCCAGGTGTGGGATATTTGTGATAATCTAAAGCATCTTGATTTCTGATATTTGACATTTTGCCACATCTTAGTAATAATTATGATTACAAATTTAAGAAATTGTTTGAACTAAAGACCAACATAGGAAAAGAAAAGTGTAATAAGATAGGGAAGTCGGAACAATCTAACCAAACTTAGCTTTTAAATAGCTCTTCATTTTTTTGCCAAGTGGAATTTCTATAAAATATGTAATGGTGCTTGCCAAAATTATGGATATTGGTAAAGAAACACAAAGAGTTGCTATCCAAAAATTCCAATGCCACTTTTCTACAAGTGTTGGAATTAAGAAGTTGAAGCTTAGAAATTGATGAGTTAGATATAATGCGAATGAAATCTTACCAAAGTATAGAGAAACTGGACTTACAATGTACTTAAGTTTATTATTCACAAAAAGTATAAACAAGCTGAAAAATACTGTTAGCGTTAACGTGTATTCGGTTTGGGTTATGAAATTAATGTATCTGTAAGTATTTGAATACAGAAATATTTGGGCTAAAAAACATAATATTAGAATTGCATAATTCTTTCGATTGTTTTCTAATCCATAGAAGATTTTATAAAAAAGTGTTCCTGCTAAAAATAATGGTACATACTGCCAAAGTGGAATAATTAGCATTAACCTTTTAAATAGTAATTCATCTTTGAAAAAAAATGAAAGGGGAACAATTACTATAATTAGTGCTAAGCCGATTGAAGTTAGATGTTTAAGTTTTTTTAGCTGATAGAGAGCAAGGATGCCTATATAAAAAAGCATTTCTATAATCATGGTCCAATATGGATCTTCTATATCTGGAATTCTTAAGTAATACTGAAACATAGTCAAATTGGCAGCAAATTGGAGAGATTCTATTTTTGCATATTGATTAACAGGATAAATCATTACATAAAGATTTTTCAATAAGAAAGAAAAACACACGGCTGCCCAGTATGTAGGGTATAGTCTACTCACTCTATTGATTACAAATTCTTTACCGCTAGTAACTTTATTGATACTCATAAAAATTACAAAGCCACTAATAATAAAGAATAAATCAACCCCCATTACCCCCAATTTGAATCCAATTTGGGCCTCTGGACGAAACATTGTGCTATGGAATAGCACCACTATTAGCGAGGCAATACCACGAAGGGCATCTAATTCTAGGAATCTATTCTTCTGTTCGATTACTTGCATCAGGCTATTTTTACTAATCTTTACTGTTGTAGTGCTTTAGAAAGCACTAAAATAACAAATGAATATTTATTACATTCAACAAAAAAGCCATCTCATTTTTAGCGAGATGGCTTTTGATAATCTAAGTTTTGTGAAACTTTGTTTATTCAATAATTACTAGCTTCTGAGTTAACACTCCAGAATTTAATTTCATTGTAACAAAATAAGCACCTTTTGCAAGATTGTTTGCTGCAAAGTCAAGCTTATATTCACCTGTGGCAATATTTCCAAGATTATAATTTGCAACTTCGCTTCCGTTTGAATTTATGATAGCAATTCTAACTGGAGTTTCTTTTGCCAATGAATAGGCAATTTGATAAGTGTTATTTCCCAAAGGAGTTACTTTCAATATTGCAAATTCATTTGAGCTTTCCACACTAGAAGCATCTTGTACTCTTAATCTCACAACAAAAATACTATCGCAACCGTTTGCCCCACCATTTTTTATTACTTTTGTAATAGAGTAGTAATTTTTTGCAGTGTCATACTTAATACCTTCAAAAGATTCACCTACATTAATTTTTACATCTGAATAATGATTAACAATTTGCTTCACATTAATTTGGACAGTATGAATACTGTCGCACCCAGCATTTGATTTTAAACTAAGTAGCAAGTTGTCGTTCGATGTGTAAATCTTGCCTTTGTAAGTGTCGCCCGAACAAATTGAAACAGTTTCATCAGTAGCAACAGATTTATTAATTATCAAATCTGTAACCATTGTGCTATCGCAGCCAACAGTAGTTTTTACAGTTTTTGATATAGTGCGCGAAGATGTATAGTTTATATTGTCAATTTTTGCGAAATCGCAGAAACTTAGAGTTTGATTAACAGTAATTGGCTGATACACAGTTAATTTGTAGGTACAGATACTATCGCAACCAGTTAAAGATTTTAAATTATAAATAATAACAGTATCTTTTGTCAAAGTCAAATCTCTAAACTTTTCGCCTAGACAAATACCAACATTACTAGTAATTTGATAGGTTGGGTTTACTAAAATATTAATTTTAGCAATACTATCCATACCATTTTGTGCAATTGATTTGTTTTCTAATTTGACAGATTCATTATAAACCTTTCCGTCGTATATGTCACCTTTGCAAAGTGTAACATTTTTAGTGCTTACTATTTCTGCTTTTGTGTCTTGTTTAACTTGTAATTGTACATTCACTGGCAGATTTGTAAACTTCTGAGTAGCACCACCAGGCCAAATAATTTTCAATGAGTCTATTTTTTTGAATGTCCCCATCCCCCAATGCTGGATACGAGAGTTGTTAGAAAGATGGGCACCACCACCGCCTTCCACTTCTTTTAAAAACAATCTTCCGCCTGCATAAGCAATTGCTCTAGTACCAATAGCACTTCGATTTGCAGTAGTACCTTCTAATTTTAAATTGAACCAGTTATTGGTGCTTTTGTTATAATTAAGATATACTCTATTATTGTTAGGAGTTTGAGGATCAGTTTCTAAATTAACTACTACTAAATCTATTTTGCCATCGTTATTCAAATCACCCATCGCCATTCCTCTGGATTTTGATGGATCTACGAAGCCATTTATATCCGATACATCTTCAAATTTTCCATTTCCTTTATTTCTCCAAAGCTTATTTGGGTCTTGCAAATTAGTATTTGATTCTCCGACAAAACCATTAGTTAAGGCAAAATCCATATGAGTGTCATTGTCATAATCAATAAAAATTGGTGACCAAGAAGTAGAGCGTTGAGTCCCAACAAAACCGTGTTCAATCCCAGTTTCTTCGGCAATATTGGTGAATGTTTTATTTCCGTTATTTCTATAAAACTTATTCTTACCAATATTTGTGAAATAGTATTCAAAGTCTCCATCTTCATCAATATCTACTGAGCCTATTCCCATTCCAAAGATTGCAGCATCTATTCCAGCTTTTTGAGAAATTTCATGTAATGTATCTTTTGGATACATATTTTCATATAATTGATTTGGTAAAAGTAAGAAACCAAAATCATTTGCCACCATTATATCAACATCATTGTCATTGTCGAAGTCAGTTGCTTGTACAGCCAATCCAAAAACAGCACTATCAGTTAACCCATATTTTTCGGTTTTATCTGTGAAAGTTTCATTCTTGTTGTTGATATATATTTTATGTTTTTCATCTGTAAAAGACTGAGTATTGGCAGAATAAAGAGTGGTGTAAATATCTAAATAACCATCAAGATTAATATCTATAAAGCAGGCGCCCATACTCCAAGAAGTAAATTTCAACCCAGCATCATCAGATATTTCCTGAAATGTACCATTACCTAAGTTCTTATACAAGAAATCTTTAGAGTTGAGGTACATAGTTACATAAATATCCTCGAACCCATCGTTATTGAAGTCTCCAGTTGTAACACCCATAGTTTGGACTGAAGATGCTCTAGGCACTAATTTGATACCTGCTTCTGCACTTACGTTTGTGAATTTCCCGTTACCATCATTTCTATATAACTTATCTGGGTAAATACCGCCAGTCATATATAAGTCCATCCAGCCATCATTGTTATAATCAAAGATAGCCACCCCTCCACCAACGAAAGTAGGACTAAAAAGGAAATGATTTATTCCCATTTCTTTTGCAACATCTTTGAAATCTTGAGATTGCAAGAAAGTAATGGAAGTGAAAACAATAATTAAACATAAAATAATTTTTTTCATTTTTAAACCTATTAAATTAAGTGGTGCAATTTATTCAATTGCACCACAATGATTTGTCTTAAAATTTCTTACTCAACAACAATCAATTTCTGAGTTAACACTCCAGAGTTAAGCTTCATTGTGATGAAGTATGCACCCTTGGCAAATTGTTGTGCATTGAAGTTCAGTTTGTAATCTCCAACATTTGTATGTCCAAGATTATACGATAATACTTCAATTCCGTTTGTATTCAGAATAGAAATTTGAACTGGACTTTCTTTGCTTAATGAATAAGCTATTTGATACTGTTGATTCCCTATTGAGAATGTTTTTAAAGAAGCAAACTGATTTTCGCTGATAACACTTTTCAGTGTCCTTACTCTAAGTTTTACGATATAAGTACTATCGCAACCATTAGCAGCTCCACTCTTAATAATTTTAGAGAATTCATAATCAGCATCTGCACTATCGTATTTAACTCCATCATACATTGCTCCTGCAAAAATCAATGTGTCTCTAAAAAGCTTAACTTCTTGCTTCACTTTAATAGATACACTATGAACGCTATCACAACCTACACTTGTTTTTAAAGGAATTATTAAGTCATTATCTGAAGTGTAAGCTTTACCTAAGTAGCTATCACCAGAGCAAAGTGAAACAGTTTCATTAGTGGTTTTAGATTTGTTGACAGTCAAATTAACTGTCATCACACTGTCGCAACCAACTACATTTTTTGTTGTTTTTGTTATAGCTCTGGAAGTTGTATATATTTTTCCATCGTAATCTGCGACATCGCAGAATGAAAGATTTTGAATAGAAGCAGAAGGCATATTTATAGTTACAGTAAATGTAGAAACACTATCACAACCAGTAAATGTTTTCAAATTATCTACAAAAACTGTATCCTTTGTTAATTTCATTCCACGATATGAATCACCTTTGCAAATTCCTACATTTGATTTGTTGTCGTAAGTTGGATTAACTTTCACGTAAACATAAACTAAACTATCATATCCCTGAATAGAAGTTTTATTCAAAACTACTTTTTGAGAATTGTTATAAGTAGTCCCTTCGTAAACACTCCCTTTGCAAAGTGTAACACTGGAATAAGTTACTAATTGGATTTTTGTGTTTTGAGTTACTCTTACTTCAACATTAGTTGGCAAATTGTAAATTGTTTGTTTTGTCCCACCAAGCCAAGTGATTTTAAGAGAGTCAATTTTATTATATTTTGCCATACCCCAGTGCAAAGTTTTAGTGCTGTGAGATAAGTGATTACCGCCCCCGCCTTCTACTTCTCTGATTAATTGCCTGCCAGCAACATAAGCAGTCGCACGGCAACCAATTGCACTGCGATTAACTGTTTTACCAATTAACTTTACCTTAAACCATTTATTACCTGAGTTATCTTGATTTAAATATATAGTATTTCTGTTTGCTGTGCCAGGGTCAGATTCGAGATTTGCTATCACTAAATCCATCATGCCATCGTTATTCAAATCACCCATAGCCATACCACGGCTTTTTGTAGTCTCGCCGAAATTATTCTCGGCAGTTACATCGGTAAAAACTCCCATACCACTATTTTTCCAAAGTTTATTTGGATCATAAAGCATAGAGTTTGGTTCACCTACAAATCCAGTAGTCATTGCTAAATCGGGGTGGGTATCGTTATTATAATCAATAAAGATTGGAGACCAAGAAGTTGAAAGTGCTGTCCCAACGAAACCGTGTTCAATTATATTTCCTTCTGCAATATTGTCGAAAGTCTTATTGCCATTATTTCTGAAAAATCTATTCTTACCAATTGAAGTAACATAATAATCAAAATCGCCGTCTTCGTCAATATCCACAGTTCCAATACCCATACCATAAATTGCAGCATCCACTCCAGCCGCAGCCGACATCTCTTTTAGAGAATCTTTTGGATAAAGGTTTTCATATAGTTTATTTGGGTCTACAATCATACCGAAGTCATTTGCAACCATTATGTCTAAATCATTGTCTAAATCAAAATCAGTTGCTTGTACAGCCAATCCAAATGTCCCTTTAAGTTGAACACCATATTTAATAGCACTTTCAGTGAAGGTCTCATTTTTGTTGTTAATATATAAACTATGTCTATCTAAAGCTACTTCTTGAGTATTTGCAGAATAAAGAGTTGCGTAAACATCTAAATATCCATCGTTATTTACATCAATAAAGCAAGCTCCCATACTCCAATTTGTTTGTTTGAACCCAGCTTTTTCGCCAATTTCTTCAAAAGTACCATTACCAAGATTTTTGTATAAGAAATCGTGTATTCCCAAATAGAAAGTTACATATATATCTTCAAAGCCGTCATTATTAAAATCGCCAGTAATTACACCCATTGATAATGAACCAGAAGCTCTCTTTGCATCTATTTTAGTTTCAGTAGAAACATCAGTAAACTTCCCATTTCCTTCATTTCTATATAACCGATCTGAACTCAAGCCACCAGTCATATATATATCTGTATAGCCATCATTGTTGTAATCGAATAAAGCAGCACCGCCACCGAAGAAACCAGAATTATAAAAGATTTGGTTTACTCCCATTTCAAGAGAAACTTCTCGAAAACTTTGTGCAAAGATTGAACTACTTGTTGCACAGACAAGTATAAGCAAAAGAAATAATTTTTTCATAAGTTACCTATTAATAGATTAAGTTTCAATTTAATTGTTTGTAATAGTTTATTCCACTACTACAAATTTTTGGGTTAATATACTTTCGTTTGTTTTGAAAATAAGAAAGTATGCACCCTTAGAATAAAGATTTGTTTTCAAATCGAATGAATAATTACCAATGTCTTTTTTGCCTAAATCAAAGTCTTCCAAAGTGTTTCCATTTGAGTTAACTATAGATACAATAACGTTTGATGTTTGATTTAACGAATAAGTCAAATGGTAAGAATTGTTACCAATATCTACTAATTTTATTGCTGCAAAATTATCAGCACTTTCAATACTTGTTGCGTCTTGTACTCTCAGTCTAACTATATACAAGCTATCGCAACCATTTGAACCACCATTTTTAATGACGTTTGTTAACGTATAATGATTTTTAACTGTGTCATAAACCACTCCATTATAAGACTCACCTTTTTGAATTGTAGTATCTTTATAAATCGTAGAATTTGGTTTTATTTTTAGCTCAACTGACATAATGCTATCGCAACCAACAAAAGTTTTATAGCTTTCAATTAGTATTTTGTTAGCAGTAATTACTTCGTTTTTATAAGTATCGCCAGCACAAAGTTCAATAATTTGGTTGCCAATTTTAGATTTATTAATAACAAGGTTTATTTTGGTTAAGCTATCACAACCTTTGAAATTTTTTCCTGAAATAGTAAGTTGGCGTGAAGTGGTGTAAGTTTGTCCATTTATCGTTGCAACATCGCAGAAAGATAGTGTTGTATCTACTAAACTTTTATTATTGATAGTAAGGTGGTAATGAATAATGCTATCGCAACCAAGCACAGTTTTATAAATTTTATCAATAATAGTATCTTTAGTAAAAGTTTTTCCTAAGAATATTTCTCCTTCGCAAACACCAGAATTTACATTCAAGCTAAAGCTTGGTTTCACAATTAAATTAATAATTGTTACACTGTCATAGCCAAGGGGCATTTCTTTTCTTTTAGTTATCTTTTGAGACTCGTTATAAAGATTATTGTCGTAAAGTTCGCCTTTGCAAATAGACACATTGTAGCTAATAATTTGCTCAAGTTTGCTATCTTCTTTTAAATTTAGTTGTAAATTTTTTGGTAGGTTATAAAACACTTTCTTTTTTCCACCAAGCCAAACAACTTCCAGTGAATCAATTTTACTGAATTGACCCATTCCCCAATGTAGAACTCTTGAATTATTGGAAAGGGTTGGTCCGCCTCCACCTTCCACTTCTTTTAAAAATCTGCGACCACCAGCCCAAACAGTCGCTCTTGTACCCATAGCGCTTCGGTTTACTTTTGAGCCTTCTAATTTCAGTTTAAACCAATTGTTACCATCAACTTTTTGGTTCATATATACCAAACAACGAACTTTTGATTGAAAGTCAGAATCAGTATTAACAATTACTAAATCTTCAGCTCCATCATTATTCAAATCCGCAGAAACCATTCCTCTTGCTCTGGAAGGATCACCAAATTTATTCAAATTAGTTACATCTTGGAATTTGTTGTTGCCTAAATTTCTCCATATTTTATTTGAATCGGTAGTGATTGTATTTGGCTCGCCAATAAAACCACAAGTTAAAGCAAAATCATTATAGGTATCGTTGTCAAAATCTAAAAATACAGGGGCCCAAGCAGTAGATCGAACAGTGCCATTATAGCCATGCTCAATTCCATATTCTTTAGCAATATTTTGCCATTTTGCAGTGCCATCGTTTCTGAAAAATTTATTTTTCCCCACTTCAGAAGTATAGTAATCGAAGTCACCATCTTCATCAATATCTACCTGTCCGATTCCCATACCGTCCATTTCTACATTCATTCCTAATGCTGGAGATTTGTCAATATATTTTTCAATAGGAAACTGATTTACAAGAAGCATATTGACAGCAACTGCAAAGCCCATACCATTGACAAGTACTATATCTAAGTCGTTATCCATATCTATATCAGTACAAGCTATCCCACCTAAGTAACCACCACTTTCTACAAATCCATATTCTATACTTTTATTTGAAAATGTGCCATCTTTTTGATTTATATACAGTTGATGTCTAAATTCTTCTACTTCCTGAATGTTTTGAGAAATAGACCCTACATAAATATCTAAATAGCCATCTAAATTGACATCAAGAAAGCTAGCACAGAAATCCCAATTAGGATTAACTGGCAAGCCCGCTGGCTCAGAAACATCTTCAAAAGTACCATCGCCATTGTTCTTATAAAGTGTGTTGCGGCTTCCTTCATAATTCGTAACGAAAACATCTTCAAAGCCATCATTGTTATAGTCGCCAGAAATAGCCCCCATAGAATGACTATTGGTAATTCTTTTATCTAAAAGGTTAGCACTTTTAGAAACATCTATAAATTTACCAGTTCCGTCATTGTGATATAGCTTGTCATTGAACGAACCACCACAAATAAACAAATCCAGCCAGCCGTCATTGTCGTAGTCTAATATTGCAACACCACCGCCCATCATCAAGGCATTGGTAAATAAATGGTCTACGCCAATTTCTTTTGCAACTTCTTTAAAGTTTTGAGAATGAACAGAAGAACTAAGAATAGTGAATATAATTGCAAAATAGGATAGAAATTTCATAGCTTTGCCTGTTAAAATAAAAACTTTTTTAGCTTTTGTAATTTGCCTTAATTTAATAAACTTTTATAAATAAAAAAAGTTACAAAAGAATTTAAAATGATTTTTATCAATATTTCTTATTTTTGACAAAGATTTTGTTAATTTGTCTTAAATATCAAATAAATAAAGTAAAAACTAAGTAAAACTTTTTGTCATAAAAACACTCAATGGAGCTTCCAAATTCTATGAACAAACTAGAGATAAATGATTTTTTAAAAGAAGTGGAAATATTTCGCAACTTAAATGCAAATGAAATTGAAGTTATTACTGAACTGATAGAAATTACTGAATACAAAACTAATGATTTGATATTCAAGGAAAAATCTGAAAGAGATAGACTTTACTTAGTCTTCGAAGGGACTGTCCATTTATTCAAATTCAATATTAATGGCTCCGAGCAATTAATCAACATTATTAAAAAAGCTGAAACTTTCGGTGAAGCATCTATACTTGAGAATTACCCTCACTCTTCAAATGCAAGAGCTTTTAGCGATGTAACTATGTTCACCATCACCAGTGAAGATTTTTCTGAACTTACTTCATTGAACCCAAAATTAGTTTCAAAGATTATTTCTCAAACAGCAAAGCTAATATCCAGAAGAATAAGGCTATCCAATGGGCAAATAATGGGGCCAGGAGCTCAGTATATTTCTGGGAAAACCCGCCTTGAACATGATTTGCTTGGAGAAAGAGAAGTTCCTTTTGAATTCTATTATGGAATTCAAACTCTTCGTGCTTTAGAAAATTTCAATATTTCTAATGTGAAAATAAGTAATTATCCCAACTTGATAAAAGCTTTAGCTTACGTTAAAATTGCTGCAGCTAAAGCAAATTACGAAGTGGGCGAACTGCCTGAAAATATTAAAAATGCGATTGTGGAAGCTGGCGAAGAAATAATCCAAGGGAAATTACTTTCGCAATTCGTTGTAGATGCTATTCAAGGTGGGGCTGGTACTTCTACTAATATGAATGCAAATGAAGTGATAGCAAATAGAGCTTTGGAGCTAATGGGACACGAAAAAGGGCAATATGAATATTGCCACCCAAATAACCATGTGAACCACGCACAATCTACTAACGATGCATACCCATCGGCACTTAAAATTGCAATTATGTATAGCAATTTGCAATTAGTGGAAGAGCTTGCTTTGCTTGCTGAATCATTCCGAAACAAAGGAACTGAATTTGCTCATATTATTAAAATGGGAAGAACTCAATTGCAGGATGCTGTGCCAATGACTATGGGACAGGAATTTGATGCTTATGCGGCAACTTTACAAGAAGAGATTAAGCGATTGCAACAAAATGCTCGATTATTCCGCAGAGTGAATATGGGCGGAACTGCTATTGGAACAGGATTGAATGCCAACCCAGATTATGCAGGCAAATGTGTCAAACATTTGGCTGAGCTTACTGGATTCCCAATTGAACGTTCTAAAAACTTAGTGGAAGCGACTCAGGATACTGGCTCTTTTGTTCTTTACTCATCTACTGTAAAACGCCTAGCAGTGAAGCTCTCTAAGATATGCAACGATTTGCGATTGCTAAGCAGTGGGCCTCGTGCTGGCTTTGGAGAAATAAATTTACCTAAGATGCAACCTGGTTCGTCTATAATGCCTGGCAAAGTAAACCCTGTGATTCCAGAAGTGATGAATCAAATTGCTTTTAATGTGATTGGACACGATTTGACAGTAACAATGGCGGCAGAAGCAGGGCAATTAGAGCTTAACGTGATGGAACCTGTTATAGCTCATTCTATTTTTGAAAGTATAGAACAGCTTACAAATGGTATGCGTACTCTTCGTCAGCGTTGTATAGATGGAATTACGGCAAATGAAGAAGTTTGCAGAAAAATGGTCGAAAATAGTATTGGAATTATTACTGCCCTTAATCCCATACTGGGCTATGAAACTTGCACTGAATTAGCTAAAGAAGCTTTGGAAACAAATGCTGGAGTTTACGACTTAATTATTTCAAAAAACATTCTCACAAGAGAAGAATTAGATAAATTTTTATCGCCAATGGCAATGGCTGTTGGGCAAAGAAAGTAAGTTATAAGGTTTTAAAAAAAGCGATGTTAAAAAGAGAATTAGTAGAAACTATATTTAAAGCGTTTTCTATAGAGCGATGGAATGATAAACTCCGACCAATGGAGCTTAATCAAATGGATAGGCATGCGCACAAAATGATGATAGCATACTGCTTCGCCAAATACGAAGAAGATGCTGGAAATCCAGTCAATTGGTTAGAGATTATTCGTGGTGGAATTTATGAATTGCTTAGACGAACTGTCATTTCCGATATTCAATCTCCTGTATATAAAGAAATTGCTAAAAATGAGGTGCTTCTAAATAAACTCAATGAGAAAATCTATTCTGAAATTGAGTCTTTTTTCCCGAGCAAAAAGATTAAAAAAGAATTCCACGATTACTTATTTACTCCTGGATTTATATCGCCACAAAGCCAAGAAATACTTAATGCCGCTGGGAAATACGCAAGCTATTGGGAATTTAAAATTATTCAAACTGTGAACCCAACTGGGTGGACTATTGAAAAGATTAGTCTATATTTGGGTAAAGAGCTTGAAAAATACAATCACCTAATTGGGATGAAGAAAATTAACACTGAGCTTCCAATTAAAAGATTCCTTGATTTATGTGGTGAGCTTCGCTATCAGATTCGTTGGGGACATTTGCCACGAATTCCTAAAACATCTGTACTTGGTCATGTGATGCTTGTTGCAACATTGACTTACTTTGTAACAAATGAATTAAAAAATCCATCGGCTAAAAGAATATACAACAACTTTTTTGGTGCTTTATTCCACGATTTGCCAGAAGCTATTACTCGGGATATTATCAAGCCAATTAAACGCTCTGTGGAAGGGATGCAAGAAGAAATCAAGAAAATTGAAGACCGCTTGACTGACCAAGAAATATTTCCATTGGTGGAAGCAGATTGGATAGAAGAATTAAAATTCTTCACAAGAGAAGAGTTCGATAGCAAAATTAGAAATGGAGAAAAAGTAATAGATACGGAGCTGAATACTAAATACAATGATGATATTTATAATCCGTATGATGGCGAATTAATCAAATCAATTGATGATTTTGCTGCATTTTTGGAAGCACTAAACTCAATTGATTATGGAATTAAATCTAAGGAATTGGAAAACGCAAAAACTACAATTAAAAATTTATATTTAGGCAGAGTAATCTCAGGATTGCCAGTTTATAAATTGTTTGAACAATTTGATTAAAAATCACAACTTAGCTGGCAACCAATAGCTGAATTTAACTGCTACTACATTCATTTTCGTGTTTGAAAAACTATCGAATATATTGTTTGTATGGAAAGGTAGCACATTATCGAAAGTCTCGCTTGTTGCCTGCCAAACTAAGAAAAAGAAACTGCCACGCACCCATTCCCAACGTAGAACTAAATTGGATCGGAATGCAATTATATTGAAATCAGGTTTATTTAAGTAGAATGTTTCATTGCCGTCTGTTACAAGGTATCTACCATCTTCTTTTTCAAGTTTAGTTCCATTACTTTTGCCATAGTTTGTGAGTTCATTGCTCAATGGCTTAGCAAGTTCACCAAAGTTTTCATAAGCACCATTTGATGTGAATGGCTGCATATATAGTTCCAATGTCAAAGTAGGAGTGAATATATAATTTGCTCTTAGATCAATCCCTAAAGTATTTTGGGAAATTTCACCAAAAATATATCTATTTTTTGAATTAGCTACAGTTGATATATACTGAGCTTTGTTCAAATTATTTGTAAAATTTGCACCAATTGAAAGCTCCAACTTATCAAACACTTGCGATTTAATGAAAGCACTTGTAAATAAATAATGGCTACCAACTGTATTTCGGTGGTACTCTAAATTAGCATTGTAAGTAGTTCTTCGGCTGAAATCCGAACCAAAGAAAATAGAAAACATACTGCGATTTGGCAGAAGCATGGCTGGTCCGCCACGAGTTTCGCTATTGCTAAAGGCATCGGCATAATTTTGAAAAGTGAGATCTACTTGGTTTCTATTAGTAAATACATATTGCGAGAAAAGTCCTATTGAATTTTTTAGCAATAGTCCAGCATAGTCATATTGAATATAGTTGAACGCTTTAATTGAATAGCTGTAATAATACTCAGTTTGCTTTAAATCTCTATAAGTCAAGTATGAATCGAAAGTACGGTTGTCCACCGCTTGCACTCTACCTAAATCGTTCAAATCGAAATATGGTGAAAGTTCTTTATAGTTCAATCCCCAAAGCCAATGGTCTCCAGCGTGCTTTTGGAAATTTAGTCCAATTGCATAGCCATTCATTTCGTTCAATAAACCATTAATTTTATATAAACTATTCGGACGTTGCAAGAATCTGGCGGGTGCAGTTTGCCTAAGCAAGATAGCTTCTTTTCTGCCATATAAATGGCTAAACTGCATTGTAGAATTCACACTATAATTCCCATCGAACAGACGATATTGGAAATCCAAAGCAGCGGTATAGGCACGTTTGGGAAGAATATTAATTAAATTATTGCAATCGCACAAGCTACGCTCCACCCCAGTTGCCGAAAGTGCTATATAAGAATTTGCTTGGTCGAATTCTTTTTCAATTCGAACTAAGTTATAACTTGTGAGTGGTTCTATCTCTTCTTGATATTGTTTAGAGCCACTTGTAAAATTAGCATAAACTTTTTCTGTGAGTGCAGATAGCCCAGCAACTGTAATCTTATTTGCAAGTCTGCCAGAGAATTTTGCTGCTCCAAGTATATCGGTTGTTTTAGGAACGTTATTGTATAATCCATTGTTCAAAGCACCGTGTGGCACTCCGCCAATTCTACGAGAATAAAACAAATCTCCCATTCTATCGAATATTTGTTTGCCTTCTGTGAAAAAAGGGCGGCGTTCGGAATAATAAACTTCGTAAGCTGATAAATTCACAATAGATGGGTCTAATTCCACTTGTCCGAAATCGGGCAGAACTGTTGCATCGAGAGTAATATCTTGAGTAACTCCAAACTTTATATCAAGTCCATAATTCAATTTGGATTCTGTTTCTTTTGCTAAAGGATTACTTTTGTCATAAAATGGATTTTGAGTTAATCTTCCATTCAAATATGGTTGTAGTTCTAATCGAGTAGTGGGTTTGATATCTTCAAAACCAGATAGCTCTGCAAACTTAGAAGACCAACCAAACGAACGACGTGGTATCAAAGCGAAATAAATATCTTCTCTACTCGATGGAGTATATTGATTGATGTTTAATCCGAATCGAATTGTATCGCTATGGCTAAAACGCAATTGAGTGAATGGGATGCGCATTTCGCAAGTCCAACCCAATGAATCAATATTGGCTTTGCCTTCCCAAACAGGGTTATAGGTGTAGTCTCTGCTGTATTCACTATCGTCGTTGGAAACATAGTCACTAATTGAACCAACGGCAGTTACTAAGAAAGAATATGCAGTACGTTTGTCGAAATAAGAATCAAGAACTAAGATGATTTTTTCTGCATTGAAAGTATTATCTCGTTTGAAAGCAGTTGAGCGAATTCCTTCAATATCTTTTCGATACATACGTGCAGCGAAATAAATCGCATCGTTGTCATAAGCAATAGCGAACTTTGTAATCTCAAGAGGTTTCTCACCTTCGTTTGGCTCTTTCACAAGGAAATCATCATGGAAATTGGCAGATAGCCAAAACTTATCATCTAAAAGTCCATCTAGTGATATTTTCTCGTTGCCAAGATTTTGGATATTTATTTTCTTTTTGGGTTGTTCTTCCGCAATTAATATAGCAAAAGTAAATAAGCCAAAGAATGCGATTATTAGAATTTTCATTAAGCTACTACGACTCTTTAGCAATTATGTTCATTGCAGATTTGATTCCATCAGCGGCAGAGCTAACTATTCCGCCTGAAAATCCACTGCCTTCGCCAGCTAAATAGAAATTATCGAAGCCATCAATAAGCCCACCGACATTCCGCTTCACTTGGATTGGCGATGAGGTACGGCTTTCTAATCCCATCAAATATCCATCTTCGAAGCCATCAATTTTCTTTGAAAACTCACGCAGTGCTTTTACTTGCGATTGCACAATTTCTTTTGGCATCAGCTCTCTAAACTCTGCTGTTACCAATGGGAAAGGATAGCTTGTTTCAATAAAGTGCGATGTAGTTTTGTTTTCTAAAAAATCGCTAACTTTCACAGCTGGTGCTGCATAGCCATCTACATAATCAAAGAATTTATGCTCCAATTTTGAAACCCATTCGAGTGCTTCAAGTGGTTCAACTTCTTTTTTCAGTAGCTCATTCAAATTTACCGCCGCAACAATAGCAGAATTAGCAAAAGGATAATTACGCTTATAGTTGCTCATACCATTGACAATATTGACACCTTTTTCAGGCGGAGCTGGCACAACCATTCCCCCAGGGCACATACAAAAAGAATACACAGGAAGAATTGCATCGTTATAAGTAAGTGCATAATCGGCATTTTTTACTCCTGGCAAACTTGGCTTTTTCCAAAGTGCAATATTTATTTGCTCTTGGAAGTGCTCAACTCTTGAGCCAATGGCAAAAGTTTTCGATTGGAACTGCACGCCATTTTTAATCATTTTAGTGTAAGTTGGATAGCTAGAATGACCAATAGCAAATATGAAATAATCAGCATCCATTTTGCCAAGTTCAGTTTCCAAACTAACAACTTTGCCATTCTTAACTTCAAAGTCTGTCATAAGGCAGTCGAAATGAATAGTGCCACCATTTTCAAGAAACTCTTTTCTCAAGTTTCGAGCTACTTTCGTAAGGATATTGCTACCAACGTGTGGCTTAGATAGATAATGAATTTCTTCTGGAGCACCAGCAGAGATTAGCTTATTAAAAATATATTTGCGTTCTGCTTTAATAGTTTTGGTGCGACAAGTCAGCTTACCATCGGAAAAAGTGCCAGCTCCACCTTCGCCGAAAGCATAGTTGCTACGTTCGTTCAAATTGCCATTTTTCTCGAAATCCCTAACATCTTTAATTCTTTGGAAAACCTCAGGCCCACCTTCAATCACAGTTGTTTGGAAACCAGCTTCTTGCAGCACAAGAGCTGCAAATAGTCCAGCAGGGCCGCTTCCAACAACAATTACTTTCTTGTTTTGGGTCTTCTTAGGAATTTCTAATTTATAATTTTTTTTATCGTCACTTTTTTTGATGACTTCGGAATGAACTCCCACTCGCACTTGCCAATGAATAAACCTATGGTTTCTGCCATCGAGCGATTGCTTATCTATTTTGTAATCGAATGAGTCTGTGCCTAATTGCTCTTTAATTAAATTGCGAAGTAATTCGGGTGTATAGTCGGTTGGTAGGTCGAATTCGAAATATTTGAAGCCCATTTAGATTCCTTGTTTTGGAATATTATGTTTGATAATTTTACAAAATTAAGTATTTATCTATTTAATAATCATTCCATTTCAAATAAATTTCAAACAATATTGTTAATTTGCAAATTACTTTTCTTCAGAAAATCAAAAACTAAAACTTTGAAAAGCCAAAACGACAGCAAAATAGAAAGAGAAAACTTTGACGCAAATGATTTGACAGCATTTGATGTCTTGAAAAAATCCTTTAAGTTTATTCTCCCTTTTAAACATTTAGTAATAATAACATTTTTTTTTAATTCTTTGTTTTCGGCACTATCCACAATGTCTATTGCTTTGATTAATCCTGTTTTTGGGATACTCTTCAATGGCGATTCTGGAACAGGGGGCACTCAAGGAATGGCGACTCCACTTGGCAGTAGCTATAAAAATTTCTATACTTGGATATACAAACTGATTTATTCGAGTACTCCAGAAAGTACTTTGATTAATCTAAGTATATTGATTATTACAGTGTTTTTTTTCAAAAACTTATTCAAGTATATTGGGAATATCTATTCTATCAGACTTGAAAACAATATAATCAAATCAATTAAAGATAAAATCTTTGAAAGTTTGATGTACTTATCTCTTGACTTTTATTCCAAAAGCAGACAAGGGCATTTAATTTCTGTTCTTACAAACGATGTAGGTACTTTGAATGGGACATCTGTTTCGACTTTTTCAATTGTATTAAGAGAATTAGTACAGATATTCTTGTCTTTGTTTCTACTGCTTTCTATATCCACAAAACTTACACTAATTGCTTTTAGTACCAGTATAATTTCTATCTTGCTTATCAGATATTCGGTTCAACACTTAAGAAGATATGCTTCCCGCATTCAAAGTGCAATGTCCGATTACACAACTACATTGCAAGAATCAATATCAGGTATTAGAGTAATTAAAGCTTATGTGGCAGAAAAAGTTATTGCCGATAAATTCAAAAGAGAAACACAGAGTTTTGTGAAATCAATCATAAAAAATGAGAAAGTATCGCAATTAATTCCAGCTATCAATGAAATTTCAGCAATCTCTGCATTGTGCATTGTGCTATATGTGGGTGGGACAGATGTAATTGTGAATAAATCATTTCGTGGTCAGGACTTAATGACATTCCTATTTGCCTTGTTTTCAATAATGTCGCCAATCACAACTACCATTAATACAGTAAGTGGTTTCCAAAAAGGACTAATTGCAGGCAGAAGGATATTTGGGATAATAGACGCACCTGTCTCAATTCAGAGTGGCAGCAAAGATATATTTGAATTCAATCAAAAAATTGAAGTGAAAAATGTTTCGTTCGGCTATAACCACGAAAGAGAAGTACTAAAGAATGTAAGTTTCACACTTGAAAAGGGCAAAAAAATTGCATTCGTAGGTCTAAGTGGTAGCGGCAAATCAACTATGCTCGATTTGTTGATTCGATTCTACGACCCTACAAGTGGCACTATATCAATTGATGGTAATCAAATTAAAACTCTAAATTTACCTGAATACAGAAGATTATTTGGAATAGTTTCTCAAGAAACAATGCTATTCAATGATTCACTTGAAAATAACATTCGATATGGAAATGATAGTATAAGTTTGGAAAGAATAGAAATCGCTGTGAAAGTAGCAAATGCAGAAGACTTTATAAATAAGTCGTCAAACGGTTTGAAAACACTTATTGGTGATAGAGGTGCTACTCTTTCTGGTGGAGAAAGGCAACGAATAGCAATAGCAAGAGCAATTGTGAGAGAGCCAGAAATCTTGATTTTCGATGAAGCAACATCTGCTTTAGATGCAAAAAATGAAAGTATTGTGCAAGAAGGTATAAATTCAGCACTCGAAAACCGTACTGCTATTATTGTAGCCCATAGACTTTCTACAATTAGAAATTGCGATGAAATATTGGTTTTTGAGCAAGGCGAAATAGCTGAAAGAGGTACTCATACTGAATTGCTGGAATTAAATGGAATTTACAAAAAGCTTTGTGACATTCAATTTAACAGCAAAAAAGATTAAATAATTTTAATTAAATTATGTTTATCACAAAAAAAAGCAAAAAATATTTTGTTTTTCTTTAAATAAGCATTATTTTGTGCAATGTAAAGTTATGAATTATTGAATATTTGGTTAAGAAAAAGGATATTTCATTTTAATTTTTAATAACATTACTCAAAATTTGAATAAGAAAAAACAACTTTTTAATAATTTTTAAAGGATAAAATCCTATATGAAAAAAAATATCAACCACATATTCGCAGTTATTCTAACTGTAATTGGCTTGATGTCATCGCAATTTGCGATTTCTCAAGTAACTACTGTATCAGTAGTGGGTCAACCTACTAATTTAGTATCATGCTATGGAACAGTTAATCCATACATCTCTACTTTGGTTTCTGTTCAAAGCAATGCTGTATTACTACCTGGTGTTACTTGGGATATATACTACCAATGGTTCAAAAAAAATCCTGATGCATCTTTTTCAAAAGTTGGAGCAGAATTAAAAAACAGTGGACAGTTAACTTATGCTAGCTTAGCATTTTCAAATAGTGGAAATTACAGATGCGAATCTTATGCAAAAACTAGTGATAGTTTGCTAACTAGTAGTAATACCGTTACATCAAACGAATGTGTTGTGAATGTACTTTCTGCTGGTATGATTACTAGACAACCAACTAAAGTTTATGCAAACATTGGTGATGTTGTAGTTTTAGATTTTGATGCTCACGTTACTGGTCAATATGGAGTAGTTCCAAATTACTTATTACCAATACAATGGTTTCAAGGAACAACTGCTATAGTTGATAATAATGATATAGCAGGTGCTAAATCTAACAGAATGACAATTAGAGTAACAAATGCTAATCAATACACTTCCAATTACTATGCAACAGTAACAGGTCAGTGTGGTGTTATCACTACTGCTCAAATTTCAATTGAAAAATTCCCAACAATTACTATCAATTCACAACCAGCTGATGTTGCTGTTTGTGTAAACACTGATGCAATGGCAATGGTTAACGCTTCAGCTTCAAATAGTGCTACTTTGGCTTACCAATGGTATGCTGGTTCAACTATGTTAGTAAATCAAACTAGTCCAAAAATTTCTGGTGCAATGACTCCAACTTTAACTTGGACAGCAACTGCAGCAATGACTGGTATCTATTGTATGATTTCTACTACAGATGGTATGACTTCTAAAGCTTCTAGCTCAATTTCATTGACAGTAAATACTGCTCCTATGATCACAATGCAACCATCAGCTACTATCTCTGGACAAATTAGCAAACCTTTTAGTATTGAAGTAATGGCAACAAGCACTCCTTCTGCTTCTTACTCTTGGTCTAAAGACGGTGCTGCTATTGCTGGTGCAAATTCATCTACTTTTAGTGTTGCTATTGCAGCTGCTACAGACGCTGGTGTTTACACTTGTCAAGTTAATAACCCTTGTGGTTCTGTAACTTCTGCTGCCGCAACTGTTAGCGTTACTCAAGAGCAAATCGTAGTTGCTTCAGTAAATGGCGAAGATTTCAATACAGTTGGTTTGCACACAAGCACTCCAAATCCAGTAAATGATTTAGCTACGTTGAATTTCACTTTAGCTAATTCAGCTAATGCTACATTAGTATTGATTGATGCAACTGGTTATGAAGTAGCTCAATTATTCAATGGCGTTGCTAACGCAGGTTTGAACAAATTGACAATTTCTGCAAATTCATTGAATTTAGCTTCAGGTGTTTACTACTTGAAATTAACTTCTGGTGAATTGACTCAAACAAAACAATTAGTAGTTACAAAATAATTCTAATTTAATTGTTTAAAAATTAAAGCCAAGTCTGCAAAAGACTTGGCTTTTTTTATGTTTTTTAATAAAGAAACATATTTCTAAAATTATGATTTAACTCTAAACGGATTATTGATTATATTTGTTTAATTGGATTAAAACAAACTATAAAAAAAGGGATTTATGAAAAAAACAAATAACAATATTTTTCCAAAATTACTACTTGCATTGATTATGTGTTTAGTAGTGAATGTTGGAAATATTTGCTTTGCTCAAGAAGAAATTGGGCTAATACTTGGGCCTCCGAGCAATGAAGTAAAAACATTAGTAGTCAATAGCTCCGATGTACTCTTCGCTGGAACTTGGGGCGAAGGAGTACTAAGATCTGTAAATGGTTCTACTTGGACAAAGTCGAACAATGGGCTTACCAATCTATATATAAGCAGTTTGAATGTAGCAAATGGTGGAGAAATCTATGCCGCTACTTATGGCGGTGGTGCTTTTAAATCTACTGATAATGGTGCCAATTGGGTAGCTATTAATAACGGAATAGATAATTTATCGTTGAAAGCTATATTTTCATTCAGTGATAATATTATTTTTGCTGGGTCTTATGGAAGTGGTATTTACCGCTCCACAAATGCTGGTACTTCTTGGACAAAATCAAATAAAGGATTGACTTATAGAGATATGAGTTGTTTTGGCAGTAGTGTAACTGGTGTGGTCTATGCTGGTACTTATGGTGGTGGACTATTCCGCTCATTAGATAGTGGTAAAACTTGGATGAGCAAATCGGGCATTCCAAATAATTACATAAACCAAATTACAAGATTCAAAAACGGAACCAGCGTAGCTTGTACAAATGGCAGAGGTTTATATCAATCTGATAATGATGGTAAATCTTGGTTGGAATTTGCAGATCCAATAATTTCATTGTTAGACGACCAAAACATTACTTGCTTTTCAGATATTAAAACAAACAATAACACTTATGTAATTGGTACTCGCCATAGAGGGATTTACAATTATAAAACTGTTGCTAATGATTATTTTGAAATAGGTGGTTTTCGAAGTGGTGTGAATGCTTTAGTGCAAACATCACAAAAAGTATTATACCTTGCATCTGCTATGAATGGTATTTACAGATCTTCGGATCAAGGATTGTCTTGGACTTATATGAATTCTGCAGTTACAAACACATTCCCTTTCAAATTTAATCTTTGGTCTGATGCTTCAACTAATCTACTTTTTGCAGGAAGAAATGATGGTGGACTTTATACAAGTACTAATTTTGGAAATACTTGGTCTGCCGAGAATTTCCCTGGCAAAATAGCAAATGACATTGTTGTTGCAGCAGATGGCAAACCAATTGTAAAATTTCTAACTGCAGTTGCAGAAGGAATGTTTAGATCTTCAGATAATGGTATTTCTTGGAACCCATTAGGTGGCGTAGATTCTATTAGAAACTTGGGTAGAGCAGTTAATGGTGATTTATATGCATCTTATGTAAGAATAGTTGGTAGTGCACCAAGTACGACTACATCTATAAGATTAAAAAAATCAACAAATAATGGAAATACTTGGGTAGATTTAACATTTAATCAATCTCCTTTTGCCAAGGTTTGGATTTATGGATTGCCTAATGGTGACATTTTTATAGGTTCTGATGCTTATCCGCCAAAATTTTACAAATCTGTGAATGGTGGGACATCATTTACTAATACAACTTTTTCATCTACTGTAAGTGTAAGAGATATTGAAATGACTCCTAATGGTAATTTATGGATGATTACTGAAAATGGGGTTTATAAGTCAACAAATGGAGGCACTGTTTGGCCACAAGTAAATATGAACTTTGCTGCTCCTAAAACTAGTGCTTCTCCAAATGGTTTATGTGCTGCATCAAGAGATGATAATGAACTTTATATTGGGCTAGATGGGGACGGTATTTATCGTACATTTAATTCTGGTACTTCATTTGATTCATTGAATTATGCATTTAATGTTTCTGGTGTGCAATCTGCTGTTAGAAACAAAGATGGCGATATATTCTTAAGCACAAATTCATTATACCGAAATACTAAT
>CAZYXG010000032.1:19772-29398 GCA_964650885.1 uncultured Hyphomicrobiales bacterium | reverse complement strand
ATTAGTATTTCGGTATAATGAATTTGTGCTTAAGAATATATCGCCATCTTTGTTTTGAGTGCTGCCGTTAAAGTCCGCTACTGTTACATTATAGTTAAGAGTGTCAAAAGTAGTTCCCCCGTTCAAAGTACGATATATTCCATCTGCTTCCATTCCGACAAAAACTTCATTGTCACTTCTAAAAGCTAAAGCACCACCGAGAGCTATAACTTTGGTCTTTGGCATAGCAAAATTCATAGGAATAGTGGTAAAGTTATTACCATTATTCACAGATTTCCAAATACCATCATTTGTTGCCATCCACAAATTACCGTTTGGCGTCATAGTCATATCACGAACTGTTAAAGCAGTTGTAAATGTTTTTTGAACGACATTATCTCCACCATTGGATGAAACAAATATTTTTGGGGGACTGACATCTAAACTAATAAATAAATCGCCATTGGCTTGTCCAAATAGCCAACTACGACAAGTTGGACAGAATGGCCTAAAGAATAAAGATTCATTCCAAGTTGCACCATCATTTACAGATTTTTTAATTCTTGCTGTAATTGTAGTAGTAGAACCGCTACCATTTGTTCTTACTGTTAACGCAAACAAATCGCCATTGAAAGCTTTTCCAAATTTATTGATAGTATCTTTTGTTCCAAACATTGTGAATGAAACACCTCCATTGGTTGATCTCATTATACCATCGTAAGTAGTATCGTTTAGCACAGCTTCAGCTAAAATTGTACCTGTATTAGTAATTATCAAATCCTGTACTTTTCTGCCTACTATTTTATTATCGCTCCAAGTATTTCCAAAGTTAGATGACATATATAAACCGCCATCTCTTCTACCCGAAAAAAGCAAGTTGGAATTATTATCGGACCAAATTTTCATAGCAAAGCCATTATATTTAGTGATTGGATTATCAATAGCAAGCCAAGTAACTCCATTGGTTGTCGAACGCATAATACCTTTTTGAGGAGAAGCCATGTAGAGAATTTTCTGAGAAGTCATAGCCATTACATTGCTTCCCATATTCTTATAATTTGTGGACTGCTCATAGAAATCGTCCGATACTGTTTTATAAGTATAAACTCCTCTATGTTTAGTCCCAACAACGTAAGTGTGATTATTAGTTTTAATATCAATAAAGCAAGTTACGTTTTGATCTTCCAATCTAGAATCTAAAGCATAAGCCAATTCAAGCCAAGATTTACCTTCGTTATCGGTGAAATATACACCTCTACCATTAGTGCAAGCGGCTACATCGCCATTGGCAAAAACGCCGAACGAATTGATGTAATTACTTGCAATACCTGAAAAACCTCTCCAATTTGTACCTCTATCGCCAGTCATAAATATACCGCCGCCATAAGTACCAGCAAACACAGCTCCTGCTTTAGTGCGAGCCAAACAATTAATGTCTTGATAACTTATACCCTTGTTTGCTTTTTGCCACGATGTACCTCCGTTAATGGAACGATAAATACCCGAACCATAAGAACCAACGAACAATGTATCATTTGAATAAGGCAAAACACACTTCAAATTCAAGTTGTCTATACCATTATTAAGAGCAGTCCAAGTAGAACCATTATCAGTTGATTTAAAAACACCACCGCCATAAGTAGTTGCGAAGTAGATATTTCCACTAGTAACCTTAATATCTGTGATATACAGATTTGTTAACCCACTATTCTTATAAACCCAATTGTTGCCATCTACTGAAGAGAAAATCCCTTCTCCCCAAGAGCCAGCCATAATTAAATCGTTGGTGCTAATTGCCAAAGCACGCACCTCATTGCTTGGTGGGCCGACTATACGACCAAACTCATCTTGGGAATTGCTTATATTTGCCATTAAAAAAGGCAGTATTAAGCATAACAGCTTGAAATAAAGTAGCTTTTTAATCATAATTTACTCATTATTTAATGTTAGTTAATTGTAGTATTCATACAAAGATAAACAAAAGTTAAATGCTTTTCTAATTATTCATTAATACACTAAATAGAAATAAGTTACATTTTTATGAAAAATAATCTATATTTCGTAATTCTTTTCGATTATTTCAAATTTATTGTTGAAATATCCAAGTCAACTAACAACTTTCCAATTTAGAAATATTTTTTTGCAACAAAAACTAACTTTAAGAGTTGTTATGAAAATTTATTAATACTATTTTGATTTATACTTTTTGAGTAACTATGAAAAAAACTCTACTTCTTTCTATTTTTGGTACTTTCCTTTTTGTCCAAACAGCATTGTTTGGTCAAGTTACAACTGTTAATCCTATATTGTTTGTAAATCAAACTAGTTACAATTTAGAACAAAATTCGCCGAATCCTTTCCAAATGAACACTAAAATTGGATTCTATCTGCCAGTTGCTCAATTTGCAGAATTGAAACTATTTAGCATAAGTGGAATAGAAGTAACTACTTTAACAAATGGAGAAATGGCGGCTGGACAGCACCAAATAAATTTCTCTAACTACTCATATAATTTGCCAAGTGGCGTTTATTATTACACTTTAAAAGCTGGCGATTTCATTGAGACTAAATTAATGACAATAGGTAGATGAATGAAAAGCAGAATTTAGCAATCATTTCCTTAAAGTTTAATAAATTAGTGCCGATAATTGAGGGAAACTATAAATTTCTTTCAATGAAACAAATTTCAACTTACATATTGACTATTGTGTGCATTCTGTTTGCTCAGAGTGTAAGCTTTGCTGGGCTATCTCTGAAAATAGATGGTAAAGCGAAGTCTATACCTACTCATACAATTAGCAATAATAAGTTCTATGAAATTGAACAGTTTAGAAAAACTTTCTTCGCAGCATTTAAATCAAACAAAGACAACTTTAGCTTTGTGAAAGGTAATTTGGAAATTAAGTTTGTGCCAGGAAGTTTTTTTGTTTCGCTTCGCAACGCCGACAAAATTAAAATTGCTCAATTACGATTGCCTGTAGCCAAACAAAACTCAAATATATTCATACCATCGGAATCTATACTTACTGCATTGGATAGTCTTGGGCTTTACCGTTTGGAATTGGAAGATGAAGTGGCTGAACTTACATCACTTTTAGATGAAATGACAACTCCAAGCGAATCAGACCCAGCTCAAGCTATTGCATATAAGTCTCTGCCAAAAATTAAATTCAATTTGAATTTATTTGGCGATGTAAGCAAAGAAACTTCTGAAAAAATGGAAAAAAATAAAGATGTTTCTGACTTTATGAAATTATTGATTGACATGAAGCAAAGCTTAAATAGTTTGGAAGCAAATATCAAAACTAAAGCAGATTCCGACAAAAAGCGAAATTATAGTGGGAGAGTAGGACGCTCTAGTGGACGCAGTGCTTATGATTTGCAAATTTCTGGCGAAGAAGGCACTGCTACAAAAATAAGAAAATCATCTAGAAATAGTGAGAGAATTGCAACGCACTCTAAGAAAAATTCTAACTTAGAATCGCAAGATAAATTAGATACTGAATCAAACCACAAAAGTGGCAAGAAAGAAGAATACGTACTTCCTAAAGCCCTTATCCGTAGCGATATAGAAACCAAAATCAACGAAAAGTAAACTTACTTTTTTCTATTGCTGTAGATTTTCTCAGCTAATTCAATCGAATCAATTAAACTCTTAGCCGAAGCTACATCTTGCCCTGCTATTGCGAAAGCAGTGCCGTGGTCTGGCGAAGTGCGTATCACAGGCAAACCAGCAGTGAAGTTTACACCTCCTGGGAAAGCCAACATTTTCAGCGGAATCAATCCTTGGTCGTGGTACATAGCAAGTACACCATCGAAGGCATGGTATTGCTTAGCCGCAAAGAATCCATCTGCGGCATAAGCACCTTCCACTTCATAGCCATTAGCTTTTAGCTCTGCAATTGCTGGATTAATTATAATATTTTCTTCATTGCCAATATGTCCATTTTCTCCAGCGTGTGGGTTCAACCCAAGCACTGCAATTTTTGGTGTGGCAATTCCAATATCAACTCGCAAAGTTTTATCAAGCATTTGCACTTTTTCTATAAGTAGCTCTTTTGTGATTTTTTCGGTTACTTTGCTAATCGGTATATGTATTGTGGCAAGTGCCACATAGAGCCGCAAATTAGTAAGCACCATCATATAATCACTATTGAATTTTTCGGCAAAAAATTCCGTATGCCCTGGGTAATTCCAATTAGTTATTTGGCAAGCTTCTTTGGAAATTGGCAATGTAACAATAGCATTTGCAAATCCAGACTGTAGAAGACCAGTAGCTTTTTCTAATGAAGCAACTGCATGTCTGCCCGATTCAATTGTTACTTTTCCGAAATCAATTTGTGGAGCTTCAAAAACAGGGTCAATATCAATAGTATTGTCACCAATTATGATTTGGATTAAATCAAAATCATATTCAAATTCCATAAGGTCGAAATAGTTTTTCAAAGTGTTGGCACTAACAACAAGAGTAAATTCGACACCTTCCCATTTTTTATGCAGCATTGCTTTATAAAAAATTTCAAGTCCAATTCCATTAATATCGCCAGCAGAAATTACTATTTTCATAACAACGCCCATTTACTAAAAGTTAAATTGCTCGTTTTTTGAGCTTAATTGTGCGGTAAGTATTGAGCAATAGCCCAACTATTATCAAATTAGTAATAATAGAAGTACCGCCATAGCTCATAAAAGGCAGTGGAATGCCCATCACTGGCATTAAGCCAATCACCATTCCAATATTAATTAGAGTATGATATAAAAATATTGAAGCTGATCCAACTGCAACTATTGAAAAAAATTTATTGTCCGATATTTTTGCTATATCCAATGCTCTTAAAATTAATGTAAACATCAAACCAATCACAATCACTCCGCCCACAAAGCCAAACTCTTCCGTTGGCACTGAATATATAAAATCAGTCCATTGCATAGGTATATATCGCAATTGTGTTTGAGAGCCTTGCATAAATCCTTTTCCTAAAACACCGCCAGAGCCAACTGCTAAAAGCGATTGCATAACGTTATAGCCAGTGCCTCGTGGGTCGGTTCCTGGGTTAATAAATGTATTGATGCGTGCTTGTTGGTGAGGCATTAAATTATCAAAAATAATTGGACTTGCAAAACCCAAACCAACGAACAAAGCTATAATTGCTATTTTACTAGTTATTTTATTATCGAAATTCAGAATCATTGCACTCAATATTGCTAAAACAACATAGAAATAAATAGGCCCTTTTAGTGAGGCAATTATAACAATTGGCGAAGTTACCACTGTGAAAAGAAACATTGAATTAAATCCAGTCCAAAATAATATACCCAAAAGCATTGCCAGCAGTACAGTTGCCGAGCCAGCATCTGGCTGAGCCATAATCAAACCTACAGGCAATAGTATAATCATCATTACAATTATTACATCACGTAAGTTAGTTATCTCCACTCCATTGCGAAGGAAATAACGCCCAAGCATCATCAGCACTCCGAGCTTGGCTAACTCAGCTGGCTGAAAAGTGGAACCACCAACTTTAATCCAACCCTTAGTCCCGTAAATTTCAATACCATTGACGAGTACATAAACCAAGGCAATAATGCTCAAACCATAAACCCAAGGAGCTCCGTTAATAATTATATTTTGCGGAATAAACACTAAAACAGAGGCAATGGCAATTCCAATTAAAGCAGAATTTATCTGCTTTGTGAAATAAGCCGACATAGTAGAATCGTGGGTTGCAGAATAAATAGATAGCAAACCAACTGCAATCAATCCAAGAACTGACAGAATCAATCCCCAATCGAAAACATCGGTTTTCTTCTGCCCTATTTTTATGCTGTAACTTGTAGCCATTTCTTGCTTAAATATTAAATTTTAACTTCGCCTGTAATTCGCATTGCAGCTTCTTTGTATTTCTCCAAAGTCTTTTCGATTATACTATTTGGAATTGTAGGCGGTGGTGGCATTTTGTTCCAATCAGTAGTTTCCAGCCAATCTCTTAGTATTTGTTTATCGAAATTTACTTGTTCTTTGCCTGGAGCATAAAATTCTTTTAGCCAAAAGCGAGAACTATCTGGAGTTAAGGCTTCATCAATTAGAATAATATCGCCTTTGCTATCTCTACCAAACTCAAACTTAGTGTCCGCCAAAATAATATTTTTAGCAACCATTTGGTCAGCTCCAAACTTATAAAGTTCGATAGATTTCTCCATCATTTGCTTAGCAAGTGGTTCGCCAAGTATTTTTGCATAAGTTGCGTAATCTATATTTTCGTCGTGCCCTTCGTTATTCTTAGTGGCAGGTGTGAAAATTGGTTCGGGCAGTTTGCTATATTCCACTAATCCACTTGGCAAAGCAATACCGCAAACAGTTTGGCTTGCTTGATATTCTTTCCAGCCAGAACCAGCCAAATAACCACGAACAACAAATTCTATTGGCAATGGATCGCACTTCTGCACTATCATAGAGCGACCCACTAGCACTTCAGCAAATTGCTGCAATTCTTGAGAATAATCTGCAACATTATTTGTAATCAAATGATTTGAAATAATATGCAAGCTATTGGCAAACCAATAACTCGAAATTTGAGAAAGCAATTTACCTTTGTTAGGCACTACTTCTGTCATCACCACATCGAATGCAGAAATATCATCTGTAGCTACTATCAGCAAAGTTTCGCCTAAATCATAAACTCTGCGAACTTTACCTTTACGAATTAAATTCAAGCTTTTCAGCGACTCATCAAAATTTACTATCGAAGCCATATCTCGGTTTTCTTTTATAAAAATAATCTAAAATTTCTTGTGCTACTTTTTCAGCAGCATCTGGTTTGGCAAGTGCTAAAGCATTCTCTGCCAGTTCTGTCAGTCTTACATCACTTTCGGCAATCTCGGCAATTGCTGGGATAATTCTTTCGGCAATCATTGAATCTTCAACTAAAATAGCAGCGTTCCTATCGGCCAAGACTTTAGCATTCTGATACTGCTCATTGTTGGAAGCGGAAGGCATTGGCACCAAAATAGACGCTTTGCCTGCAACACATATTTCAGCAACTGTAGTAGCTCCAGAGCGGCAAAGTATCATATCCGCCACAGCATAAGCAGAAGCCATATCAGATATAAAATTCACTTGTTTAATATTGTTGGGCAGTAGTGGTGGCACTATATAGTTATTACCAGTTTGCCAGATAATTTGCAAATCCACATCGGAAAGTGCATTCAAATTCATTTCCACTGCCTTATTGATTGAGCGAGCTCCTAAGCTACCGCCCATTATCAACAATGTGCGTTTGCTTTTGTCCAATTCTAATTTCTCTTGAGCTTCCACTTTTGGAGGCAAATGCAAAATAAAATTTCTGACTGGATTGCCATAATATTTCAATTTAGAAGCAAGTGCTGGAGGATAGAAATTTGTGCTTTCTTCAAAAGCAGTGAATATCATTTCAGCATTTGGGGCAAGTTTTGCATTAGTTTTCCCTGGGTTCACATTGCTTTCCATTAGAAAGTATGGAACTCGCAATTGACTCGCAGCAAGTGCTGGAGGATAGCTAATATATGCACCAGCTGCCACCACTCCATCTATTTCTCTGACTTTCAATATTGCTCGGGAGCGAATCAATGAATTTAATATTCGCCAAGGCAAAACAAGAGAACGAATAGAAATACCAGCATATCCAGAAATTCTAATTGGATGATAGTGATAGCCCAACTCTGGGACTAACTTAGACTCCATCCTATCGGTTGTGCCTATAAACTCAATATCAATATTATTATCGGTTAATTTTTGGAGTTGCTCCGCCACAGCCACAGCTGGGAATAAATGCCCACCTGTTCCACCAGCAGCAATTAGTATTCGCAATCTGCGTTTTGTGTTCAGTTCTAATTCGTCTTTATTTTCTTTTTGCATAAATCCCAATTGCTTTCTGCGGTACATTTAAACATTGCTTGTGCTAAATATATTACCTTCTCTGAGTATCTCAGCTCTTTCGGCTATTTGTAAGTTTTCTATAACTTGATCTATTTTGCCTTCCATTATTTCTTTCAGCACATAGTTCTTAGCATCGCCTTCCAATCTATGGTCTGTTACTCTATTTTGAGGGAAATTATAAGTTCTAATTTTCTCCGATCTATCGCCAGAGCGAACCATTGCTTTCCTTTCACCAGCAATTTCAGCATTTTGTTTGGCTGTTTCCAATTCAAAAAGTCGAGTACGCATTACTTTCATTGCTTTATTTTTATTCTTTAGCTGTGAGCGTTCCTCTTGGCATTGCACTACAATACCAGTTGGGATATGCACCAAACGTACCGCAGTTTCCACTTTATTTACGTTTTGTCCACCTTTACCGCCAGCTCGGAAAATATCCAAACGGATATCTTCATCTTTAATATCAATATCTATTTCTTCTGCTTCTGGAAGTACCGCCACAGTTGCTGCCGAAGTATGAACTCTACCGCTTGCTTCTGTGTCAGGCACTCTTTGTACCCTATGCACACCCGATTCAAATTTTAATTTTCCGAAAATATCATCGCCAGCTATAGAAAATACAATCTCTTTGAAACCGCCACGCTCACTATCGCTGAATGAAATCACATCAATCGAATAGCCATTCAAATCGGCAAATCGTTGGTACATTCTATACAAATCACCAGCGAAAATACCAGCTTCATCGCCACCAGTACCAGCTCTAAGCTCCAAGATACAGTTTTTCATATCGTTAGGATCTTTAGGGATAAGCAAAATTTTAAGCTCTTCGTCCAGTTCAGTTTTTTGTTTTTCCAAATCTTCAATGTCGGCATAAATCATTTCTCTCATTTCAGAGTCAGTAGATTTATCCTCAATCATATCTCGATTGTTAGCAATTTCTTCTGTTACTTTCAAGTACTTAGTGGCAGTAGAACTAACAGCCGCCAGTTGTTTTTTCTCTCTAGTCACTTCCGTATATCTCCGCAAATCCGCAGTGATATTGGGGTCGTTAAGCATTTCGTTAATTTCGTTGAAGCGGGTAAGGATTGACCTTAGTTTATCTTCCATTTTGCAATTAAGCCATTATTTCATTTCTAAGACTACAAAAATACAGAAAATAGAGCAAAAAAGGACAAATATAAATCCACAAAGAGTAAGGTAAGGGACTTAGGAATAATTATAATTAATTGGAATACCAATAAATTATGTTAAGTTACAACATTGAAAGTGGGGAATAAAAGTGTATGTGTTAAATTTCCCAAGTTTGAAAAATATGTATAAATTATTAGGAGCAAGAAAATGAAAATAAGTGAACTTACTGCAAAATTGAGAGAGATAAACAATGAATTTGGGGATATAGAATGTCATCTTCACACAGAAGAAAATCCTTACCCAATTTCAGAAGTTACTATTGTTAAAACTTATGAAAGAGCAATTGATAGACATGAAACTGAATCAAAAGATCATTTTGTAGTGATAAAATAAAAAGTAGCTGTAAATCTTTAATTTTATCTGTTAAATCCTGCATCAAAAATTAAATTTAGCACCACATATGGAGTTACTTATAACTTTGTGGTTTTGCTACAATTTCTTGTCATGTCAGCGGCGGCTTTCAACCAAAATAATTGTCCTCTTACCTCAACTTGCGGAGCTTGCTGAGAAGCAGACGGAGAGGGTCTGCAAAACCAAGCAAAAA
>CAZYXG010000032.1:4801-19672 GCA_964650885.1 uncultured Hyphomicrobiales bacterium | reverse complement strand
CACTCAATGTACTTGAGTTAATTATTTTGTCAAAATTTCAAATAATTTCACTTGCACAATTTTTAAAATCAGAATAATTTTGATATCAAATTGTAACTTTTTACCTGCTTATTTGTTTATATATTATCTAAAACTGTTAATTTGAATTAATAGATACTAATTCTTTTCTAAATTTAATGTTATTTCTATGAGAAACTTCATCTTCATCCTTATATTCCTATCGGCTGCAGCAACTTGCTCTGCTCAGTCAATCTCTATATTCGATATTGACCCAACAAACTTCCCAACAATGAAAGCTAAGTTCTATGTTTTCGATAAAGATGGTAAACAAGCTAATCCGAATATCTCCGATTTGAAAATCAGAGAAAATGGAATCGAAAGGAAAATCACAAACATTTCTTGCCCTACTCCCAAACCACCTAAAGCTCTTTCTTCAGTCTTGGTTATTGATGTTTCTGGTTCGATGGGTTTTCAAAGATTTTCTTCTTCTAATATGGAGATTGCAAAATCTGCTGCTAATGCTTGGGTAAATACTCTGCCGCTTGGTACGAGCGAATGTGCGATTACAAGTTATGATAACAATAATTATTTGAATCAAGATTTCACCACAGATAGAAATTTATTGCTTAATGCAATTAATCCATTACTACCCAAAGGTGGAACAGATTATGACGCTGGATTAATTAATCCTGCAGCTGGTGGTTTGCTAATCACAAAGAATGGCAAACACCAGAAAATAATTGTTTTTCTTACAGATGGAAAAGGTATTGGAACAGAGAATTTAATAATAAATGAAGCTAAAAGCCAAAATTGCCAAATTTATTGCGTTGTAATAGGAATGCTAGCACCAACATTGATTAAGAATATTGCAAATCAAACAGGTGGTCTATTTTTTGAAAATGTTACATCAAAAGAAGAAGCTGAGGAAATTTATAAAAAAATATTATTCATTGCACAAGAAGGAAGTAGTTGCGATATTGAATGGGAGAGCAATTATTATTGTAATAATGATATTGTAAAAGTTGAAATAAATTGGAATGGAAAGCAGAATTTTAGCTCCTATTCATTTCCCACTAATTCTTTAGCAAGATTATTAGTTAATCCCAATAATATAAGATTTGGTAGTAGAATTCCAAACATCTCTTATGACACTACAATTACTCTAACGGCATTTAACAATGAAATTACAGTAAACAATTTTAAATTGAGATTTGGTGCGAGCAATTTTCAAATTGTAAATACTCCATTGCCATTTTCAATTCCCAAAAATTCAAGTAAAGATATAACTCTTAGATTTCTACCACTAGATTCGAATTTAGTTTATGCAGCATTTGATATTGAAACAAATTCATGTACTTCAAACTTTAGTGCCTCTGGTGGTTTCAATAGCAAGAAGAATAATAGTCCAACTCTAAAACTATTATCCCCAAATGGTAAGGAAGAATTTGTAGTAGGCACAGATACCGTAATCACTTGGACAGGAGTAAGCCCACAAGATACTGTACAATTAGATTATAGTATAGATAGTGGGAAAACTTGGAAGACAATTACTAATAGTGCCATAGGACTTAGCTACAAATGGCAAAACATACCAAAACCAACAAGTCAGAAATGTTTAGTTAGGGTAAAACAAGGTAATTTCAATTTCCCTCCAAAAATAGAATGGGCAAAGAATTATGGCGGCAAAAGTTCTGATGGTGCTAATCAAGTTATTAACACAAGCGATGGGGGATATGCATTTATTGGAAGAACCGTTTCATTTGATACGGACGTAGTTGGTTTTATTGGTTGGGTAGATTTTTGGCTTGTAAAACTTAATTCTATTGGCGAAATAGAGTGGCAAAAACCTTTAGGTGGCAATCATGTGGATATTGGTTACTCCTTACAACAAACAAATGATGATGGATATATTGTAGCTGGTGTTACTCTATCAAATGATAATTTGGTAATAGGAAACAGGGGAAATCAAGATTTTCTAATTTATAAATTAGATAAGTTAGGAAATATTATTTGGCAGAAATGTTTTGGAGGAAGCCTAGATGACTTTCCGAAAAATATAATCAAAACAAAAGATAATGGTTTTATCGTAATTGGTACCATTTCGTCGGCAGATAAAGATATAAAAGTTAATAATGGACTCCAAGATTGTTGGGTGGTAAAACTTAGTGAAGATGGAAATATTGAATGGGAAAAATCTTATGGAGGTTTATTGGAAGAACAAGGCATTGATATAGTTCAAACATTTGATGGCGGATATATTATGATTGGTAATACTAACTCTGACAATGGTTATTTGAATACACTAAAAGGTGGGATGGATATATTTGTAATAAAGACTGATGATAAAGGAAATATCATTTGGACAAATAGATACGGAGGGACAGATTATGATGGTGGAGTATCAATAAGAAAAACCGATGATGGCGGTTATGCTTTTTTAGGTGAAACTTATTCAAGCAATTTAGATGTAAAAAGCAAGAAAATTTCAGGTGGTAAGTTTTGGTTAGTGAAAATTGATCAGATTGGATTAATCGAATGGGAAAATACTTTTGGTGGCATTGGAAATGATAGAGCTTCATCGTTTGAAATTACTAATGATGGAGGTTTTATATTGTGTGGTTATACTAACTCAAGAAATACTGGACAAGTTACTGGATATAAAGATAGCACAGACATGTGGGTAGTAAAAGTTGATATAAATGGACAATTAGAATGGCAAAAATGTTTAGGTGGTACTGGGTTTGAAGCTGGAACTTCTGTAATTCAAAGCACTGACAATGGGTTTGTTGTTACAGGTTATACAGCTTCTAACAATTTTGATGTAATAAAAAATTATGGTGGAGCTGATGCTTGGGTAGTAAAACTTAGCCCAGATAGAGAAGTTCAGCAAGAAGACATTTCAGACACACTTTTTGCCATAGTTGCTCCATCTCCAGCCAGCAGAGATATTGATATGAAGCAGTGTATAGTAAATCAAATAAAAGATTCTGTAATAAATGATTTTACAATAAATAATGGTTCGTATAAATTTAGGGTGGACTCAATTTATTTTAGTGGAGCTGATGCAAATGCTTTTGAATTAGTTTCTGGTTTCCCCAAATACGAAGTGGAAGCTGGCAAAAGTAGCATTGGCGAGTTCAGATTCAAACCCAATAGAGTGGGTGCTCACTCAGCGAAGGTGAATATAATAACTGGTGCTGATACTCTCATTCAAAATATAATTGGCGAAGGAATTATTTCTGGAATTGAAGTAATTAATAATATTATTGATTTTGGAAATTTGAGTTTAGGTAAATCTAAAGACTCATTGCAAGCAGTTACTATTAAAAATATTGGTGTTACAGATGTAGTAATCACAAATATAATTCAAGCTGGCCCTAACTATTCCGATTTTTCAATAATTTCAAATTCAACAAACAACCTTCTGAAGGCAGGAGATACATTGAAACTTGATTTAAGATTTAATCCAAGTTTCGAAGGTAAAGTCAATGGTAGTCTTTTGTTTGAATTCAACGATATTGGCTCGCCTGCTTTATTACAACTATATGGCAATGGAATTGATGCTAAAACCACTTTATCGGCTGATTCCAGTTCTGCTTTTACTAGAAAAGAAGCAAAAGTAATTCTATATTTAACAAATATGGATAAATTAATTGGTGTAGGCAATACTCATATCTCAGCTGAATTAGTATTCAATAAAACTATGCTTTTCCCTAAAAACTTTACAAAGAAAAAAGTTGAAGGCGATTCATTAATATTAATTTTAGATAGCTTGCCAATTGTAGCAAATGCGAAAAATGAATTAACAATAATTCGATTTGTCACTACTCTCGGCAATGCAGAAGAAACAGCTTTAACTTTGCGAAATGTAAAAGCTATTGGAGCAGATGCTGATATAACTATACAAAATGGTAATTTTACTTTATTGGGTGTTTGCAAAGAAGGTGGCCAAAGATACCTATTAGGCACAAGAAACAAAACTATGTTGCTTTCAATTTCGCCAAACCCTGCAACAGAATCAATTGAAATTGAGTATGCCAACGCAGACGAAGGCGAAGCTGAAATTATCATTTGCAATATATTGGGTCAAACTCTTTTAGTGCAGAAGTTAGAGAAAACACAAACTGGTTTTGCAAAATTAGATTTATCTCAAATCCCAACTGGGCAGTACAATATAGTATTCAAAACAGAAACACTAATAGAAAACAAAGTAATACAAATTATAAAGTAATGATTTACTTGTTGTATTGAATCAATCCTCCATTGGCTATATATCAACTTACTTTTAGTTAGGTGGTCAGCAAGCTCAGGATTACTTTGAATCAATCAATATACTTTAAGCAATCCATTTTGTTTTTAGTTTCCTGCTTTCTCCTAAAATGTGAAGTTCTTTGGGATTAAAACTTAAAAATTTCTTAATTTTAATTTCTAAAAAGTGCAAAAATTGAAATGGTTTGGAGAAACAATGAAAAAATGGACAATTGAGGATTCAGCAGAGCTTTACAACATCAATGGTTGGGGTATAGATTACTTTGGCATTAATGAGAAAGGCAATGCTTATGTATCCCCAAAGCCAGGCGGAGTGAAGATTGATTTAAAGGAGCTTGTGGACGAACTTCAGCTAAGAGATGTATCTACGCCAATGTTACTTCGTTTCCCCGACATTTTGCATAATAGAATTGAGCAAATTTCTAGCTGCTTCAAAAAAGCAAGTGAAGAATATGGTTATAAAGGCAAAAACTATATAGTCTATCCAATCAAAGTGAACCAAATGAAGCCAGTTGTGGAAGAAATGGTTTCACAAGGTCGAAAATTCAATATTGGCTTGGAAGCTGGCTCCAAACCAGAACTGCATGTAGTATTGGCAATTGCCAACAACGAAGAAGCACCAATAATTTGCAATGGCTATAAAGATGAAGATTTTATTGAGTTAGCACTTCTTGCCCAAAAGATGGGCAAAGAGATATTCATTGTGGTTGAAAAACTCAATGAATTGAAGCTAATTATTTCGATGGCTAAAAAGTTAAAAGTACGCCCTAATATTGGAATTAGAATAAAATTGAATAGTTCTGGTTCTGGCAAATGGGAAGATTCTGGTGGCGATAAAAGTAAGTTTGGTCTGAATGCAAGCGAATTGATGGCTGCATTGCATATTGCCGAAAAAGAAGGAATGACAGACTGTTTGAAGTTGATTCATTTCCATTTGGGCAGCCAAATCACTATGATTAGAAAAATTAAAACAGCACTCAGAGAAGTATCACATTTCTATGTGGAGCTGACTAAACTGGGTTGCAATTTAGAATATGTGGATATTGGCGGTGGCTTAGGCGTTGATTATGACGGCTCTCGCTCAACTGGTGCAAGCAGTATCAATTATTCGATTCAGGAATACGTAAATGATGCAATATCTTCCATAGTAGATGTTTGCAATAAATATAATTTGAAACATCCAAACATTATCACTGAGTCTGGTAGAGCTCTCACAGCACACCACTCTATTTTAATATTCGATGTATTGGAAAAAACTTCACTTCCTATTTTGGAAGATGATTTCAAAATGGAAGATGTAACCAATGAATTGGCTCGTGAATTGTTCAATATTTCAACTCGGTTAAGCAACGCTCGAATGGTGGAAGATTGGCACGATGCACAGCAAATCAGACAAGAAGCACTTGATTTATTCAGCTTAGGTCACTTAGATTTATCTACTCGTGCATTGATTGAAAAACTATTTTGGACAGTTGCTCGAAAAGTTCAATTAATTTTCTTAGATCAAAAACATCAGCCCGATGAAGCAAGAGCTTTAGCAAAGATGCTTTCCGATAAATATTTCTGTAATTTCTCATTATTCCAATCATTGCCAGATTCATGGGCTATTGATCAAATATTCCCAATTATTCCAATCCATAAATTAAATAAAGAACCAAAAGTCCGTGCTACTTTGCAAGATATAACTTGCGATAGCGATGGTAAAATTGATTTATTTATTGGTGGTTTGGACGTTTCGCACCACATGCCAGTCCACGATTTCAAAACTGGAGATAAATATTACTTAGGTGCATTTTTAGTTGGTGCTTATCAAGAAATATTAGGCGATTTACATAATTTATTTGGTGACACAAATGCAGTACATGTTGTAGTGAATGGAGACAAATATGAAATCGAACAAATAATAGATGGAGAAACAGTTGCCGATGTACTTGATTATGTTCAGTTTAATGCAAAAAAACTTGTTCGCAAAATGGAAGCATGGGTTACAAGCTGTGTGAAAAATGGCACTATCACAGCCGCAGAAGGCAAGGAATATCTTTCGACTTATCGCTCAGGTTTGTATGGCTATACTTATTTAGAAAATTAATTGGCAATTAAGAAAAAATATATAGACACGGCATTAATCGCTATTCATCCTAAGAGTAGCGATTTTTACATGGAGCCAAGTGCGAAAGAAAGTGTTTATAATAATACTTTAATTGCACTCAGGAAGAAATTCCGTCAAGTTACAGATAGCAATAAACAATTGGCTTTTAAGTTATTACATTTGAATAAAATGGTGAAAGCTAAATACGAAGATGATATTGTGAATATAATAAAGATGTATTTGCGAGAAGATGATTTCGATTTAGCAACTCAAGTGCCAAGCCGTCCTGAAATTTCCGAAGAAGAAAAACAACGACTGCTGCGAGAAGGTCGAGTGATGATGGCAAAACATAGAGCAAGTAAATAATATTTATTTATTTATTTACTTTAAAGAAATAAACCAAAGTATCCGCACAAACTACTCTTTTTGATTTCATAACCAATGAATCTGTCAACTTCCAATTATCCTGAACTAATGTTTGAAATAAATTAGGATATATCATTACGAAATCAATTCCTTTTTCTTTACTTAATTTGCCAATTAACTCTTTTTTCATTTGGGTTGTAATTTTCACAGGCAGACCAGCTTTCTTTTCCCAAAGTACAAATTCGGAAAGCTCAGGAGTAGCCAATGCCCATACGTCTAATATTTTCACATCGCTATTGAAATAGGCAATCGCTCCAATATCATTTAGAACTATTGACTCAATTTCTTTATGTTTGGCAACATAATTTGACATCTGTATTTGTTGCTCATAAATATTTTGCGATGCTTGAGGAGTCTTTATAAACGACTGATAAATCCTTGCAGATACACCTAATAAAGTAAATAATATCAAACATTTTATTAAAATAGTTTTTCCAATTCTATTATAAATAACTAACACGGAAAAGAAAAACAAAGTAATAATATATGACTCATATCTGAAAAAATGACCTGGTCCTCCTATAAATGTATGAATTAATGTGATGACTGTTGTGATAGTAATAATTGCAAATATTTCAAAGTTTGTTTTGTGTAGTTTTTTATAAAATGAGAAAGCCATAAGTGCGATAGAGGAAAGCAAAACTGTACTTGCCCCTTTATTGATAATGAATTTCATCCACACAATTTTTAGGTATTCAATAATACTTTGTAGATTCATTTGTGGTGAATCACCTTTCACAAGCACTGAATATGGAAGAAGTCTACCTCCTTGAGAAATGAAATACGCTCCGAAACCAAAAATTGACACAGCTCCTGCTATACTTGTTAGAATCAATAATTTATAATCTTTTTTATATAGCAACACCATAGCAATTGGGAACAAAATAAATAGAGTTTCATATCTGGTTGAAAGAGATAAAAAAGAGTATAAGGGAAGTAAATATTGATTGGTTAATTTGCCATTCAAATACTTATAGAATTCAATAAATAACAACAAAACAAATAAACAATGCAGAGTGTGCTCCATTGCTAGGAAAACAATTGTATGCAATGGGAGAAAAAGAATAAATAAATTCAGTACTAAATAGTAATATATCTTGGGTATATTTGAGAAATGCTCCTTAATAAATTTACTTGCAATTGCAACAATTGCAAAGCCAATTCCTATATTTAAAAGCAAAGGAATATAAAGATTATTGCCAAACAACTTAATTAAAGTTGCTATAATAATTGTATAAAGTGGCGATGAAGATGCAGATGTAAATTCAAACTTAGTAACACCCCATACACCATACTGAGCCAAGTTCTTTGCAATTGCCAAATGAATATAACTGTCGTCAAGTGGATAAGTAAAATTAAAATTAGTCTTTAGCAAAGCCCAATATATCACTACCACTATTGACAGTAAAAATGTTAAGACCCCAGATAATAGTAGTTTGTTTTTCATATAAATCAGAATTATATCAAAAAAAAACTCTATATGAATTATATAGAGTTTTTAAATATACGAAAATAATCTTAATATTTTTCGTCCGCAGTCAGATTGCCACGTTTTTCTTGATCTCTTTCAATTGCTTCAAATAGAGCTTGGAAATTACCTTGTCCGAAACCAGAAGCACCTTTTCTTCTTTGTATAATCTCATAGAAGAAAGTAGGTCTGTCGCCAATTGGTTTTGTAAATAATTGCAGCAGATATCCCTTTCCTTCCACATCGCATAAAATACCGTGTTCTTTAAGTTGATTTATATCTTCTTCCAAACCGAAATCTCTATTTCCAATTGCTTCATAGTAGCTATCTGGTGGAGCGTCTAGGAATTCAACTCCATTTGCTCTCAAATGTTTAACTGATGTAATAATATCAGTCGTTGCTATTGCAATATGTTGAATGCCAGAACCTAAATATTGCTCAGTATATTCATCAATTTGTGATTTGCGAGCTGCTTCAAATGGTTCATTTATTGGATTTTTTATAATTTGATCTTTTGAGCGAACAACTTTAGAAAGCAATGCCGAATATTTGGTAGAAATATCGCCAGGGCCATAATGAATAAATGTTTCAAAATCCAATGACCGATTTATATATTCTGCCCAATAATCCATTTCATTTATATGTACATTGCCCACAATATGATCAATGTATTTCAATCCAGTTTCGTTTCTTTCGAACTTAATTTTTTGCACTGGCTCTTCAAAACCAGGCATAAAAAGCCCTTTATAGTGGTCGTAATTGATAAACTGAATTTCAGTGTCGTCATAAATTCTAATAGATGCACGCTCTACGTAACCATCTTTATCTTCAATTTTAAATGGCCTGCGAACTGGCACAGCACCATTCATAACTGCTTTTTTGAATGTCTCACGCACATCTACAACTTCCACAGTCCAACGTTTTACTCCGTCTCCGTGCTTAGTTTGGAATGAAGTAATATCATAAGTATCCGGTTGTAAAGCCGAAGTAATCATTATTTTCAAATTTGTAGGAGTAGCCAATAAGTAAGAAGTACGATCGCGAGAACCTGTTTCTGGCCCTGCATACGCAACAATATCCATACCCATAGCTTTGGCATGCCAATATGCAACCATCTTGGCAGAGCCAACATAAAATTCCACATAGTCGTATCCACGGATTCCCATTGTGTTATTGGGGACTCTGCTGGGGATACCACCATAGCATATACCTTGTTCCATTTCTTAGCTCATGTAAATATTCAAAAAAATAGTAACGGAATGTAGTCCGTAACATTGCAAATATAAGGAAAAACAAGCAATACTTCTATGATTTAAGTCAGGATTGAAACTGGTATTGGAGTTGGAGTGCTGAAGCTGGAGTTTAAGATAATTTAAACAAACTAAAAGTCTCTATTTCAAATTCTATTCTTTCCATAAATCAATTAATTAATTTTTTGCAATTTGTATTCTTTAATTAAACTTAACAAATCTTGTTTGTCAGTTACTTTGCTCAAATGTTCATGGTCTGATTCAAAATTGAGCTCTTGATTCTCTTTGAATTCCAGGCCATATTCTTCAAGAATTTGCTTATAATCCTCAACTGAATAAATGTAAATTAAGCCGTGTTCATCAAACGCAAAGTAGTCCCCTGTTTCCGAATTTCTCAGCATTAAGTCGTGAAAACCATAATACATAATCATATCATTATACTTATCCAACATCTCCACGAAATTCTCTTTCGATATTAACCCAGTATAAATGTCTGGCTTTTCTGCATCTAAAAGGTGGTGAAATCTAATTTGGTTTTCATTGCTAGATTTTTCATTAAAATCAAGCATAAACTTTTTTAGTTTTTCTATATTTTGGAACGATGCAACATACCTTTGGTCAATTCCATTGGTCTGAATTATAAAAAATGGTTCTACCTTGTAGTTAACTGATGCACATTTAATTACTCTATCACTCATATTTTGAAATGTTATTCTATAATTTGTCAGAAATATTATGGTAAGTTACCTAAATGAATAAGTTTACACAAATTTAATTTCAATTTTCTCTTTATTGCTCTCCTTATAAACCCCAACTCCAATTTCCAAATTCCACAATAATTCCTTAATTTCGAACTATGCTAAAGAACATAATAAAAGATTTGCTGCCAGAGAGTTTTCGCAAAAAGTTGATTAAGCTGAAAACAGACTTGGATAGACGCAATATTGCAAAACTCCCCTTGCTAAGCGAGATTGATTTTGCAAATATAATCACACAGAGATTGCAAGTGAAGAAAGGCGATTTGGTGATGATACATAGCTCGCTGGATAGATTGAATCTTAATTTTTCTTCTTTTGATTCGCTCGATATTCTGCTTGATATTGTTGGCGAAGAAGGAACTTTGGTTTTCCCTACATTCCCGAAATTGACTTCTTTTAAATTTTTAGAGGAAGGGCATACTTTCAATATCCGCAAAACTGCTTCCTATACTGGACTTTTGAGCGAACTTGCACGCAGGCATAAATCTGCAATTCGCTCTTTACATCCTACCAAATCAGTTGTGGCTATTGGCAAATTAGCTCAGGAAATTACAACAGGGCATAATTTATCGCCATATCCATACGATTCGAATAGTCCTTTTGCTAAATTGGGAAATCTCGATGGTAAAATTATTGGGCTTGGAGTTAGAACAACTTATCTTTCTGCTGTACATGTGGTTGATGATATTGAAAGAGAGATTTTTCCTATAAATCCATACCTAACTAAACTCTACCAAACCGAATGTATAGATTATAATGGTAATAGCGTGATAGTACCGACTTATGCCCACGATATGAAGAAAATGAATTTCAATTTACCCAAATATTTCGCAAATGAAATACCCAAAACAATTTGCGAAGACATTAATATATCTGGAATGAATTTCTTCAGAGCCAATGCCAAAGCAATGCTTGAAGCAATGACCCAAAAAGCAAAGAAAAGTGTAACTATCTATGGATATTGAGGATGACACACATTTTCGCAATTATGAAATTCTCTTAAATATGAGTTTGCTATCTAATATCAATAATTTTAGTCTTACCTTCATTTTATTTCCTTTATTTTTCATCTTATTACCTCTTTACAATTTTAAAATTTTTGAAAATTGAATTTGTAATTGAATTAATCACTTTAACAAAGTAAACTGAGGAAGCTAAGTTAATATCAGTTTCTTTACTTGTTATTGTACTTTTGATTAATGAAGTTAAAGTAAAACTTATTACCCATATTAATCAAAATTATTTGAATAAACCAAACATTAAGTAATTTTAGAAAAAAAGATACTTTATGAATATGAATCGCCTTATATAATTAACAATTAGAATAATCATTACTAATAAGAATTGATTCCCAAAAAGCAAAAAAAAAGCTCCACACAAAGTGCAGAGCTTTCTTTTAATTCTTTCTTTATACCCAAATAATTTAAGGATACAATCTTGTAATCGTTCTTGGTACTGGGATTACCTCACGAATATGTTTTGCACCAGTTATCCATTTCACAGTGCGCTCCAAACCTAAGCCGAATCCGCTATGTGGCACAGAACCATACTTACGCAAATCTAAATACCACTGAAATTCTTCCAATGGCAAGTTTTCGTGTTGGATGCGTTCCAAAAGCAAATCGTGATTGTCCTCTCTTTGGCTGCCACCAATTAGCTCGCCTGCTCTTTCAGGTCCAAGCATATCCATAGCAAGCACCACTTTCGGGTTAGTTTCGTCACGCTTCATATAGAATGCTTTCACTTCTGTTGGGTAGCGGTGGATTATACACGGTTTCTCGAATTGCTCCATTAGTGCTTCTTCTTGCACTGTGCCGAAATCTTCGCCCCAAGGGAAAGGATGAATCTCTACATCTTTGCCATCAATTTTTTTCATCAATGGAATTTTGTTAGCGTTCAACCATTCTACAGCTTCTGTATAACTCATTCTATGGAAAGGACGGCGAACTTTCTCAAGCATCGTAGTATCTCTTTCCAATATTTCAAGCTCTTTTTTACAGACTTTCAATGTAGTTTGCACGATGTATTCCACCAAATCTTCTGCCAAATCCATATCATCATTGATATCGAAGAAAGCAGCTTCTGGCTCAACCATCCAAAACTCTGTTAAGTGTTTACGAGTTTTAGATTGTTCCGCACGGAAAGTTGGCCCGAAAGTATAAACTTTGCCAAGTGCCATAGCCGATGCTTCCGCATAGAGCTGACCCGATTGCGATAAATAGGCTTTACCCAAATCGAAATACTTAGTTTCAAATAGAGTAGATGTGCCTTCGCAAGCATTTGGAGTCAATATAGGCGAATCCATCAAACGGAAACCATTACCATCGAAGAAATCACGAATACATTTCACAACAGTGGAGCGAACTCGCATAATAGCGTGTTGACGAGAAGAACGCAACCAAAGATGGCGGTTCTCCATAAGGAAAGCATCGCCATGCTCTTTAGGAGATATAGGATAGTCCTTAGCCAATTGATAACAATATACATCTTTCACATCAATCTCGAAGCCACCAGGAGCTTTGTCCGAAGCCACTACCACACCAGTAACGCGAATAGAAGACTCTTGAGTGAGAGATTTAGCCAATTCAAAAGCTTCTTCCGAAACATTCTCCTTGAAAACGACACATTGAGCCAAGCCAGAACCATCACGAAGAATGACAAAAAGCAACTTGCCTTTGCCACGAGAGTTATAAACCCAGCCATTTAGAGTAACAGTCTCGCCCACGTGCTTGTCGAGCTGTTCAATTGTTACATAACTTTTATAGTTAGACATTTTATTTTCAGAATTAATAGAAACAAATTCCACAAAATTAAGCAAAATTTATGAAACTAAACCAAAAGGGTTTGGAAAGGGGGTGGAGAGTGTCATAGTAGAGACAGCTCTTAGACCTGTCTCTACAAATAAAAAAATATAATCAACCTACCAAGCTAAATTGATTTTGTACTTTTTGCCTTTCATTTTTTGTTCTTTTACCAAATGCAATAGGTTTTCGGCTTTATCTTTTTTGACAGCCACGAAAGTCATAAAGTCCATTACTTCAATTAGCCCTATGTCTTCTTTGGTGAGCTGCCCCACTTTTGCAAAGAAGCCGACTATGTCCATTTTGCTGAGTTTGTCTTTTTTGCCACCACTCACGTAAACCGTAGTCCATAGCGAGGGATTGGGCATTGTGGTTTTCTTAGGTAGTTTAAATTCCTCTGGCGTATCGGTCAGGTAGTGAGGTGAGTTTTCGTCCGAATTTAATAGTATGAATGCTGTGCCACTAGCGTTCATTCTTGCGGTTCTGCCATTTCTATTAATAAACTCCTCGTGGTGGTGTGGCAATTCATAATGAATTACATTTTTCACCAAAGGAATGTCAAGTCCACGGGCTGCTAAGTCAGTGGCCACAAGGTATGTAGAGCTACCATTACGGAATTTAATAAGTGTTTTCTCACGCTCCAATTGGTCGAGTTTTCCATGGAAATAATCAACCTCCAATCCTTTATCTTTCAGAAACTGCGAAATCTGCTCAGCGGTTTCCCGCAAATTGCAGAATATAAGAGTAGATTCGGTTTCCAAAGCAGAAATTAGTTGCAATAAAGTATTTTTCCTATTGTGCAGCTCAGCTTCCACCGATTTAAGCTGAAAAGCATCATTGGTGTTGACTTCTTTATTAGAGAAGTCAAGCGTTTTATGCTTCTTGAATGCCACAAAAGCTGGCAAACTTGTTAAGTTAGTCGCCGATACAAGCACTCTTTTATCAAGATTCCGCATAGTATCGAGAATATAAGTCATATCCTCCTCAAAGCCCATAGATAGTGACTTATCGAACTCATCAAGAACCAAATACTGCACATTTCGCAAATCAATACTGCGGCGGTGGATATGATCGGCAATTCTACCAGGCGTACCAATTAATATAGCAGGAGATTGGGCGAAATTCTGAATTTCAACCTTAGTGGAATGTCCGCCATAGCAAGTATTTACTTTAAAACCAGTGGACATCTTTCGCCAAACATGCTCAATTTGTATGGCCAGCTCACGAGATGGAGTGATAACCAAACACTGCACACCAGCAACATCCTGCTTCATAAGATTAAAAATTGGGAGTAGAAAAGCCAAGGTTTTGCCAGAGCCTGTAGGAGCTATAAGCTGTGTATCGGCAGACTCTTGAATCGTATGGAAAGCATCAATCTGCATTTGGTTCAGTTCGCCAATCCCAAGATTTTCTAATATATTTTTCGGTATTTCATAATTATTCATCTGCAAAGATACGGAATTTATGGGCTAAGTTGGGTATGAGTTATAAGTTTTGAGTTTGGAGTTATATTCAATTCAATAACTTAACACTTATAATTCTAAACTCATTTTAAGTTATATTTTTATATTAATTGATAATTTCTTGAATTGCTTTTATTAGAAACGAGTGGAAGTTAAATGAAATATATTTTTCAATTTCTAATATTATGTTTTATTACCTTTAGCAATCTACATTTCGCCAGTTATTTATTCGTTTGAAGAAATTGACAACTTTATTGAACAAATAGCTAAGAACACTAGCTATGCTATTAATCCGGAAGAAGTCCTTGCAGAAAGCTTTGTTTTTGCAATGCTCAAATAAAAAGAAA
>CAZYXG010000032.1:0-4701 GCA_964650885.1 uncultured Hyphomicrobiales bacterium | reverse complement strand
AAAAAATGAAGATAATGAAACTATTAATACTTATATTCTGCTTCCTTGCCTTCTCTGAATTGTGTTTTTCAGAACAAGCGGACACAGTAATTTTCAAAGATGGTGCTATTATTTCTATTGAATGGCAATTAGATTCTATCTCTGCTTCAACAGATAATTTTTTAATTGAAGAAATTAAATATTCATTTGATAATATATATATATGTTAACTGTTAGCTATTCAAAACATTTGTATAAATTTAACAATTCAACAAATTTATATGGATCAATTGGTTACTCAACTTTAAGTCAAAAAGACAACCCTACTGGTCAAGGTTTTGCACTTCCTATTAATATTAATTTACTAATAGGCGAAATAAATTGCTTAGAAATTAGTGCTGGATATACATACTTTTACCAAATTGGACATAAATATCTTCCTGATAAGCCAGATTATAAAATATCAAGTAATTTTCTAAATTTAGAATTGGCTTATAGACATCAGTATAAGTTTCCAAGAAGTAAAATACCACTAATAACTGGATTTATGACAAAATATGGTGTTTCTACTCTTTATAATTTAAGCGATAATACACTTTTTAATAATAAATTCATTCTTTTTTTCTTTGTAGGATTAGAGGTTTCACTTTGAATTTTAAAACTATTTGGAAATAATTTAGAATGTTCTGTCCTTGACACTTTAATCTAAGAAATATATTTTTTTAGATTAAAGTGTCAAATGAAATCTCTGGTATTTCAAGAAGATTATTGAAATCTAAATTTGCTAAGGTTAAACACCCAATCACTCTCCTTTTGCATCTCTTTTAATCACTACCATTGTTTTGTCGTCTGAATAGATAGCTTTGGCTGAGAATATTTGCACTGCTTCTATTAGTGCGTAGGCAATTAACTTTGGCGATTCGTGGCAATGCTCTTGTATTATTTTTTTAATGCGTTCTTCGCCGAAAAGCTCACCTTGCTCATCTTGTGCTTCATTAATTCCGTCTGTGAACATTACAAGAATATCACCTTGAAGCATTCGCACATTTTCCATAGCAAATTTCTGATTTTCGGCAATACCTAAAAGTCCACCAGTAGCATCTAAGAACTGAAATTTGTCTTGCGATGGGCGATAATGAATTGGAGCTGGGTGTCCAGCATTTGCATATAGTATAAGTCGGTTCGATGAGTTAGTAAGTTCGCAATGGAAAAGCGAAACAAATCTATCAGACTTGAATGTCTTGTGTAATAAATTATTTAATATAGAAAGCATGTGCGGAATACGGCTTGAAAAAGCCATTCCCATTCGAATAGCACCAGAAACAAAAAGCGATTCAATTGCAGCTGGCAAACCCTTGCTGGCAGCATCGCTTATTACAATTGATAGTTGTTCTTCGTCGTCGAAAGTATTTTTTATGTAATCGAAATAATCGCCCGATACTCCCCTATCTGGAATAGACAAACCGAATATTTTATAATCGTGATATTCCAAATAATGATGTGGTAATATATTTCTTTGAATTTCGTAAGCTTTTTTAATATCAGCTTGAATTTTACTTATTTCAAGCTTCTCGCTGAAATTTCGCAACGCAATAGTAGAAATACTACTAATGGCTGTAAGTGAATCATAGAAATGCTCAGAATAGCCCTCGGAATTGAAACCAATTCCATATTGGAAATATTTACCGTTGCGTAGTTTCAAAATTTCGCCAACGCCAGTTAGATAAAAATAACGAATTCCCTTATCTCGCAAATTAGGATCGGACTCAACATCGTGAATTGTCTTTTCCTTAATCAACTTCGATAGCTCGGAACTTACTGTTTCATTATCAATAGATTGGGAATATCCTTCGGGAATTTTCTTTGTGTTTCCGAATTGGTATTTCAGAACATAGCTATTATTTGCAGGGTCTAATTCCCAAATTCTGCCACCATTGGCTTCAAATTCTGGATTGCTCACAATCTCTTGAATAATAGATTGTAGTAACTTAAGTTCCGATTTGAACTTTTTTGAAGCAATTTGCTCCAATATTCTATAAGTATCTTTTTCTAGGTGGTTAGAATTAGGCATTTTATCTTAATTTCCTTTTTTAGCTTATACAAAAATAAGAATAAATTTTGGCACAGCTATTGTATTTGATATAATGGGTTATAATGCCTAATTAAAATAATTTGCATTAAGCAATTGATATACAAAAAGATAGAACGGATTTTAATTTAATGGCTAAGAAAGAAGAAATTTTAGATAGTATCGAAATGGCAGACAAAAAGAACGCAAGTATGCCAAAAAGTCTGACAATTTTGCCACTTAGGGATATTATCATTTTCCCGAATATGATTTTCCCAATTTTGATTGGTAGAACTTCCACTTTGAAATCCGTTGCCGATGCTGTGGATAGAGATAAATATATTTTCCTGACTGCACAAAAGTCTGCTGTCAATGAAGAACCAACATTCGACGACATATACACTTATGGCACTGTGGCTAAAATTATCCAAGTGCTTAGACTTCCAAACAATTTGCTCAAAGTATTGGTGGAAGGAGTAGTACAAGGAAAAATCAAAAAGAAATCTCGTAGAAAAGATTGCTTAGAAGCTGAAATTGAAATTGTTATTCCAGAATATGATGAAAAATCGAAAGAGCTAAAAGCATTGATTCGCCATACTGGTGAGTTATTCACAAACTATATTCGCAGTAAGGATAACTTGCCGCCAGATATAGTGGGGGCTTATAGCAATATAGACGACCCAGTTCGCAAACTTTATTATGCCGCTGCTAATGTGCAAGCTGCCGTAGACAAAAAACAAGCAATACTTGATGTAACTTCGCTGCAAGATCAGTATTTTCAGCTATCTTCATTGCTTAAATCTGAAATTGAAATGCTGAAATTGGAAAATGAAATTGACCATAAAGTTTCTGATTCAATCCAAAAAACGCAAAAGAAATACTACATTCAAGAGCAAATAAGGGCATTGCAAAAAGAACTTGGCGACGATGATGAATCATTGCCAGAATTGCAAGTATTGCGAGAGGCAATTGAAAAAGCTGATATGCCTGAAAACGCAAAAGCAAAAGCTAACGAAGAATTTGAGAAATTGAAAAAAACTCCAACTATTTCGCCAGAGTTTTCGCTGAATAGAACTTACATTGAAATGTTGACTCAAGTGCCTTGGAATAAATTCACTAAAGACAACTTGAGTATTGCCCATGCAAGCAATACTTTAAATGAAGACCACTATGCTCTTGAAAAACCCAAAGAACGAATATTAGAATTTATTTCCATATTAAATTTGGCAGGCGAACTGAAACGCCAAATTCTTTGCTTTGTAGGCCCTCCAGGTGTAGGTAAAACCTCTCTCGGACGCTCTATTGCCAAAGCATTGGGTAGAAAATTTATTCGAATATCTCTTGGTGGAGTGCGAGACGAAGCAGAAATACGTGGACATCGTAGAACTTATATTGGCGCGATGCCAGGCAAAATAATCCAAGCAATGAAAAAAGCTGAAACAGTTAACCCTGTTATTTTATTAGATGAAATTGATAAAATGTCTATGGATTTCCGTGGGGACCCTTCGGCAGCTTTGCTTGAGGTGCTTGACCCTGAGCAGAACATCAACTTCAACGATCATTATTTGGAAGTTGACTACGATTTATCGAATGTGCTATTTATTACTACTGCCAATGTGAAGTATGATATTCCTGCTCCGCTTTTGGATAGAATGGAAGTAATAGAACTATCAAGCTATCTCGATCCAGATAAATTAGAAATTGCAAAACGCCATATAGAACCGAAAATCAAAAAAGAGTATGGCTTCGATGGTATTAATGTTTCTTTCGATGACAAAGCATTGCTTAAAATCATAACTGAATATACTCGAGAAGCTGGTGTGCGAAGCTTGGAACGAACTATCGCCTCTGTATATCGCAAATTGGCAAAAGAGATAGTTTCGGAATTCGACACAAAAGATGAAATTGCCGATGGCGAAGACAACGTGATGGCATTGAATCAGAATCCGATATTTAAAAAAGCAATGAAAAGCAAAAAGTATAAAATAGACAATGCAAAAGTTGAACAATACTTAAAAGCACCAAAATTCCGAATCAAAAAAGAAGATTTAGCAGACAAAATAGGTGTGGCTACAGGACTGGCTTGGACTAGTGTTGGTGGAGATATTTTGCCAATAGAAGTATCTTTTTTAAATGGTGCAGAAAAACTTACACTAACTGGTAAGCTTGGCGACGTGATGAAAGAAAGTGCTATGGCTGCCCTTTCTTATATCCGAGCTAATTTGAAAGAATTTGGGGTGAATGAGAATTTCAATAAAAAGAAAGAAATTCATATCCACGTGCCAGAGGGAGCTATTCCTAAAGATGGACCATCGGCTGGTATAACTATGACACTTGCATTGCTATCGGCTGCTAAGTCATTACCATTGCGTGGCGATTTAGCTATGACAGGAGAGGTTACTCTACGTGGCAAAGTACTGCCAATTGGTGGGCTTAACGAAAAATTACTTGCAGCTAAAAAAGCAGGTATTAAAACAGTTCTAATACCAAAAGAAAACGAAAGAGATTTGGAAGAAATTAGCGACGTGATTAAAAATGACTTAGAAATAATTCCAGTTGCCACCATAAGCGAGGCACTCCCAATTGCCTTCCGCAAATGGGGCAAGTAATTATAATTTCATAGGGCTAACGCAAGTTAGTCCTTTTTTTTGGGT
>CAZYXG010000031.1:0-29736 GCA_964650885.1 uncultured Hyphomicrobiales bacterium | reverse complement strand
AATCGAACTTAGGCGACCACAACAATATTGAGAATTTGGCATAAGAACTATCGGTGCTACCTAATAGAATCAAACCATACCCAACAACAAACAGGCAGTTCCTACGGAACTAGTTTTTAATTTGAATGAACCTTTCTAATGTTTGAGATTAATTTTATTTTGGTATTAACTTTTAAATCTTTTTGCTAATAGACCGACTATTAAAAGTACAACTCCAGAGATTGCGATTGTGGCGTTTAGTCCGAATGCTGATGCAATATATCCAGAACTTAGGTATGCAGCGAATGTCCCAAACATATTAGAGCTAGATGCCAATCCCATAATGCCACCTTTGCTTTCTGCTGGTGTTTCTCTATTGATTGCTGAATAGAGCGATGGAATTATTGCTGCCACGAAAATACCAATAAAGATGCGTAGTGGAAATAAATAATAGAAATTTGGTACAAATGCTTGAGCCATTGTTGCCAAACCCACTACGGAAGTTGCAACAAATACAGTTTTTCGCCAATCTTTTTTGTCGTTTCTTTTGCCCCATTTGGGAGCAAAAATAATTGAGAAAAAAGCTACCACTCCAAATAGCAATCCAGTGATAGTTGCTAATAAATTGTGTGGTGCGTGCAATTTTTCTACAAAAAATGCGAATACTGGTAAGGATAATTGAATCCCAGCTTGAGCCAAAGTAACAAATAGCACTAAATATAGTAGATTTTTATTACTCCAAACAAATTTTATGTTGCTTAGAATGCTAATTTGTTCAGTTTTTTTCTCAAATTTATCTTCTTTTAGGAATACTATCAATAGAATCGTAGAAATAAAGCAAAGTACGCCAATTAAATTAAAAACTGGTCGAATACCTTGGCTGTCTGCAATTGAACCGCCAATGAAGGGCCCGATAATAGTTCCAGCGGAAAGTGAACTTTGCAGCACTCCAATTGCGAACCCAGATTCTTCTTTTGGTGTATTGGAAGTAGCAAAAGCTAAGGCGGAAGCTATAACTCCAGATAATGCTCCGAGCAGAAGCCGAACTATAACAAGCTGTTCGACATTGGCAACATAGCCCATCATTACTATAGTAACAGTCAACCCAAATGCAGCTCGAACGTTCATCATTTTTCTGCCATACTTATCGCCGATGAACCCCCAAAGTGGTGCGAAGAGAGCACCAGTCAGTGTGGTGGCAGCCATTACGTAGCCTGACCAAACTTTTGCTTGTTCTGGATCGGTTACTCCCAATTCTCTAACATAGAGCGGAAGAAAAGGGATACAAGCAGTCATTCCCACCATTGCTATGAATTGCGATATAGCAAGCACCATCAGGTTTCTACGCCATAGGTTTTCGGGCAACGATGAAAAATATAGTGAGAATTGCACTTGTAAGCTAAAAGAATGAACTAAAATGTAACTTAATAAGGTGAATTGACGTAAGTTTTTGATTAAAAGTATTTTCTAAAATTAAACTAATTTTGAACAAATATGGCACAAAATGTAGATTTATATGCTAAAAATGACGGTTTTATTTCATATTCACAAAAGTATTTCTTAATTTGAAAATCTATACACGTTAACTTTTAAATACACTTAGAAATAACAAAAATAATTCGGATTTTTTAATGGATTTCAAAAAATTTAACCAAGGTTTTGGTTTCTTAGTTCTATTAATCACATTAGTGGTTTATACGATTACAGCTCAGGAAAGTGTTCCATTTTGGGACTGTGCTGAGTTCTCTGCATCTGCCGTTTGGCAACAAGTGCCACACCCTCCAGGGGCACCACTCTTTCTAATGATAGGTAAGCTTTTCCATTTGGTTCTTTTTTGGGGCGACCCAGGTTGGGCTATTAATATGGTGTCGGTAGTGGCAACAGCTTTTACATCTTTCTTCCTTTACCATGTGATAGTTATGGCTATCAATTTCTTCCGCAGCGAGGAAATCAAAGATATGGCGACTGCTATTTCTGTGGCTGGTTCTGGTTTTGTAGGAAGTTTGGCTTATACCTTTAGCGATACAGTATGGTTTAATGGTGTGGAATCAGAAGTTTATGCCATGGCTACTTTGTTTGTGGCATTGGTTGTTTACCTAATGATGAAATGGCTATTGGAATCGGACAAACCAGGACACGAAAGATATATAATGCTTATTGCCTACGTTATTGGGCTATCAATTGGTGTACAGCTTTTAGCTATACTTCCAATTTTCTCAATCGTTTTCTTAGTGGCTTTGAAAAAATACCCTATTAATTTTAAGAACTTTATCATTACATCGCTAATTTCACTTGCCATCTTCTTTGTTGTATATCCATTTATTGTTAAATGGATTCCAGCACTATTGGCAGGGCACTCTCCTACACGAAATGAAGCTAGAGAATATGCTTTCGAAAATAGTGATGCCTTGAAGTATCTGGCTGTGGCTGGAATAGCTTCTTGCTTTGCATTATTCTATTATTTCAGACAAAAGAAAAGCGAAATTCCATCTTTAGTGTTTGGTTCGATTTGTTTGATAATTTTGGGATACACTACATACACTCAAATATTAATACGCTCGAATTCAAATCCACCAATGAATGAAAACGCACCGAAAACATTTACTCAACTTTCTTCATATTTAGGCCGTGAGCAATATGGCGATGACCCAAGCTGGCCACGAAGAGTGAAGAACGAAGAAATGTTTATTCAGAATTACCGCTCGCAAGATGAAAGTGGCGAATATATTTATGGTCCATGGAATCCACCTTCTCGAATTGCAGTAACTCGCAAAGATGGCAATCAAGTGCCGAAGCAAGTTTGGGATGATGTTAATGTGATGGGCGAGCTTAAATATTTAGTTAAGTACCAATCATACCACATGTTTGTTCGCTATTTGCTTTGGAACTATGTGGGCCGCTCAAGCGATGAACAAGATGCTGGGTTCGCATTTGTTTCTAAAGATGAAGCAAATAAACTTAACGTTGACAATGGATATAAAGATTTATTCCCAATCAGATTCTTCGGAATTCCTTTGTTTTTAGGATTGATTGGTATGTTCTTCTATTTCAAAAAAGATCCAAAAAATGCTTTCGTATTTTTAGTAATGTTTGGAATGATGGGAGTGCTTGCGGCAATAGCTCAACAACAGCAAGACCCTCAGCCAAGAGAAAGAGATTACTTCTATACTGGTGCATTCTTTATTTGGTGCTTCTGGATTGGATTGGGAGTTTATGCAATTTTTGATACATTAAAAGAGAAAATGAGCGAACCATCTGTTGGGTTAGCTGGTGGGTTAGTGCTTGCCACTACTTTGCTTGTGCCTGCAAATATGGCAATTGGCGGATGGGATATGCACGACAGAAGTGGTAACTTTATTCCATTCGATTATTCATACAACATTTTACAAAGTGTAGATGAGAACGCAGTGCTATTCACCAATGGCGACAATGATACGTTCCCACTTTGGTACTTGCAAGACGTAATGGGAGTTCGCCGAGATGTCAGAATAGTGAACTTATCATTGGGTAATACTCTTTGGTATGTGGATCAATTGAAAAATAGAAAACCTTGGGGTGCTGAAAAACTTCCATTAAACTTTAGCGATGAATCAATGCGAGTGGACGAAGAAACAGACACTAAAGCATTGAGCTATGAATTTGTATCTAAAGATAAGCCAGTGATTTTAGAAGTGCCAGTTAGAAAAGAAATTTTAGCTAAATACACTAAAGATAGTGCTATTATAAACAAAGGCATATTTAAAACTCAATTTGTAACTTCTCTCTACGACCAAGATAGTTATTTGCTAAAAGTGCAAGACAAAGTAATTAAAGACATAATAGTAAATTCTAAATTTGAAAGACCAATGTATTTCGCAAATACTATGGGTAGCGATGCTTTTGCTGGATTAGATAGATTCCTTAGGTTAGAAGGTATGGCTTGGAGACTTTGCCCAGTAGAACAGAAAAACCAAGTGGAAACTGGCGACAAACCTGTGGATATTGCAACTATGGATAAATGTTTGCTGAATATAGACAATACAGAAAACTTTAGCACTACTCCAAAATTCGGATTTAAATTACGCAACTTGAATAATATGAAAGTGTATTATGATCCTGTTCACCGCAGACTTACTAATACTTACCGTTCATTATACCTTGGCTATGCAGGTGCAGTCTGGGCTACTAGCAAAGATAAAGCAAAAGTTGAAAAAATATTGAATATTTTAGACCAGAATATTTCAACTAAGCAATTCCCTATGAATTTCGATCAAGCACATAAAATTGCATTGCTTTATGATAAAATTGGCAATAAAGCAATGATGCTAAAATATTGCGATTTGGGAATAGCTTCTGCAAGCACTATGATTACGTTCGACCCGAAAAATCAATATATCCAATTTGAATTGCGTGGACAAATGTATGGCCCGAATAAATATGCAGCGGATATGATGAAAATGAAAGGCGATTTTGGAGGTGCGAGACAATTAATTACTAAATTATTGGCACAGCAAAAAGCATTATCAACTGCGAATAGAATTCCAGAAAATGAAACGGAATATTTATACCGTTCTATAATAGAACTTGAATTCAAAATTGATGAATTAGCTATAACTGATACTAAAGTTAAAAAAGGGGTGCTGGCTGCAATCAAGCAAACAGATGATTTGTTGGCTCAAATTAAAGCTAATTTCAATGGCGAAAATGCACAAAAAATGATACTTATTATTTACTTCCGAGATGAGCTTTCGAAAGAAGCTGGAGTTGCTTACGATAAAGAAGGTGCGATTGCAGAAATGCGAGCTAAATTTGCTCAGTTATCTGCTGAAGCAAATGCCCAACAGCAACAAAGACCTCAACAACAAGCTTCAGGTGCGGTATTCAATCCAATGGCTCAGTAAAAAAAAGAAAGTAATAGTTTAGTTTAAATGATAAGCTCTGCTATCGTAAGGTAGCAGAGCTTTTTTTTGGTATGTTTGCGAATGTAGGAAATTTATGCTATTCGCCAATAATCTTTATAAGGACTCTTTTATCTCTTTTGCCATCGAATTCGCCATAGAAGATTTGTTCCCATGGTCCGAAATCTAGTTTTCCATTTGTAATGGCAACAATCACTTCTCTGCCCATAATTTGTCTTTTCAAGTGGGCATCGGCATTGTCTTCAAAGCTGTTATGCCTATATTGTGAGTGGGGCTTTTCTGGGGCTAATTTTTCTAACCAAATTTCAAAATCTTGGTGTAATCCCGATTCGTCGTCGTTTATAAAAACACTTGCCGAAATGTGCATAGCATTAACCAAAACCATTCCTTCTTTAATACCACTTTCTCGAAGTGCTTCTTCGACATCACGAGTAATGTTTATATAAGCTCTTCGAGTTTTTGTGTTAAATGTAAGTTCTTTGCGATAGCTTTTCATATAAGTTTACTTAGAGCTGATAATTTCTTGATATTTCACCAAGTCGGGGAATTTTTCTTTGTAATCGGCAAAACCTCGGCGAAGCACTTCATAAGCTTCATCTCTACCGTAAACGTGTGTAATTTCGCATTTGGCTTCTTTTGCGTCTGGCGATTGCTTGTATGTCAAAAAGTAGTGTTTCAATCTATTGATTACTGTTTTTGGCAACACAGAAATGTCATAGCGTTCGTTGTAAACAGCATCGTCATTCATTACGGCAATAATCTTATCGTCTGCTTCACCACCGTCTATCATTCGGAATCCACCAATTGGTCTGCAAGAAAGAATCACATCTCCAGCTGGTACTATTTTCTCAGTAACCACACATATATCTATTGGATCGCAATCGCCAACTATATCGGTGCGGCCAGTCTTTTCGTTGCAATATTCTGCAACGGATTTGCCAGAGTAAGTTTGTGGGATCATTCCATAAAGAGATGGGCAAATGTTAGAATAAATTTGTGGTCTATCTATTCTCAAAAAGCCCGATTGTTTGTCGAGTTCGTATTTGATTGTATCGCCAGGCACTAGCTCTATATATGCAGTAACAATGTTTGGAGCTTTTTCTCCAATGCTGAGTCCGTGCCAAGGGTGTGCTTTGAATAGCATACTCTGAATTTTCAGATATTCTTCTATCATTTCCATTTTTAAGAGATTATTTTTATTTAGTGAATATTTTCTTTTGCAATCTAAGATTTTTTAGGCAATTTATTTTCACGAACGCTGTACTTAAGTAAAAGTTCAATCAAAAAAATTCGAAAGCAAATGATTCCTTTAAATATAAATAACAGTTTATTAGAGTTTTTAGCAAAAAATGAAACTACTTTAGTAGTCATTACTGATGCTTTGGGCAAGATTGTATGGGCAAATAGAGGATTTGAGTTAGCAACTGGTTATGGTTTAGATGAGGTACTTGGCAGAAAGCCAGGCGACTTTTTGCAAGGCGATAAAACTAATCAAGAAACTATAGACCAAATGCGTTATGCTTTTTCTGATAGAAAGCCATTTAAAGTTGACATTTTAAATTATTCAAAAGACGGTAGTGAATACTGGATTAATATAGATGCTTCTCCTATATTTGACGAAAATGGTGAATTTGTAAGTTTTATAGCTATTCAGCATAAAATTTCCGAGACTAAGAAATTTGAGTTAGAATTAGCTGAATCTTTGGAAAAATTAAAATGGCAAAATTTTGAGCTTGCAGATGCCATAATAACGGCAGAAAGAGAAAGCGAGATTAGAGAAACTTTTGAAAAAGAAAACTACAAAACTCAAGAAATATTATTAGAAACACAAAAAGTAGCCAAAATTGGTTCTTGGGAGGTAGATTTAATTGCGAATACTGTCTATTGGTCGGAAGTAACAAGAGAAATACATGAAGTTAGTGCAGATTTTGTTCCAAATATTGCAGAGGGAATTAATTTTTACCATCCAGATTATCGTGATTTGATTACAAAAAGAGTAGAAAGGGCTATTTTTGAAGGTCATAGCTTCGATGATAAAATGATTTTTATTACTCAAAAAGGAAATGAAATTTGGGTTAGAGCTATTGGCTATCCTATTTTTGAAAAGGGTGCTGTAACTAAAATTAGGGGGGTTTTCCAAGATGTCAACAACGAAAAGTTAGCTGAATTAGAATTAAAAAGAAATGAAAAAGAATTAATTGAAACAGTTCTTAAATTAAATTCAATTATAAACAACACTCAAAGTTCTATCTATGCTATAGATAATAACTTCAATTATACTGCTTTTAATAAAAGCCATTCTGAATCTGTCGAAAGATTAATAGGCAAAGAATTGTTGCCTGGTACGAATATCAAAGATGCCTTGCCAAAAGATTATACCGATAGTATTATTTCTAATTTGAGTAGAGCATTAAAAGGGGAGACTTTTTCTAGTATTCAGGAATTTGAATTAAATGAATCTAAGTCATATTACGAATCTACGTTAAATCCAATTATAAAAGATGAAGCAGTGATTGGAGCTACAATATTTACTACCAATATAACTGATAGAATTCAAAAAGAGAATTTAATAAAAGAAAGCGAGGAAAGATTTAAAAGTATTTCTAGCAATTCTCCTTTTGGTATTTATCTAACAGATGTTAAAGGTTACTGTTCCTATACAAACGAAAAATATCAAGAAATTACTGGTTTAACTTTAGAGGAAGCTTTAGGCGAGGGCTGGGTTTCAGCATTGCATCACGACGACAAACAAAATATCTTTGAGCTTTGGGCAGAAGCTGTCCAAAAAACTAATTTTGAATTTAAACATAAATATAGATTTATTGATAAAAAAGATAAAGTATCTTGGGTAGAGGTTACTGCTGTAGAAGTTTTTAATGATAATGAACTTAATGGATACTTAGGTTTTGTTGAAGATATCACTCAAAAAATTGAAATTGCAAATGAATTATCAAAAGTCCAAAGTTTGCAAAGAGCAATTATTGATAATGCAAGTTATGCTTTAATAGCTACCAATACAGACGGAACAATAATAAGTTACAACAATGCAGCTGAAAAACTACTTGGCTATAAAGCTGAGGAATTAGTTGGCATTCGCAAGCCTGGAGTTTTCCATTTGCCAAACGAAGTATTTGCTAGGACAGAAGAAATTTCTAAAGAATTGGGAATAGATATTGAAATTGGATTTGATACATTTGTTGCAAAAACAAAACTAGGGCTTGAAAATGAATATGAATGGACTTATGTTCATAAAGATGGTTCGCATATTCCAGTAATTCTTAGTATTTCTGCACTAAGAGATGCTGAAAATAATATTAATGGATTCTTAGGAATAGCAAAAGATATTTCTCTCGAAAAAAATGCAATTGCAGAAAAATTTAATGCAATTGCAAACATTCGTTCTTTAGTTGAGAATACAAATGATAGCATTTGGTCAGTAGATTTAGACTATAGACTTTTGAGTTTTAATATTAACTTTAAAACAGACTTTAAAGTATCTTTTGGGGTAGATATAGAAATTGGAATGCGAATTATAGACTATTTGCCTTATGGACTGAAAGAAATTTGGACTGAAAGATATAGCAGATCTAATAATGGCGAAAGATACAATTTTGATGAATACTTTCCTGTAGAAGGCAATGATTTGTATTTTGAGATAACGTTCAATCCTATTATGGATGAGAGCAGCAAAATAATTGGTTCTACTATTTTTGCCAAAAATATTACAGAAAGAAAAAAAAATGAATTCCAACTAAGAGAATACAGTAAGTTTATTGAGAGTATTTCCAATACAACTCCTAGCTTAATTAATATTTATGATTTAAAAGCTAAGGAATATGTATATCAAAATAAGGATATTATAGATTATCTTAAATATACTGAATTTTCTAAAAAACCTAAAAAGTTTGAATTAATTCAGTTTATTCACCCAGATGATAAAGATATCTTTATCAATGCTCTGCCTGAATATCACAATCTAAAAGAAAATGAAATAAGATATTCGCAATTCAGACTTTTAAATGGTGATGGGAAATATATCTGGGTGCAATCAAGAGAAGTTGTTTTCGATAGAAACGACAATGATTTTCCAACTCAAATACTATTTATAGCAGATGATATAACTAAGCAGAAAGAAGCAGAGCTTCAATTGCTTGAATCTTCGGAAAGGCTTAGGTTAGCTACCACTGGAACAAGTATTGGTATTTGGGATTGGAATTTAGCTCAGAAAGAGCTTATTTGGGATGAGTCCAATTATAAATTATTTGGAGTAATTAATGAAGATTTCGATAACACTTTTGAAAAATTCATTAGCTATATTTCAGTTGAAAAAAGGGATTATGTTTCAAAAACAATAAACGTTGCAATTAAAAAAGGCAAAGATTTTAGTGTTGAATATAGTATTATTAATACTAATCAGAACTTGAATAAGTGGAAACAAAGATTCATAAGAACAGAAGCTAAAGTAATTCTCGATGACAATAGTCAAGTAATAAGAATAATTGGAGTTAACTATGACGTTACCCAAAGAAGACTCTATGAAGAGAATTTGAAAAAAGCAATGGACGAAGCTCAATCAGCAAATCAAGCAAAAAGTTCATTCTTGGCAAATATGAGCCACGAAATCCGCACACCTATGAATGCTATACTTGGCTTTGCTGAGCTAATGCAATTCGAGAATTTGGAGCCAAAGCAAAAGGAATTTGCAAACGGAATTATTTCAAGTGGGAAATCACTTTTAACTTTGATTAATGACATACTTGACCTCTCTAAAATAGAAGCAGGGAAAATGACAATTAAGAAAGAGCAAACAAACATTAGGAGCTTGTGCAACGATATTCAACAAGTATTCTCAATTAAATGTAAAGAAAGTGGGATAGAGTTCAAACTCAATATAAATCAAGAATTACCTGAAATGTTGTTTATTGATGAAGTTAGAGTTAGGCAAATTTTGTTTAATATTGTGGGTAACGCTGTTAAATTTACACATAGTGGCTATGTTGCACTTAATATTGATTTCAAAAGGCAACAAAAAACTGACCTAATGCTTGACTTAATTATTGAAGTAGAAGATACTGGAATTGGCATACCCGAACAACAGCAAAAATTAATTTTCGATGCATTTCGCCAGCAGGACGAACAATCTACTCGAAAATATGGTGGCACAGGTCTTGGGCTTACAATTACAAGAAGATTGGCCGAAATGATGGACGGCAAGATTGAACTTAGCAGCGAAATGAATGTAGGTTCAAAATTCATAGTTTATCTTGAAGATGTTGTATATTTGAATAGTATTTACGAGAAAAAAGAAATTGAAGTCACTGCTAAAAAAGATCATAAATATTTAAATTCTAAAATTTTAGTCGTAGATGATACATTAGCAAATCAGCTGGTGGTGAAAGGATTTTTAAAGGCATTTACTAATCTAAGCTTGAAAATGGTAAATAATGGACAACTTGCTTTAGATGAGTTAACAGAAAATTCTGATTACGATTTGGTGCTAATGGATATTCAAATGCCGGTGATGGATGGCTTTGAAGCAACAAGACAAATTCGAAAAGATGTAAAATTCGATAAAATGCCAATAATTGCACTAACAGCTTATGCGATGGCAGACGATTTGAAAGAATTTGAAAAAATATTCAACGGAATAGTAACTAAGCCAATAGTTAGAGCTGAGCTTTTAGATGCCATTGCTAAATATAGAGGTGATGAGACTGAAAATGGAATTGAAATAGTTGAAATAATTGAAAATCTTAAGAATTTAGATTGGAAATTTAGCTCAGAAGAAAATCTAAAATTATTTAAATTAAAATTTACCAGCAATGCTGAAAACTACAAGCAAACAATTGATTTAGAAGCAATTAAAGCTATGACAATTGAAATTAGATTGTTTGCTACGGCAAAAAATGAGAGCTTCTTGTTTGCCAAATGCAACTTACTAGAAGAGGCACTGAATAGTTTCAATATAAGTGCTATTCTTAAAATTTTAAACGAAATTTCAATTATTTGACAAAAATGTAAAATATAATTTTGCGAATTAACAATTATTTCACAATTTGTAGGTGTGAATTATAATTAATTCAAAAAAAAGTGTAACTTTTTGTCTGTTCAAATTGTTATTAGATTTTGGAAATGTACTCAAATTAAAAATAAACTTGTTTTAAACAAACTTAAAGGACGTTTTATGATGAATAAAATGACTAAATTATTCTTAGCACTAATGATGCTAACTCTTACTTTCGGCTCAATGCAAAATGCAAATGCTGCTGGAACTCAACGTGTTATCGTTGAAGAATTTACTGGTACTTGGTGCGGCTGGTGCCCAGGCGGAATCCAGAACGTGGAAGATATGGTTTCAGTTTATGGAGCTGATAAAATTATTCCTATTATGGTTCACAATGGTGACCCTATGGCAACCGCTCATGAACAAAAATTAGCACAATTTTTTAAAGTTGGTGGCTATCCAAATGGTATGGTAAATAGGAGTCCAATAAACAAAGGTCAATCTGTTTTAGTAGCTATCGACAGAGGTGCTTATGACGAAAAAGGTGGCGATTGGGGCGATATAGCTTCTCAAATATTGAAAAATAGCCCTGCTGCAGATATAGACGTAACATACTTTGTTGATCCGGCTACAAATGTTTTGACTGCTACAGTTAAAGCTACTATTTTGGCTGATGTTAAATCACAAACAGTTTTTAATGCAATAATTATTGAAAACGAAGTTGTTCCTGCTAACAGCACAAATGCTTGGAAACAAGCTAATTACTATGCTGGTAGAGCTGGCAATGAGTCTCACCCTTGGTACAGCAAATCTAGCTTAGTTTCTATGACATTCCAAGAGGTGTTGAGAGATTACATGGGTGGACATTTGGGAGAAGCAACTGGTTTGCCAATGACTTTGAAAGCTGGCGAAGTTTATACAAGATCTTTTTCAAAAGCTCTTGCTCCTGGTGTGAGAGTTGAAAACATTAAAGTTATTGGTTACTTGGGTAATTCAAGTGCAAACTATACTGGAAATGCAATAATTAATTCAAACTATGGTACAAAAGTAGCTCCTACAGTTTCAATCACTGGATCTGGTGCAAATATTGTAGTTACTCCCACTAATAACAACTCTGAAAAATCTTGGACTTGCAAAAACTTAACTAACGGACCAGTAGATTTTGCAGTTTCTGTGAAAATGTCTGGTAGAACTCCATTAGATTGGAAAGCTGTTGTTGACCAAGCTTTGGTAACTGCTGCTGGCGGTGCGTCTGCAAATTGCAAAATTATTGTTACTCCAGGTGCTACTTTAGGTATTGGCGATGCAATGGTTACAATTACTCCAACAGTTGGCGAACCATCTACATTTAAATTAACTGTAATTTCTAAAGAATTAGAAAGAGTTGTATTCAATTATTCTTCTATGTCTGACTTATCTCCAATATTGGAAAGTCTTGACGACTACAAAGGTTTCACAACTTTGACTACTGAAGAAACTGCTGCTTCTTTATCTACTCTTACTAGTTTGAAAATTGCAGTTGCAAATACAGGTTCTGATATGTCTTTGGATCAAAGTACTGCTAATAGTTTAGCTGCATTGTTCACTAATAAAAGAGTTAAATTATTCCTTCACGGTAGCAACTTGGTTTCTAACATGATGTTATCTCAAACTCCTATTGCAAACAACATTACTAACATTTTCGGATTTACATCTACTGCTGCAAATATTATTAAAGTTAATACTTACAATGTATCAGGTGTTTCTGGAGATCCAATTGGTAATGGCTTTAAAGCTTCTAATGTACCTCAAAAAGGTAATTTCTATCCTTTAACAATGTCTCAAGGCAATGGCTCAAAAGCAGTTAAATTCTTAAATATTGATGGTCAAACTGAAGGTGGTATTGGCTTTAGAATGGAAGGAACTGATTTGACAAGAGTAGTCTTTTTAAATCAAGACCTTTTCTCTTATGCTGACGAAACTCAAAGAGCTATCTTAACTAAGAAAATTATGGATTGGTTGACTGGTACAGTTACTGAAACTCCAGTGCCAATAGTTACTACTTCGGGTACTAAATTAGATTTTGGTGTTGAAAAAGAAGTTAATATAGATCATAACTTAGTATTAACTATCTCTAACACAGGTACTGCTGATTTGCAAATACAAAAACCAGAATTTGCTTTTGGCGATGCTGGATTTACTTTTTCAGATGGCAATACATACCCAATCATTTTGAAGAAAAGTGCTTCTACTACAATGAGAGTAACTTGGGCTCCAAAAGTAGCTAACAAATCATACATCGAAAGCTTTACTTTCGCTACAAACGATAAAGTAACTCCAGAAGTTACTATCAATTTGACTGGTAAAACAGCTCCTGTAAATAGCGTAGAAGATGGTACATTTGGTGTGTTTACTGCTAAATTGAGCAACAACCCAGTAGTTGATAACTCAACTGTTAATTTTGTTGTTGGTGGCTCTAACGAGCAAAACGTAAACATCAAATTGATTGATGCAAGTGGTGCTATCGTTGGAACTTTGGCTAATGCAAACTATATGCCTGGCACATACAATGTGAACTTAAGCACATCTAATCTTGCTTCTGGCACATACTTTATCTTGGCTAATGCAGCTGGTGTTCAAGCTAAGCTTACAGCAGTAGTTGTTAAATAAGATACATAAAAAACTTGACGTAAGTCATTTTTTAACAAGACCCGCCTCAATAAAGGCGGGTCTTTTTTTTTATATTTTTGTGATTGTTTCTTTTGATTGTGAAACAATAAATATAATCAAGCAACATTGTGAATACACTAATACGATTAAAATTGTCGTACATATAATTTTAATTAATTTTGTATATAAAAAAATGATGTTTAAAAAATAATTGGTTTTTAGTAATGATTAAAAAATTACAAAATATAGTTTTTGCTTTTTGTTTGCTTAGCTTTGCTACAGCAAATGCTCAAGTGAAAACAATAGAAATTGCAGCTCCAAATGGTGCTGTATCTACATTTTATAATTTCGAGACTGGTATTGTGAAATCAGACTCTGTTGCAAAATGGGATTTAGCTTTTATGACAGGAATGGACGCAGGTGTTCGTATCAATGATTTGGCATCACTTTGGCAAGTGCCAACTAAAAACATTGATGATTTCGGAAAGCCATTGGATACAGCAGGGATAAGCTCTTGGCAGTCTTTGTATAATTCCGATACTACTTTCAATATTGGTGCATTCAATTTGGGATTAGATGGTTTTGATTCAGGTACAGGAGATTACGGTTGGGGTGCTTATGATATGACTTCCCATGGCACTTTAGGTACTAAATTGTTTGTAATAAAAACTACAGCTGGTTTCAAACAAATCACAATAGAATCTATGTTAGGTGGCATATATACTTTCAAATTTGCTAACATTGATGGTACTAACCCTAAAACTGTAGAAATAGATAAAAAAGCATTCGGTAATAGGATGTTCGTTTACTATTCATTGCAAGCAGAAAAAACGCACGATAGAGAGCCAGATGCTGCAAATTGGGATTTGGTATGGGGTAAATATATTGGTAGAACTCCAGCTCCTACAGGTGGCTTCGCTTGGTATTCTTTAACTGGTATGCGTCAAAATGTACGCCCTGTTTCGGCTGGAGGTTCTGCTAGAATTACTGGTGGGATTAGAATTGCAGAAGTAGATAGTGTTCAATTCGCAACTGTAGCAACTCCAACAAACGAAAAATTTGGTGGAAAAATCAACGAAATTGGCGACGATTGGAAAACTTTCGTAAATGCTACTTTCTCTTATGTTTACAAACCAAGTATTTATTTCGCTCAAAAATTTGACAACAAAGGTATTCCTTCTGGCGATATCTATAAATTAGGTTTTACTAGTTTCTCTGGTGGCACTAGAGTTTCTTCTACTTTCTCTCAAGAAAAAGTGATTGTCAATTCTGTAGAAGAAAATCCAGTTTTGACAAACTTTGCTTTGTACCCATCTATAGCAAACCAAGGCGAAAACATCAATTTGATTTATTCTGCTAAAGCTAATGATTTGGCTGCAAACTTTAGCATAGTAAATGTGCTTGGCGAAACTATTGCAAAATATAGCTTTGCAACTAATCAAGATTTCAAAGCTGTAGCTTTGCCAACTCAAAATATGAGTACTGGCATCTATTGGGTTGTTTTTGAAAATCAGAAAAACTCATCAATTAAATTTATCGTAAGATAAACAACAGATTTAATGAATTTGCCCAAAGCTAAATAGTTTTGGGCATTTTTTTCTTATATGAGAACTACAAAAAAAATTATATTATTACTTATTATTGTCATTTGTTTTGGCAGTGAAGCTAGCTTTGCAACAAGTACGATTAGAGTAATCGATGCAGAAAGTAATAAACCTATTATTTCTGCAAATGTGAAAGTGATTTGCTTGTATGGAAAATGCAAGGATTCCGTGCGTACACTCAGAACAAACAAAGAAGGAATAGCAAATCTTACTTTTGATGAGAATTGCGAAGTAACTATTTCTTATATTGGATATAAAGTATTTTCAGATACAATAGTTCGCAATACAACAAAAAATATACAATTGCACCCATTTTCTGTTATGATGAGAGATGTGGTAACAACAGGACAAATTACACCACAATCTTCACAAAATTCTGTTTTCCCAGTGAAAGTAATTGGCAAAGATAGAATACAAGCACAAGCAGCAAATAACTTACGAGACTTATTTAGCAATGAATTAAATATAAAAGTTCAACAAGATAATGTGCTTGGTGCAGGTATGAGTATCAATGGAGTGAGTGGGCAGAACGTTAAGATAATGATTGATGGCGTGCCTGTGATAGGGCGACAAAATGGGAATATAGATATTAGTCAAATTAACTTGAACAACGTGGAAAGAGTGGAAATTGTGGAAGGTCCAATGTCCACAATATATGGAACTGATGCTCTTGGTGGTGTAGTAAATATTATTACTAAAAATACTTTTAGCACAAAGACACAATTTAGTGCTAATAGTTTTTATGAGTCAGTTGGGAATTACAATTTCGATTGTGATATAAGCCAAAGTTTAAGTGAAGATAGTAAAATCAATTTAAATGGTGGTAGATATTTCTTCGATGGTTATTCTCCAATTGATACTACTAGAAGCCAGCTTTGGAAGCCTAAAGAACAACTTTTCGGTGATGTGAGTTATAGTTATATTTACGATAAAATCATAATGAAAGCTCAGAGTAGATATTTTTATGAAAAAATATTGAACAGAGGAAACCCAAGAGAGCCATACTTTGAAACTGCTTTCGACGATACATATAAAACTCATAGATTTACAAATTCAATTTTCGCAAAAGGTGAAATATCGAATAATAAATTTATGGATGTGACACTAAGTTATTCAAATTATACGCGACACAAAACTAGTTATTTGAAAGATTTGGTTACTCTTGAAGATATTTTAACTAATAGCCCTAACGATCAAGATACAGCAATATTTAATAACTTTCTCTTCAGAGCAACTTATTCAAGCGATGGATTTTTGCCAAACCTTAGCTATCAATCTGGTATAGATTTTAATTATGATTTTGCTAAAGGTGCTAGATTGACAAGTGACACCAATACTCTTAAAGATATGGGTTTATTCACAAGTGTTCAATATTTGCCTTTCGAACATTTAACTATTCAACCAGCTGCCAGAGTTAGTTTCAATACATTTGCTAAAGGAATTTCATTCGGCGATGCAAGAGTGATTTTTATTCCTTCTATAAATATGAAGTATGAATTCGACAAACAGAACAAATTAAGATTCTCATATTCGCGTGGATTTAGAAATCCATCACTTAAGGAGCTTTTCTTTTATTTTGTGGATATAAATCACAATATCACAGGAAATGCAAATCTGAGAGCGGAAATTAGCAATAGTATGAATATGTCTTATAGCCTGACATTGCAAAGGGATAGTAGCGTTTACATTTTTGAGCCAAAGGTATTTTATAATAACATTTACAATCAAATCACTTTGGCAAACGTCCGAGACAATCTATATTCTTATATCAATATTGGTTCGTATCAAACAGCAGGTGGGGAATTTCAAGTGAAATATATTCTTAATAATTTGAATTTCAGCGTTGGTATGAATTACATTGGAAGGAATACTCAAATGAACGAAAGCTCTACATTCTCAGGCTTCCGTTTTGTTGCTGAAGTGTCTTCGAATATAAATTATGATTTGCCAGAAGTTGATGCTAAGTTAAATATATACTATAAGTATTCAGCTCGTCAGCTTGGCTTTAGTGTAGATTTAGATGGCACTGTAAGAGAATTTAATATAAATAGTTATCACTTGCTCGATGCTTCTGTTTCTAAAAGCTTTTTTGACAAACAATTACAAGTTACTCTAGGTGCGAAGAATTTAATTGACGTTTCCAATGTGTTAAATTCTGGTGCATCAGGTGGCGGCGTTCATAGTTCTGGCTCTGGAAGTATGCCTGTGGCTTGGGGTCGAACAGTTTTCACAAGTTTGAAATTTAACTTATGATAAAGAAAATAAAAAATATAATAGCATTTGTTGCAGTGCTAACATTGCTAAATTCTTGCTTCCCTGAAGATTCTCCTATTTCTCCAAAAAGTAAATTGGGGCTAAGCCAAGGTATTGCAGTAATAGATAAGTTCTATTCTACTCAAAGTTGGTTTAACCTTTTTTCAGATTCAACATTGGCTCAATCAAAACTGACTGAGTGGGATTTAGGTTTTGAGTGCGATAAATTTGGCTATCACATAATATTAAACTATGCAAAAATAATGTCGGCGGCAACTGTTGCAGATAAAACATTCGAAGAAGTAATTTCAAAAGAAGACTTGAATTTCAAATACGAAAGACCAGAAGGGAATATGGATTCCACTGCATTTGGTGACTGGTGGATTAAGAATGGAAATTCAATTGCATCGAAGAATTTAGTTTATGTTGTAAATCGTGGTATAAATGAGAAAAGCAGACAATTGGGTTATAAGAAAGTACAAGTGATAAGCTACAACAATGACACCTATGTGATTAGAGTTGCAGATTTGGACGGCAGAAATAATGATACTTTGGAAGTACCAAAAAATCCATTATTGAACTATCAAATTGTTTCGTTTGAGTCGCCAATTTCTATCAAAAACATTGAACCACTTTCTACTGATTGGCAAATTCATTTCACTCGCTACACTCATTTTTTCGACGTGTCTGGCTTTGAGATATATTCTGTAGTGGGTGTGTTTATTAATCCGAGATATGTTTCAGCTACGGTTGATTCTTTGAGTAAATTCGAGGATATTAAGCTACAAGATATTCCGAAATATAATTTCATTAAAGATAGAAATGTAATTGGTTACGAATGGAAATTCTATAAATTCGATGTAGAATCCTTCACAGTGGATACTAAGAAAACTTACTTAATAAAAGTGGAAGATTTATATCCAGAAACGAAATATTTCAAACTACGATTTATTGATTTCTACAAAAATATCAATGGTAAGCTTGAAAAAGGTTACCCAAAATTTGAATACACTCAATTATAATAAAATGAGAAACAAAACAATTTCAATTTTACTTCTATTGGTATGCTTCAGCATTACAATAGCTAAACCAACACCTACTCAAACAACTCAAAAATTACGAATAGTGAGCTTAGGCGGAATAATTACAGAAACAATTTATGCACTTGGAATGGGCTCTAGCATAGTGGGAGTTGATGTTTCTAGCATATATCCTGCCGAAGCAAATAGAATTCCCAAAGTTGGTTATTGGAGAGGACTTTCGGCGGAAGGAGTGCTTTCTTTGAAGCCGAATTTAGTACTTGCTACTTATGATACTGGTCCGGAACTTGCACTTAATCAAATTAAGAAAACAGGAGTGAAAGTATATAAGACTCCAGCTAAATTTAATTTGGAAACTGCTAAAAGCAACATAAAAGACATTGCTTCATTAGTAGGCAAAACTAATGAAGGAAATGAGATAATTAAAGCACTTGACGAAGGATACAAAGAGGTACAAAAGAAAGTAGCTCGATTAAAGAAGAAGCAAAAGACAATCTTTATTTATTTCCGAGGTGGCAAAATTATGAATTTGGGTGGCAAAGGTACCCCAGCAAATGATATGATAGAGTTAGCAGGTGGTGAAAGCTTGGGTAAAAAAGTAGATGGTTGGAAGAATGTTACGAGTGAATTTTTTATTACTTCAAAACCAGATGTATTAATTGTAACTCGCACTGGTATTGAATCAGTTGGCGGAATGGATAGATTGAAGGAATTGCCAGGAGTGGCTTCCACTCCAGCGGTTAAAAATAATAGAATAGTTGTGGTAGATGATTTGGCTTTCTTAGGGTTCGGACCTAGATTGAATCAATCGCTGAATCAACTATTAGATACTTACTTGAAAATGCAATAATTGATTATTTGTATTTTTGCAAGAAGAAGATTAATTGTAAAGTGGAAATCAAACCGATTGCTGCAATAATATACCAAATAACTTGAGGACTAAATTCATAATAAAGCAACAATGTTGCATCTGCACCATTTAAATGTTTAGTAGTCATTATCAAATTCAAAGCATCGTTTTTTGCGGGGAATTTATTCAATATCATATTGCAATATTGTAATGCCAATTGACTTTTATCGGCGAATTTATCGTAAATCATTCCGCCAAAAATAGCTCCAAAACCAAGCCCAAGGCTCCAAGCAATACTTGTGAAACCCATATATTGTGATTTGTTTTCCGTTGGTGCTAAGTTGGCAATATATCGGTTGATATTAGGATTAGCAATCATCTCACCCAGAGTATAGATAATGATACCAACTGCTAAATATAAACCGTTTACACTTAACCCAGAAAATAGCAGTCCAGCAATTGCTAAACAAATACTAATTAAAAGCAATTTTAGTCTATTTAGTTTACGAGAGAAAAAAGCAAACGGAATACATAGCAATAGAACCAGTCCAGTATTAAGATTATAGAACCAAGGATATGCGACTACTTTGCCAATAGTAGTTGCTACCACCATATCGCCAGATAGTCCAAAATAGGTTACTAAATCGCTGGTATTCATCCAATCAAATATATAGTTAGGTAAATTCTCATAGAACTGCATATATGTAATTGTGAAGCCAACTATTGATAGTGTAAATAAGTTTAGTTGTTTATTTGAGAATGCTGAAAGTAAATCTCTGAAAAGGAATTTGCTTTTATTTGAGATTGTTGGCGTGTTTTTAACAAATAACAATATAGTAAGTGGTATTAGCAATTGTACTAAAGCTGCACCAGTAAACACATACCAAAATGAGATATTGCTCAAATAAATGGCAAGTGGTGTACCAATTGCAAAAATAAAAGCATTGATTCCCCAAGTGTAAAAGCTCCAACCAAGTGCTGAATTCTCTTCATTCATTTCGCTTGCAATTGCTCCCTGCAATGCAGGTTTGAAAAAGCCAGAGCTAATGCCGGTGGCAGCTAACATTATTGCAAAAAGAAGGAAACTATTTGAGTAATTCATTGAGAAAATGAAAACGCCACATAGCAAAGCAGTAATACCAATTACTATGTTGCGTCCAAATCTATCGGCATAATATCCTGAAAATATTGTGGTCAAATTCTGACTCAATGCCCAGATTGCAAATAGCACTCCTTTTTCTGTGTGAGACCAGTGTAATCCACCTTTGGCATCGGCTTGAGCAATATAGATAGGTAATTGAATAATTAAAATCCAAATTGAAGTTCTTTCAATTCCTTGAATCAAATTATATAAATAAAATCTGATTGTGAATGTTTTCAAAGTTGAAATCAAACTATTCATTGGTAATTTATTGAGGTCTGAGAATAGTGATACCAGTATTGGATTTAACAGTTGCTAAATATTCGGAAATAGTTACATCGAGAGTAACTTTCTTTTTGGCTGAAGAAGCGTGAAGAAAGTGAGCAACTCCTTTGCTATCTTTATAAATCAAACCAGTGTGGGAATAATCCAATCCATTATTGCTTGTAGTAATTGCAATTATATCACCAGTTTTCAGTTTGCTTTCAATTGCTTTGACTTTGTCTTTTGGGATATAGTAATATTTTCTTTTATTTATTGCTTCTTCTTGTTTTTTTATGTTTGAAACAAGAGATGGATCTTTTTTAAGTGCATCATAGAACTTTGGATTTTGTGACATAAAACCAACATTTATAGGGAACGGTATCCCACCCAAATCTTTTGTTATATCTATAACAATCTTTTTGCCTGTGTTCTCATAAATCCAGTCGGAGGTGTAGTGCAAACGAGATGTATAAGCGCTCACTTTTCCATTTCTATAGCGAGTGTCTCTCACTCTATTGACTAAATCTTTGAATGTGGGATTGTCGTATTTCAAAATTCTAGCAAATGCCAATATATTTTCAAAATAAGTAACGCAATCTAGTTTATCTAAAACAACAGTACATTCTTCAGGCACAACTTCCAAAGTGCCACCTATATAAGGTACATTCAATAGTTGCATACCAATATTGCCCATTCGTTCACCAATTGGAAGTAGTTTCCACTTTTCAGCATAGGATTTCAATAATATTTCATTAAATCTTTTTTCTGTTTCCGATTTGTAGCTTTTACTGATATAAGCCGAATCTATCAGCTTATCTCTTAGTGTATGTTTCTTTTTATCGGTTTTGATGCTATCTTTGGTTGGTTTTGCTTTTGACACTTGGGCTTCAGCAAAGCTAAATGTAAATATTATGGCAATAATGGTTATTGTTAACTTCATTCAAATTCTAATTTGTTTTACAAATTGTAACGGTAACTGTAGTGACGTTTTTGTTTTCTGCGTCTGCCATAAGTAGGCAAGTAATCCATTTGGAAAACTATTGCAGTTCTTTCATATTGTAATTGACGGCTATCTAGCTCAGCAATTGACATAGTGAGGAAAAAGAAAACATTGAAAATTAGTTTCTTTATCATTCCTCTTCAGCTAAAATAATGATTTTATCTCCTTCTGAAAAGAAGATATTGCGTGATTTAATTGGATTTACCACCACGCCATGCGAAAGCATTTGGTCTGTATCGTATTTTGAAGTATTTGATTGTAACTTCACACCAATTGCAATATGGTTTTGTCTGCGAGCTGCTTCCATAACTGTATAAAAATTCACAGCTTTATTTAGCCCGACATAGTTTTCAGCTGGTCGTATATAGATTGATGGACCGCCAGCACTGAAAATATCTTCAAATATTGTTTTTAGCTCTTTGTTTTCCGAAATTTGAGAAAGCATTAATGAATCCAATTTCACACTGACAATAAAGTCATCGGTGTTTGTAACTTCGGCAAGTTCTCTATTTCTATCATCAAGCATTTCTGAAACGATTGAGAAATTACCCCAATCTTTATCTGCTATATCACGAATATGCAATAGAGTACGCAATGTACGTGCATCTGTGGCTTGCACATCGTCTGTTTCAGTTTGGCTAAGCACAATTATGTGATGAAAGCTAAGTATGTTAATATCGTCTAAGATTCGTCTATTAGTGGTGTCGCCAAGCCAAAAAGTAACAGTTTGATTAATCAAATCAGCACAATTATTAGAAAGTTCTCTTTCCACGTCTGATTCTTCTGCTAAAATAGTTATTTTAGAACCTGGGGCTACATAGTTGTCTAATTCATTTACTATTAAAGATGCTCTTCTATTCCAGCCGATAATTAGTGTGCTTTCTGGCTCTGCTTCTACAACTATAGGTATTTCCATAATTGATGATGCATCTATGTTGAAGTCGGTAATACCTGACATTATAATAGTGTCGTCATCTTCTGATACTGCTATTAATTTATCGTCATTTTCAATTAATGTTTCAAAGGGTGGCTTGATTAAAAGTTGTCCATCGCTTTTACGTAATCCGATTATTGTGGAGGTTTCATAAGAAAACATTGCTTCCACAAATGTTTTTCCAGTAAGTCTTGATTCAGGCTGGAAGTAAATCTCATCGCCACTGAAATCCAATAGCTCTGTGAAAACTACACTAAGACCAGGTTGGCGGCAAGTTTGAGCAGTGATTCGGGAAATGAGATAATCGAATACAACAAGTTGTACTTCATCTCTACCAGCTATTTCTGCAATTACTATATTTTTAGGATCTCGGATTTCTGCCACTATATGGTATTTTTCAGGAAGTGGTTTTCTGTTCGGATTGTTAGTAATAGCAAGAATAGTTTTAATTACATTAGAGTCTGGGTCTTTGTTGTCGGGGGCTGTAATAATGATTGATTTAGTTTTATTCAAATTTACAATGCTTAAATCCTTAATGTCAATTGGGCTTCCAGTGCGGCAAACTACTTTTGTGTTTTTTGTGTCGCCAACTTTTGCTTTAATTTCATCTTCCATTTCCACTTTGTCTTTTTCAGCAAGAATCACGATGCAAGCGTTTTTTTGATTTTCATTAGCTATCACTAGCTCTGCAATAATTGGGAAAACTTGCAGCGACCAACCCAAAATTACTGTATGGTCGCTTTCAACCACAAATGATTTTCCTTTGCGTAAATTTGCAATTCTATTCATAACTGCAGTATTGATAATCGCTATAAATGTGGAGAGCATTACTACACCGATAAGGGTAGCCAAAAGCATAAAGTAATTGAAGCCATTGCTCGATGGGTCTTGTGAAACTACTCCGGGATCTAACATTCTTAGGAAAGTAACATAAACCAAATCTACAAAAGAAATGCTATTAGTTCTATCTAAACCATTTACATTTAAATTATTGCCAGGTACTGCATTTACGAAAAATAAACCAATTGAAAGAATTATCAATGCGATAACGAAAGTCAAAAGCAATAATAGAAGTGGAGCTGCTGTACCACGGGACATCAAATTGTCAAAATTGTATCTTATTCTTTTAAAAAAATGATGATTAGCCATTATTTGTTCTTTATTTTGCTTAAATTATTTTGTAAGTTGAAACTTATCAAGTGCCGAAATCATAAGAATAAAAAAAATCAATTCTATACTTGGCTTGAGTAAGAAATAGAAATTAATTAAAATTTTGCAAAGTTAAAACAAAAAACTACTTTTTTCATACAAATTAAACAATGGAGCTTTATGGAAAATCTTATTTTTATAGCAATTATCTTGTTTATTGGTTTTCTATCTGTTACTACTATCCCCCAAGCATCGGTGGGAGTAATAACAATGTTTGGCAAATATAGAAGAGTGATGTACCCAGGTTTGAACTTCAAACTCCCATTTTTTGAGATTGTGTTAAAGAAAATTTCAACTCAACATCGCTCGGCTGATTTGGAATTTCAAGCGATAACTATAGATCAGGCAAACGTTTACTTCAAAACAATGCTTCTTTATTCGGTGATTGATCAACAAGAAGAAACTATTAAAAATGTTGCTTTCAAATTTGTGGACGAACGCAACTTTATGTCTGCACTTATCCGCACTGTGGAAGGCACAATTAGAGCATTTGTGGCAACAATTAAGCAATCTGAAATTCTATCGGTGAGAAGCGAACTTGTGGAACATGTTAAAGCACATCTCGACCCAACTTTAGAGCAATGGGGCTATCATTTATTGGATTTGCAACTTAATGACATCACTTTCGATGAAACAATCATTAGATCAATGGCTCAAGTGGTTTCTTCGAATAATTTGAAAGCTGCTGCAGAAAATGAAGGTCAGGCATTGCTAATCACAAAAACTAAGCAAGCCGAAGCCGAAGGAAATGCAATCCGAATAGCCGCACAAGCGGAAAAAGAAGCAGCACAATTGCGTGGACAAGGTGTGGCACTTTTCAGAGAAGAAGTGGCGAAAGGGATGAGTTCGGCTGCAAAAGAAATGCAAGATGCTAATCTGGACGCATCAATGATACTTTTTTCTATGTGGACAGAGTCGCTAAAACATTTTGCTGAAAATGGCAAAGGAAACATCATTTTCTTAGACGGTAGCACCGATAGTATGTCTCGCACAATGAGAGAACTAATGGCAATACAAAATATGGACAAGTTTGATAATAAGTAAGAACTAGTTTTATATCAATTTTATGAAGTAGGGGTTGGAATTATTCAACTCCTATTTTTATTTGAGAGGGATTTGAAAATTTATTGTGTCAACTCATGCCGGCTTAAGTCACACTTAGGAGGATTTAGGTGGGGCTTCACAATAAACTTTTCCTTTTCTCTTTTGGCCTTTTAAAACACCTACACAGCTTTGAACTTTCTTTTTTGCACTTAAAGTCTTAGTATTTGGCACATACTCCAACAAATCTCACTAAAAAATATAAAAACTAAATAATCGTCCTTAATTTTCCAATAGACTTTAAAGCAAAAATTTTATAACTTTGTAAAAGATAATTTTAAATTTTGGAGAAATAATGAGTAACACTCTTCATTTGACAGACGGTACTTTCGATACAGAAGTAATCAAATCTGAACAGCCAGTATTAGTAGATTTTTGGGCTTCTTGGTGCGGTCCTTGCAAAATGATTGCCCCAATGATAGACGAAATCTCTGCCGAATATGCTGGTAAAGTTAAAGTTGGTAAAGTGGATGTTGATAGCAATCAGCAAACAGCAATCAACTATGGCATTCGTTCTATTCCTACTTTGCTTATCTTCAAAGGTGGCAATGTTGTGGATACTATCGTTGGTGCTGTGCCAAAGCAAATCATCGTTGATAAAATTAAAGCTCACGTTTAATTCAAACAAAACTATGTCACGACCACAATTAGCATCTGAAGAACTAATTATTGAAGCAATGAACTACCTTCCCTTTTGGACAAGAGAAGGTGGCTCAATTGTTCGCGAAATAGTCGCTGCCGATTTTGTTTCAGCTGTCGGTTTGGTCAATTCAATAGCAATACTTGCCGAAGTGGCAGACCACCACCCAGAAATCTTCATCTATGGCTGGAATAAACTCCGAATTTCCCTTTCTACCCACGACCAAAGTGGGCTAACTGAACTCGATTTTGAGCTTGCAAAAAAGATAGACAAGCTAAAATTTTAAGTTAAATCAAAATAATTTTCCACACATAGAATAAATTTTTTAATTTGAGAATAGTTTGTTGACACATTTGCAAAAAGTAAATGTGAAAATGAGCTTTTTGCTCCATTTGATAGGATTAATTCTAATACTACCTAAAATTATCATTGCAAATACTGGTACAGTTTTGAATATAGACAACTAAAATAACTTAAACTTTTTTAAATGACTTTTATGAAATCAATCAAAATATTCTTGTTTGCTTTGCTTTTGGCAATAACAAATCTTTTAGCTTCGGATATACAATCAAATAGCCGTGGTGGCGGTGATTGGAATTCTCCAAGCACTTGGCTGGGCGGCATAGTGCCTAATTCTGAGGACAACGTAGTAATAGTTGGTAATGATATAATAGTAGTTAATTCTGATATTGATATACAGTCTTTATTTATTTCAAATTCTGCCACTTTGAAGCCAAACACTGAAGAAAGAAAAATCACTCTATCAAACGATTTATTTGCAATTGATTTTGCTAAAATAGATTATAGCAATTCCGATGGTAAACTGAATTGGGTTTTCACTGGAATAGCCGATGGAAAATCTATTATCAATATTCAAAATAGTACAAAAGTACTATTCAATAATATTGAAATAAAAGGCAGTACACATATTGCCACAGGAACAGTCCGAGCTATTGGAATTTTCGAAATGAAATGTCAATGTTTTTCAATTGCTTCTGAGCAAATGCTTTACATCGGGAATTAATTTTAATACAAATAAAAAAAACATTTAGGATAAAAATGAGTTCATCATCATATATTGCTGATATAGTAGCCAGAGAAATTCTGGACTCACGAGGCAATCCCACAATCGAAGTAGAAGTTGTTTTGGAAGACGGTAGTTTTGGTACTGCGGCAGTGCCTTCTGGAGCTAGCACAGGCGAACACGAAGCTCACGAGCTACGCGATAACGATCAACGATATGGCGGAAAAGGAGTACAAAAAGCTGTTGAAAACGTGAATGATACGATAGCTGATGCTTTGGAAGGAATGGACGCTACAGAACAAGTACAAATTGATACTATTTTGGTAGAGTTAGATGGAACTCCAAATAAATCTAATTTGGGAGCAAATGCTATTCTTGGTGTGTCGCTTGCGACTGCAAGAGCTGCTTCAAACTTCTATAATATGCCTCTATACCGTTATTTGGGTGGCACTCGTGCAAACTTATTGCCCACTCCTATGATGAACATCTTAAACGGTGGTGCCCATGCGGACAACACAGTGGACATTCAAGAATTTATGATTATGCCAGTTGGTGCTGAAAGCTTTAGAGAAGGATTGCGTATGGGTACGGAAATATTCCATAGCTTGAAAAACGTACTAAAAAGCAAGGGCTATTCTACTGCTGTTGGAGACGAAGGTGGCTTTGCTCCATCGCTTAAATCAAACGAAGAAGCTTTCGATTTAATATTATCAGCAATTGAAAAAGCTGGCTATATACCTGAAGAAGATATTGTGCTTGCACTTGATGTAGCTTCAAGTGAAATGTACGAAAAAGGCAAATATCATTTCAAGAAATCAGGAGGCAAATCTCGATCTGCTGCTGGTATGATTGATTGGTATGCTGAACTTTGCGAAAAATATCCAATTTACTCTATTGAAGATGGTCTAGCCGAGAACGATTGGGACGGTTGGAAAAAACTATCCGAAGTGCTTGGCGACATCCAACTCGTGGGCGATGATTTGTTCGTAACTAATGCAGAATTCCTACAAAAAGGAATTGAAGAAGAAGTTGCGAATTCAATCTTAATTAAAGTAAATCAAATAGGTACTTTAACCGAGACTTTGCAAACAATTGCGTTGGCTCAACGATATGGCTACAACAACATTATTTCACATCGCTCTGGCGAAACTGAAGACACTTTCATTTCTGATTTGGCAGTTGCCACAATGGCAGGGCAAATCAAAACAGGTGCTCCAAGCCGCAGCGATAGAGTTGCAAAATATAATCAATTGCTACGCATTGAAGAAATGCTTGGCGATTCAGCAATTTACTCAGGTTTTTCTCCATTTGAATAATAGCGTGTTTTTTTATGATAGTTTTTGGTACAGACGGATGGCGTGGCGTAATAGCACGAGATTATACATTCGAAAATTTGAGAATAGTAGCATTGGCTACTGCTAAATATTTACACAAAATTGTTGCAGATGGCAAAAGACCAGCTGTTGTAATTGGATACGATACTAGATTTATGTCCAGAGAATTTGCGGAAGAAGCAGCCATTGTGTTAGCTTCCAACGATATTACTGTGCATTTGACTGATTCTGTTTCTTCCACTCCGCAAGTTTCTTTCCATACCAAACAGAAAGGTGCGGACTTAGGTATCGTTATCACGGCGAGCCATAACCCGCCAATCTATAATGGTTACAAAGTGAAAGGCGACTTCGGTGGGCCTGCCACTCCAGAACAAATTGCAGATTTGGAAGTGATAGTAAAGAAAATCGAGAAAAGACCACCAAGTGTGAAATATAAAGATTTTGATCACTATATAGCAATGAAGCAAATCAGACTGTTTAGTGCGAAAGAATCCTACATACGCTACTTGAAGAAAAAAATTGACTTAGACGCAATCAATAAAGCTGGGTTTAAAATTGTTTACGACCCAATGCACGGAGCAGGAATTGGTTCACTTTCAGAAATTCTGCCAAAAGCAAAAGAAATACACAATGAATTCAATCCATCTTTTGGCGATATAGACCATCCAGAACCTATAATGGAATGTTTGGGTGGATTAGTGCGAACTGTTCGCTCAGGCAAATACGATATTGGAATAGCCACTGATGGCGATGCCGATAGATTAGGAGCTGTGGACGAAGATGGTAACTTTGTGGATTCACACAGAATATTTATGATTTTACTAAAATATTTGGTCGAAGTCAAAAAGAAAAAAGGTTCTGTGGCGAAAACAGTATCGCTCACTTCAATGGTGAATAAATATTGCGAAAAGAAGAACCTAAACTTATTTGAAACCGCAGTTGGCTTCAAATATATTTCAAAGCTAATGACAAACGAGAAAATCATAGTCGGCGGCGAAGAATCGGGTGGACTTGGCACAATGCTCCACATACCAGAAAGAGACGGTGTTTTCAATGCATTGCTTCTTTTGGAAGTAATGGCAACTCAGAAAAAATCGCTAAAAAGATTATGTTTAGATTTGGACGAAGAATTTGGAGTGCATCGCTATGCCAGACGTGATGTGAAAGTGACTGCACAGCAGAAAAAAGCAATTATTTCAGCTTGTGAAAAAAATCCAAAAGATTTAGGCAAATTTAAAGTAATAAAACACGATAGAAAAGATGGATATAAATTCTTTGTGGAAGGTGGCGGTTGGCTACTAATTCGTCCATCTGGCACAGAACCATTATTTCGATTCTATGCCGAATTCGACTCAATAGCGAAAGTAAACGAACTGCTAGACGAAGGAATGAAACTTAAATAGTATATAAGCCCTGCTAGAAATTGCAGGGCTTTTTTTTTGCTTTATAAACTACTAGAAAGATGCATTGAAAGCAAGCTAAATATACCTTTATGCCGAAAGCCAAAATTAGTTGACACGAGGGAAAGTTAACTTTTTTATAAAAAATCAAAAATTTAAAAAATCTCTGTAGTGTTTTGGTTGTTTTATTGTTATTTAGATTTTAGCTATTGCAAAAAGATTTACTTTTGAAATATTTTTAAGTTTTCGTAAGTTGCAACTGCTTATATTAACATTAATTTAGGGGTATATATGTATAGAATCCTTGCATTAGTTTTCGTTCTTATGTTTGCAATAAGTCTTTTTGCAAATACAAGCCCTTTTGAGGTAGAAAGAGTAACAACTGATTTCAACTCCGTTGTTTATAGCAATG
>CAZYXG010000030.1:0-29811 GCA_964650885.1 uncultured Hyphomicrobiales bacterium | reverse complement strand
CTGCCAAGCGAAGTGATAATGTAGGAAAAAGTTTTCTAACATAAACTTGTTTTATTCGTATAAATGAAAAGTGCTTCGTCTTTATTCAAAAAGCTGTAAATTGCTTTTATGCTTCTTGCGAAAAATTGAAAAATTAAATGAAAGATAATAGAAAATATTTAGACCCTACAATTGTAGCTCAGTTAGGCAATATAGAGCTTAAAGCCAAACTTGTGGTGGAGGGTTTTATTACTGGTTTGCATCGCTCGCCTTATCATGGCTTTAGCGTTGAGTTTGCTGAACACAGGCAATATCGCCAGGGCGATGAGATTCGCCATATTGATTGGCAGGTTTTCGCTCGAACAAATAAATATTTCGTTAAACAGTTTGAAGAAGAAACTAATCTTCGCTCAATTGTTGCTTTGGATTCGAGTGCTTCTATGGGCTTTGCCTCCAAAGGTCAAATCAGTAAATATGAATATGGATCTTACTTGGCTGCTGCTATAATTTATATGATGATGAATCAGCGAGATGCGGCTGGGCTGGCTTTATATGATTCTGAAATTAGAAAGTTTATGCCAAGCCGTTCCAAAATGTCATATATAGCGGAAATTATCAAAACGCTTGATGCAAAAATTCCTGAGAACCAAACTGGTACTGCAAAGGCATTGGATAGAGTGGCTGAGCGACTTAAACGCCGTGGTTTAGTAATTGTGATAAGCGACTTTTTCGACGATCCTGCTTCGGTGATTAGCTCATTGAAAAGATTTCGCCATCAGGGGCACGAAGTGATAGCTTTTCAAATATTAGACCCAAGAGAGCTTGATTTCAATTTTGGAGCTACAGCTACTTTCAAGGATATGGAAACTGAAGAGAAAATGATTACCCAACCGCATTTGATTAAAAAAGCATATTCAAATGCTATGCAAAATTTTATTGACGAGATTAGAAAGGGCTGTTTTAGTGCTAGGATAGACCATCATCTAATAAGTACAAATCAAACATTCGATGTTGCTTTAAAAGAATATTTAAAGAAAAGACAAGGTTTATCCTAATCAATTCGAATTTTATTTATTTTTCTGCTAAAATATAGCAAAATGAATATTAATATGTATTCTGCAAAAGATACTAATCGCACTTTGTTATCAGCGTGCGAGGCGTATAAGTCAAGATAGCTAAAATCTAAACTAAATTGTGTAATAATTGGGTATGTATGTAAATCGTTGACATCTACTGGCAATGCTAAGAAAAGTCTCATAGATAGCAGCATTGTAATTACTAAAACACTATAATAAGCTAAACTTTTAACTTTGTCTAACTCTAATAACTTTGCTAAGAAGAAGAAGATAATTGGAGCTCCAAAGAATGAAATTCGCTCTGTGTCAACTCCGCCAACCAGTGCAAGTGCTAAAAATAAATAAAAATAAATTGCTTCTAATTTATGGGTTTTAAGTAGCGAAACTAAATTTTTCAAATTGAAAAGTGCTATGAATATAATAGGGCCATAAGCCACAATTAATGCATGGAAATAATTTACTAATGATTTATTGTAGAATAAATCGAAAGCTGAATTCCAAAATTTATGAGAATTTGTGGTAGTTACATTAAAGAAAATAATTAAATAAACAGCAAATGAAATTAGAAAAGGCAAAGCAGAAATTAATGACATCTTGCAAAATAATTTATTTATTATTTCTTTTGAGAATATGTATTTGTAATTAAATTTAATAGTGCTCAAATTAAATATATAATCTAAAAAGAATACAAAAGCAGGTATAGCGGCAATTTCACGGAATAAAGTGCCTACCCCACAAGTGATTGTCAAATAAATTGCCTTTTTATTTCTATCCATTTGGCTAGTGCTAATTAATATCCCAAAGAATAGGAAAAACAATGCGGCTGGATCTACATAATATGGATAATAGAGAAAGAAATTTATAGGCGAATGCCAGAAACTAAGGTAAATTAAAGCACCCAAAGTGGCTAAACCAGAATTGATTCCTTTTCTCTTTAGGAAATAATAAACAAAGAATGGTAGTAAAAGTGCAAAGAAAGTGTTAACCCGAATGAAGCTTAGCTTCAAATCCCCTCCGAACAATTTAACAGCCAGCCAAGGTGTTCCTACCCTATAAACAAAGGGTGCTTTTGTGGCAATAGTTTGATTGTTCTGAATTTGATATGCAATTTGATGATACTTTTCTCCGTCCCAGCCAAAGCCATTATTATACACTATTGGCTCTTGCAGCAGCAAACTAGAAGTATATGCCAAGAGAATAGAAATTGTTATAATTATAACTTCTATATACAATCTAAAGGTTTTATCATCTAAAATTGATTTCATAGATTAACTTGTAAATTATCAAAAAAGTATAACTTATTGTTTCCCAAATTTCATAGGTATTTGAACAATTCTAGCTCCCATTTGGCAGACAAATCTATTCAATTTTGTTAGATTATTTTTTAGGTCAATTTTTGTAGGTAATAAGTTTTTTGTATAATTTGCAAAATCAGCATCTAAGGGAGCTTGAGCAAAAAGTTCCATACGTGAAAACCCCATTTCTGTTTTTTCAAGCATTTTGTATGCTATCCAGGCATTCACGATAGGGGTTGGGTCTTCTTTGAGAGAATGGAATTTTTCGAATCTCTTTTTGAAATCGTCAACTAAATTATCTATTCTATTTTTAGAGTTTCTGCTGCAATTTGTGTTTACACATTCTGCAAAATCGCTATAGTTATTCGATAGACATTGATAAAGCTCCATTTTGAATTCAGAATTCAAATATTTACCAAGAGTTTGATTGTCTAATAATTTATAGTTGCTGACAGCTTCATTGACAAGTACTTTGCTGAAATTAGTACTTTTCAGGGTGCATGAAATTTCTTTTTCTCTTTCAACTTTATGAAGTGAAAGTCTGTGGGGAATCCCTTCATATTGTGATTCAACAGCGGAAAGTATCTCGCTTGAGCCAATAGACATAAAGTTTTCTGGGGCGATGTTGCGTTTTTTCAATCGCTTTAGCAATCTATTCCAAACATTCAAATCGCTTTCATATCCAATTTCAAAACTAACCACCATTGATGAAACTGCATCTATGGCGAAGGCAACATACATTTGGTTTGTTTCATTGAGCGAATCGCTACTGCAAGCAAAGCTTTTGCCCGAAAGCAGAATTAACTTTGAGCTGATATTTGGCACAACTTCATCTAAATATTTTTCCCATCGTGGCAATGCGGAAAGGAAAGTTCTAATTTTTTGATTTAATCGCAACGGAGAACTTTGGTATTTTTTAACTAAAGCTCTTAAACTTTCGCCACGCAAATAATCTTCTGCAATTAAGTGTTTTTCTGGTTTGTGGTATTGAGAAGCTTTGTCAATCCAAGTTTTTTGACAGTCTTTGCAGCGGAATCTGGTGTTACCAGTGCTTGTTTTACCGTGTTTGATATAATTTATACCTTTACAATAAATACAGCAAACGCATTGACTACCGCATTTACCATCATGGATGCAGCTATCGGAAGCAAAAGAGCAATTATAATTGCAATCATCGGAAGCCAACTGTTCCGATTTGACTAATTCAAGCTCTATGTAATTGCTATTGCTCAAAAGTAATAAATTTGATTGAGAATTAATTTTTAACAGCTTCGTTAAGCAAAGTCTTAATACTAGAATAGATTTTATCCATTTTACCAACTCCATTGATAGTATGGGCTAAATTCTTTCCTTTGTAGTAATTAATAATTGGCTTGGTTTGGTTTTCGTAAATTTGTTGTCTTTTTGTAACTGTTTCTTCGTTGTCGTCTTTTCTTTGGAATAAATCAGAGCCTTCTATATCGCACTTGCCTTCTTTTGCAGGTGGATTGAAGATTAGATGATAGCTTTTGCCACAAGTAGGGCAAGTTCTGCGAGCAGTAAGTCTAGCAACAAGTTCATCGCCTGGTACTTCAAGAACCAATACTGCATCAATCTTAATGCCCATGCTAGTTATCATATTGTCCAACTCAATTGCTTGAGGAACAGTCCTAGGGAATCCATCAAGCAAAAAGCCAGTTTTTTCAGCATAAGCTAATTCTTCTCTAATCATTCCGATAATTAAATCATCGGGGACTAAGTTACCTTCGTTAATGTACTTATCGGCTTCAATACCAATAGCAGTCTTTTTAGCAATGTGGGAACGTAGCAAATCTCCAGTAGAAATCTGTGCCATTCCGAAATCCCAACATAATCTCTGTGCTTGTGTACCCTTTCCAGCTCCTGGGGGGCCCAAAAATATTAAATTCATATATGCTTTTTCAGCTATTTAATTTTCAGTAATTTCAAAAATAAAGAACTTTGATAGATAAATTGGCATTCTATCTTAAGTTTTTTCTTTGCTTAAGTAACTTATTTTTTAAGCAACAATATTTGATATTGTTTAATTTCCATCATCGAGCAAGTACGCTTTGATAAAATCATCAATATCGCCATCCATAACTGCTTGAATATCAGTACGTTTGAATTCGCAACGGTGGTCGTTTACCATTGTGTATGGTTGGAAGACATAAGAGCGAATTTGGCTACCCCATTCTATTTTCTTTTTGGTTGCTTCGGTTACAGCTTTTGCAGCATCTTCTTCTTCACGTTTCTTTTTGTAGAGTTTAGATTTTAACATTTTCATAGCCAACTCTCTATTTAGCAATTGAGAGCGTTCTTTTTGGCAAGCTACAATTATACCACTGGGCAAATGTCGAAGTCGGACAGCTGTTTCGACCTTATTTACATTTTGCCCACCAGCACCACCAGAACGGAATGTATCCATTTCCACATCGGCTGGATTGATTTCTATTTCCACATCTTCGGGAGCTTCAGGAAAAACAAAAACAGAGGCAAATGAAGTATGTCTTTTTGCATTGGAATCGAAAGGAGAAATTCTAACAAGGCGATGTACGCCATTTTCTGCTTTCAAATAGCCATAGGCAAACTTACCTTGAATTTCCAAAGTAACAGATTTCACACCTGCCATATCGCCTTCTTGTTCATCGAGCATATAGACTTTATAGTTATGGCGTTCGCCCCAGCGGTGGTACATTCGCATTAGCATACTTGCCCAATCGCAAGCTTCTGTACCTCCAGCTCCAGCATTGATGGTTAGGATAGCAGTCCTATCGTCGTCTTTGCCCGAGAGCATATTGCGAACTTCAAGCTCATTGATTTTTTTGTCGGTTTTATCGTATTCTTGTGCTATATCTGATTCTAAGCTTTCATCCTTTTCTTCTTCTGCTAAAAGAATAATAGCATCTACATCGCCAATTGATAAATCGGCTTCGTTCCAAAGGTCTATCCATTCTTTCAGATTTGCAATTGTCTGCATTGTTTGGCGGGCTGCATTAGCATTGTCCCAAAAAGTGGCATCTTCGGAAAGTTTTTCTAAGTTTTCTAACTCTTCTTTTTTTCCATCGATGTCAAAGATAGCTCCGCAACTGTTCTGAACGCAGTTTTAGCTCTTGTGATTTGTCTTTGTAATTTTCAAACATAATTTTTGAAAAGTGAATTTAAAATAGTCACAAATTTAAGGAATTATATTGAATTATTAGTAATTAGAGTGATTTTTATCAATCTTTAGCCAAACGAGAGAGTAGCTACTTTGCATTAGTTTACATTTCAGTGAGATTTATTCGGCATTTTCCCTTAAATTTGAATAAATAAATCAATTACTTACGAATTAATACTATGCGAACTTGGCTTTCACTCTGCTTAATTACTTTTTTTGCTTTCAGCTTAAATGCAAAACAAATTGTTTACGAAGAAAATTTTGATAAAGAAGATTGGTATAAGGGACAAGACACTCCTAACTTCAAAACAGAGTTAGGCGGTGGCACTTATAAAATACAATTGAAGAATAACTCAATGCAATACTTTTGGAATATGGTGCGAATCAATCCAAAACTAGACTATACTATAGAAATGAAACTTCGCTATTTGAAAGGTGATTTGCAGAACTATTTCGGATTGGTTTATAATTCTTTTGAATTTAATAATTCATACCAATTTGCTATAAATGCTTTGGGGAGCTATAAAAATAACAAAGTGGAAAAAGGACAATTCAAAGAAGTTTCGCCCGACGGCAAAGCTATGAAGATGAACAAAGATGACTGGAACACTTTGAAAATTAGTCAAATTGGAGATTCTTCTCACTATTTCATTAACGATTTGGAAGTGGCAGCTGTGCCAAATCAGAAATTCTTTGGTGGCTCATTGGGTATGTTTGTGGCTGGCAACACACAATATGAATTTGATTATATTAAAGTGGAGCAAGAAAGAGGTGTTCCCAACACTATTGCCTATAAATCTAAGAAACCGTTAATAAAAGAAAATCTTGGAGATAAGATTAATTCTGAATGTAGTGAGGATTTGCCAGTACTGAGCTATGATGGCAATACAATTTATTTCACAACGGAATATTGCAAATATAATATGGGTGGCGAAACAGATGGAAACGACATATTTTATTCGGAAAAAGATAGTTTAGGCAATTGGACTGATAGGAAAAACATAGGCAGACCATTAAACAATACTGGTGGAAATTGGGTAGTGTCTATTTCTCCTGACAATAATTCGATGCTATTAGCAAATAGCTACAATGCAAAAGGTGAAATAGAGGGATTTGGAGTTTCTATCACCAAACGTACACTTAACGGCTGGTCTTTACCTAAGAAAATGAATATTGAGAATTTTTATAGCAACTCCTTGGGCTGGCAACAGTGCATTTCGGCCGACAAACAGGTGTTAATTGTTTCTACTAATTTCAAAGAGAACCACGGCGGAAGCGATTTATATGTTACATTTTTAAGAGATAGTAACACTTGGGCTGAACCATTTAATATTGGTGAAGTGCTTAATACTTTTGCTGATGAGAAATTCCCTTTTCTTGCTGCTGATGGAGCTACGCTCTACTTTTCTTCCGATGGACACACTGGATTTGGTGGACAAGATATTTTTATGACCAAAAGATTGGACGACACTTGGAAAAATTGGAGTAAACCAATAAATTTGGGTTCGGAAATAAACTCTACAAAAGCAGATTTTGGTTTTAATTTGCCAGCCGATGGCGAATATGCATATATGGTTACAACCGACGGTGGACTTGGTGGAAGCGACATAGTGAGAGTGAAATTACCAAATGAATTGAAGCCAGAGCCAGTCGTAATGGTATATGGCAAAGTACTTAATAGCAAAACTAAAGAGCCGCTTGCAGCAGATATTGACTATAAAGATTTGAAGAAAAAGAAAATAGTAGGTACGGCACTTAGTAGTCCTAAAGATGGGAGTTATAAAATAATACTTCCAGCTGGCAAGTTATATGGCTTTGAAGCCAAACAAAATGGATTTTATGCTATTAGCCAAAATATGGATTTGCCAAAAATTGCTGCTTATAGAGAAATAGAAAAAGATTTATTGCTTACTCCAATTGAGCAAGGAGCAACATTGCGATTGAATAATCTATTTTTTGACACTGGCAGCGACAAAATAAGAGAAGAAAGCTTTGCCGAGCTTGACAAAGTTTTCGCAATGATGAGCGAAAATAAGAAAATGAAAATCCAAGTGTTGGGACATACCGACAACACTGGAAATAGCAAAAATAATTTAGATTTATCGAGAGATAGAGCCAATTCAGTTATGGAATACCTAAATAACAAAAGTATAGAAAAGGAAAGACTTTCGGCAAAAGGGCTTGGCTCATCAAAACCACTTGCCAGCAATAAAACAGACCAAGGAAAACAGCAAAACCGCAGAGTGGAAGTGATAATAAGTGAGTGATGATATATGTGGGTACTCATAGATACAACTTTTGAAATGGTAACTTTTTCCCAAGTAACTTTTTATTCAAAATTATTTTGTGAATTAAGGACACGGAAATTTGTTAAGTTTGCGATTAACTTAGTATAATAAATATGCATTTACAATTAGAAAATTTAAAATATCAAGACTCTGCTATTCAAGCTGTTGTTTTTAAAGACAATAAATTTGGATCTTTGTTACAAACAAATGACTATTCATCTGCAATGGTATTATTCAAAGAATCGCTCGATCTATCTAACTCTTTCGTTAAAATATTTACCCAAACTGGAGAAGAAATACTTACTTACAGCTTAAGCAAAGACCAAAAAGAACTGCCTATCCAAACAGATAAACTTTATTTTGGCACTTACTATGCTCGACTCCAGAAAAATGGTGAAGAGTTTAACTTGGGTAAGTTTATAATTGTGAGATAATGTGAAGTTTGCCAGAATTAGTTTAAAATTAAATACCAATAGAATAAAATGAAAAAGCTCATTGAATTCTTAATTAATTCAAATATCTATATTTCACTTGCTGGGGTTTCGCTAACAATAGCTACACAAATACAGTTAGGTATGAAGCCCACATTACACCCATATTTATTCATTATTTTCTTTGCAACACTTTTTGAATATAATCTACATCGGCTAATAACAATTCTTAAAAACAAAGATGCTTTAAATTCACCCAAACATAAGTGGGTGCAAGAGAATTTAATGGGATTCTACTTGTTAGTTGCTTTTTCGGTAATTGGTTTTGGTATAGTTTGCTTTATGGCGGATATAAAAATACTTATTGCCTTGGCTCCATTTGCGTTGCTGACTATTTTCTATTCTGTACCCGTCTATCTAACCAAGAAACAAGTTGTAAGATTTAGAGAAATTCCATACTTGAAGATATTTTTAATAGCAATTGTTTGGTCTGGCACAACTATATTATTGCCAGTAATTAAGTCAGGACAGAGTTTTGCTGAGTCTCATCTTTGGTCTATGCTGATAGAAAGATTCTTATTTGTTTTTGCCATCACCATTCCATTTGATATAAGAGATAAAGAAGTAGATACGATTGCAAATTTGAAAACCATACCACAATTACTTAGCGAGAAACAAGCACTATGGATTTCAAATATTGCATTAACATTATTCTCAGTATTATCAATAATACATTATTTCGGTTTATTGTATATTGTAATTCCATTAATTATATCAAGCATTTCCACTGTCTATTTTATATCAAGCCAAAGAACTAAGAAATTGGATTACTACCACTATGGAATATTAGATGGGACTATGCTTTTTCAGGGAATATTGGTTGTTGTGTTCTCATGTTAAGCAAATCAAAATTCATAATAATAAAGAAAAATGGTAATTTGTAAAACGAATTCTGCCAATAAGAACAAAAGATAGTGCAAGAAAATATTCTGAAAATAGAAGATATTAAGCATACTTTTGATACGTTAATGCCTATGAAATCAGAGTCTCAAAAATAAATTAGATGAAAAATTAGACTTTTACTTATGAATTGTTTGCTTTTAAAAACTCCACTTTCCTCCAATAGATATTAAATCAACGGACAAGAAAGATTATCTAAATGCTTTAAATATTGCTGATTATGATGATATTATTTCTCATTTTTTATAATGAATAATATTCAACAAATACACTTCCTTTCTTACTTGCCTATGCAAAAGCCAGAGAAAATTGCGTTTAAAACGTCGTCGTCCCAGGCATCGCCTGTTATTTTGCCAAGTGTCATAGCTGCTTGGCGAATTTCATACGCCACCACTGCATTCTCCATTTTCAATCCAATTGCTTCAATTGACTGGGTTAAATATTTCGAAGCTTCTTGCAATAGCAATCTTTGGCGGTTATTAACTAAAATATCAGTCATACTTTCAGCACTTTTTCTTGCTTCTTGGCTTATTATATTTCGTAGTTCATTAAGTCCTATTTTCTCTTTTGCCGATATTAATATTCCATTTATATCTGTATCTCCAACTATTAAATCTGCCTTGTTTTGCACTAATAATACTTGTGTGTTTGAGTATTTCTCACTGATATTTTTGAATAATTCATCGGAACGTTTGCTATCTTGACAAGCATCATTTAGCACAAGTATTAAATTAGATTGCTCCATAATGCTATCCACCATTTTAATACCCTCAATTTCCACAACATCGTCTGTATCTCTAATGCCAGCAGTATCTATCAAACGAATTGCAATTCCATCTATATAGAAAGTCTCTTGCAAGTAATCTCTAGTAGTTCCTGCAATAGCAGTAACAATAGCTCTATATCTATCTATCAGTGAATTAAACAAAGTGGATTTGCCAGAATTTGGAAAACCAGCGATTCCAACCACAAAGCCAGAACGCAGAATCTCAGCCGATTTATAACTATCCGATAAGTTTTTACACACATCGTTTGCAGAGTTAATTTTCACAATAATATCTGTTCTATCTACAAATTCAACATCTTCTTCGGAAAAGTCTAATTCCAATTCCAAAAGCGATGCAATTTCAATTAACTGTTTTCTAAATTGTGCCAATCTTAGTGTAAACTCTCCAGCCAATTGCCTTGCCGCAGTCTTTGCACCAGGCACTGAAACAGTATGTATCAAATCTGCAACTGCTTCCACTTGAGCCAAGTCCAATTTGCCATTAAGAAATGCTTTCTTGGTGAATTCTCCTGGCTCGGCAAGTTCAGCACCTTCAGAAAGTAGTGCATTTAAAACCAAATCTGCTACAACAACACCGCCGTGGCAGCCAAATTCAACAATATTCTCACCAGTATAGCTATTTGGCTTGCGGAAAACTGAAGCTGTGGCTGTGTCTATTATTGTACCCTTCTGCACCAAATTGCCGTATAGTATTCGGTGGCTTTCAGCATCGGCAGTTTTCCTTTTGCCTTGGAATATTTTGTCTGCTATTTCAAAGGCATTTTCGCCACTAATTCTGATTACAGACAGGCCCGATGTACCAGGTGCAGTAGCTATTGCAGCAATTGTGCGTTCCATTTTAATTTCTCAATTTTATAAGTAAAGCAAATTTACAATACTTATGGCACATTTATTGCACAATTAGGGTGGGAGAATTACATAAAATCATGAAATTTGATAAACAAAGAGACTTAAATTCAGTTCATATTTGGCGAAAGATGGATGCCGCAGAGCTACTATTAGAAGCCGATGATGTGGATACTGCACTTAGCATTTTGGAAAGAGCTGCTTTGGATAACTACGCAGTTGAGAATCTTCATTATCTGCGTGCTATGATTTATTTAGGCAGAAATGACCACCAAAAGGCAAAGGAAGCAGCACTTTTGGAATTCGCAAATTTCCCAAATAGTAAAAGAGCTAAGGAAATATTAGATAGCTATGAGTTTACATATCGTTGCCCAGTTTGTCGTAACCAAGTGGCTGATTATTTGCCATTGCCAAACGACTACACAAAGCAATTGGAGCAATACGAATTTCCTTATACTTTAGATGAATTTGAAACTTTAAACCATAATAAATATTTATGCCCAAATTGTGGGGCTACTGATAGAGATAGACTTTATGCTCTTTTTATAGATAAAATTACCACTGAAAATCCTGTTGGTCATAAGATAAATACTTTGGACTTTGCTCCATCGAAATCATTTGCTAATTATATTAATTGGAATAATAATTTCAACTATCGCAGTGCTGATTGGCTAATAGATAGCTTCGATGAGAAAGTAGATATTATGAATATGCACCAATTCACAGATAGCACTTTCGATGCAGTGATTTGCTCCCACGTTTTGGAACATGTTTCAGATGATGTTCAAGCCATTCGTGAATGCAAACGGGTATTGAAAAATAGTGGATGGGCAATATTTATGTCGCCAATATGTTTGACTTTGAAAGTGATATTGGAAGATGCAAATATAACAAATCCAGTTGAACGTTGGAAATATTTTGGTCAGGACGACCACATTCGCCTATATTCAAAGGCTGGATTTAAAGAAAGATTGACTGCTGGTGGTTTCAAAATCACAGAATATGGATTAGATTATTTCGGAATTGAAAATTTTGTTGCCGCTGGGCTTTCTTCAAGGAGCGTTCTATATGTGGGAAGATGATAGATTCGATGGAAAAGTGATAGATGTTGCAATTATTGGTGCTGGCGGAATAGCGAGACAAGTAGTTGATATAATGGAAGCTTGCAATGAAATTAAATTGAAATATAATATATTGGGTTATATTGTAGAAAAAGAATATTTCCAACCAAATATTATAGTTAATACATATTCAGTATTAGGCGATTTGGATTGGTTTGACAACAATAGCGAAGTGCAGACTATATGTGCTATTGGGGATATTGAATTGAAAAATAAATTGATTTCAAAAGTAAGTAAATATAATTTAAAATATATAAATGCAATACACCCAACTGCTTTAATCACAAAATATAACAAAAAATTTGGTGTAGGTAATATATTCGATATTGGAGTAATTATCTCGAATTCTGATTTAATAGGTAATCACAATTTATTCAATTTGCAATGTTCAATTGGACACGATTGCATTTTGGGAGATAGCATAACAATTGGTCCTGGAGCAAGAATATCTGGGAATGTTACAATTGGAAGCAATACATATATTGGTACAGGAGCAACAGTAATTGAAAAAAAACAAATTGGTGCAGACGCAACAATAGGTGCTGCTGCTTGTGTAGTGAATGATTTACCAGCGGGAAGTACAGCAGTAGGAGTACCTGCAAAAATAATTAAAAATAAGTTTAGTAACTCATTATGATGAAGAACAAAATAGAAGAATTGGCAGCGTTTGGAGGGGAAAAACTTTTCTCTGTTCCATTGCATGTTGGCAAACCAAACATAGGCAATAAAGAAGAATTTATGTCAATGACTTCGGATATTTTGGATAGACGTTGGCTTACAAATGCAGGCCCAGTTGTAACTGAACTTGAAAAACAAATAAAGGAATATCTGGGTGTGAAGCATTGCATTTTAATGTGCAATGCCACAATAGCTTTGGAAATTGCAATACGTGGAATGGATTTGAAAGGCGAAGTAATTATGCCTTCATTCACATTTGTGGCTTGTGCCCATTCATTGCAATGGCAAGAAATAACACCTGTTTTTTGCGATGTAGATCCACTCACTCATAATATAGACCCACTAAAAGTGGAAGCATTAATTACTCCTCGCACAACTGCAATATTAGGGGTGCATTTGTGGGGTCGTCCGTGCAATGTGGAAGCATTAACTGAAATTGCAAAAAAACATAAATTGAAATTATTCTTCGATGCGAGTCATGGCTTTGCTTGTAGTTATAAAGGGCAGAAATTGGGAAATTTTGGATTAGCAGAAGTTTTTAGTTTCCATGCTACAAAGTTCTTCAACACATTGGAGGGTGGAGCTGTGGTTACAAACGATGATGAACTTGCAGTCAAAATTCGACTTATGAAGAACTTTGGATTCAGTGGCTACGACAATGTAGTTTATATAGGAACAAATGGAAAGATGAATGAAGTATCGGCAGCTATGGGATTGACTAATCTGAATTCATTAAATTATTTTATAGCCAAAAATAAAGAAAATTATAACTTATATAGAAATGAGCTTTCTGCATTGCCAGGGCTGACTATGATATTATACAACGAACACGAATCGAATAATTATCAATATATAGTTTTTGAAGTAGATGAGCGTACAACTGGAATTTCGAGAGATGATTTGGTCGCTATATTGCATTCAGAGAATATATTGGCTAGAAAATATTTTTATCCAGGTATCCACAATATGGAACCATACCGATCATATTATCCGTACTCAAAATTTATGCTGGAAGAAACGGATAAATTAACTAAGAAAGTAATATCATTTCCTACTGGCACAGCAATCACAAGCGAAGAAATTCACAGCGTTTGCAATACAGTTAGGTTTATATTGGCGAATAGCAAAGAAGTGGCAAAAAAATTACACGCAAAAGGACAACAACTGCAATGAAAGTAAGCGTACTGGTAATCTCATACAATCAAGAAAATTACATTAGACAATGTTTAGAAAGTATTATTTCGCAAAAAACTGATTTCCAATTTGAAATCGTAATTGGCGATGACGCTTCCAAAGACTCTACTGCCTATATAATTAATGAATATGCTTTGCAATTCCCTGAATTGATAAAGCCAATTTTAAGAGAAAATAATATAGGAATGAATTACAATTTCTTAGATGTACTTGCTAATTGCTCTGGCGAATATATTGCTCTTTGCGAGGGAGATGACTATTGGACTGATGCTACCAAACTACAAACACAAGTGGAATTTATGGATGTGCATAGCGATGCTGCCGTTTCTTTCCATAATGTATCTGTGCATTATGAAAATAATGACTTTCCCGACCACAACTTTTATTCTGACAAACCTATATACCCTAATAATATTAAACCACCGAAAGTATTTTCTGAGTTTGAAGATATAATAACTGGTAACTTTATTCAGACTTGCTCTGCAATGTTCCGCAGAAATTTGATTAATGAATTTCCAAGTTGGTTTGCCACTTTGCCTGCTGGCGATTGGGTTATTCATATTTTGAATGCTCAATATGGTAAACTTGCTTACATTGAACTTAATATGGCAACATATAGAGTTCATTCCGCTGGTGTTTGGTCTGGAACTCCCGACATTACTAAAATAGAACGCACTTGCGATATACTAAATTTATTGAATGGACATTTCAATAATTCACATCAAGAAGCAATTAATAAGAAAATAATAGAGCATCAACAAAACTTGGCACGAATTTTCATTAATGAAGCATATAATCTTTTAGCAAATAAGGACTATAACTCATCATTGCTGTCTGTCAATAAAGCACTGGAAGTGTTTGGCAAACTTGGTAATGGGAAATCTGGACTGTTTTTAGTGAAAGCAGTATGTCTTGCAAATTTAGGAAAAACTGAAGAGGCATTGGAATCAGTTACTAACGAAATGATTCTATACCCAGAGAATGAGGAATCGTATGAGCTTCACGAAAAATTTACTGAGCTTTTAGAAAGCCAGAATAAAAAATTAGATTATAAAAGCTATAAAGAGTCAGTTGCTGTTGATAAACCGCAAGAGGAAATTGATTCAAAATATATATATGATGTTTCTATAATAATTCCAGTTTTTAATAATGTTGCTTTCACAAAAGAATGCCTGAAAGCCTTATATGAAAACTCTGGAGATAGTTTCAGCTATGAAGTAATTGTTGTAGATAATTGCTCAAGCGATGGAACTAATGATATACTAGAAGAATATGAAACGCTACATAATAACTTTATAGTTATAAGAAATTTTGAAAACCTTGGATTTGCAAAAGCTTGCAATCAGGGTATTTTAGCTCGCAAGGGCAGAGCTGCTCTGCTGCTCAATAACGATACGCAACCACAGCTCGACTGGCTTAATGGAATTATGGAGGAGATAATTACCGAAGAGTCAGTCGGTGCTGCAGGTGCTTTATTATTATACCCAGAAACTGATTTAATTCAGCACATCTTTGTGAAAATTGGAACTGAAGACGGCAAGTCTTTGGCACCATACCACCCCCACAGATTAGCACACTTAGGCGAAGTAGAAGAAGCAATGTCCAGCCGTGATGTCTCGGCAATAACAGGTGCTTGTTTCTTAATTAGCGAAGATGCTATCAATAAAGTTGGACTGCTCGACGAAGAATATATTAATGGCTTAGAAGATATTGATTACTGCTTCCGACTTACTCAAGCTGGTTTCAAAATCAGATATTCGGCAAATAGTATAGTTTACCACGCAGAGTCAATGACAGCAAACCGACATGAACACGATGTAGCGAATTGGATAAGACTCAACCAAAAATGGTACGGTTTGATTAGTTTGGACGAAAGCCAATTTTCTACTAATCAAGAAGTAGCAGCAATAAATCGCAGAGAAAGAATAATTCGACAAAATATGTCAGATGATTTTGAAGAATTAACGAATATAGGCAATGAAGTGAAAGATGAAAGTATAAAATTATCTTTAATCATTCCTGTACATAACAGTTTAGAACTAACTAAGCAGTGCATTAACTCAATATTCACAAGTGTGAATGTAAATAAATTTGAAGTTATAATTATTAATAATGCCTCTACCGATGGCACAGCGGAATATTTAAATTCAATTTTAGATAAAGTAAGTGTTATTACTAACACAGAAAATTTGTCTTTTTCTAAAGTGAATAATCAAGCGGCAGCAATTGCAAAAGCATCTTATTTGCTGTTTTTAAATAATGATACTAAGTTATTTGATTATGCACTCGATGCCTTTATTGAAGGCTTTGATTCGGATCAGCAAATTGGTATTCAGGGTGGGAAATTGATATATCCAAATGGGATGGTTCAGCATGCTGGAATTGCCTTTGGACATATAGGACAGAATATAATGTCGCACTTACATATATATGTAACGTTTTCGCCAGATGCTGCGTGTGTGAATATTGCTAGAGAATATCAAATGGTAACAGGTGCTATGCTGGCAATCCGTAAAAGATTATTTGTTATTGCCGATGGTTTCGATGAAGAGTATGTGTTTGGACACGAAGATTTAGATTTATGTTTAAAAATTCGTAAACTAGGTTACAAAGTTGTTTATAATCCAGAAGCCGTTGCTATTCACTACGAATCTATTACCAAGAAAGATAACGGAATTGAAAAATTTGAACGTTATTATAAAAATCCAAACAGTTTCGATGCTAAAAATGAGAAACTATTCCAATCACGTTGGAGTAATTTTATAGAAATAGATGCTGAAAAATACTTAATTGAAGATGGCTATTGGGGCTATGTACAAAACCCTGAATATAGTCTTCCATTTTGGGAAAAAGTGAAGCAAATACTTTTCTTAATAAATGAACTTGTTGCAGAAGGTCACACACAGAGAGTTGAAGAGATTGTTACTATACTAACAACTCACTCACAAAAAGATGTGATAACAGAGCCATTGGAATTCAAAAGATTAAATATTCAAACCTTAGATACGATTCTGAACAACTTCTATCCAAATGAAGATGAACTAAATTCTGAAGAACTTGGAATTAAAAAGAATTTACTTTTCACTATGTATGGTTGGAACGAAAGTGGAGGTGGTACAACATTCCCACGCTCGGTAGCCATAGAGTTAGCAAAGCAATTCAATGTGTTTGTTTTTTATGCTGCTGGTAAGCATAACGACAGCCATGCGCCATACTATTTAGAAGAATCTTATGACGAGGGTGTTATTCTATTTGGCGTGTATAATCGCCCAACAAATTTTCTTGATGTTGAAAATCCAGAGCGTGAAGTTAGAGATGTAAATATAGTAAACCTATTTACTAAAGTTCTTGATGATGTTCAGCCAGCGCTTGTGCATTACCATAATTTTCTTGGGCTTTCATTTGCTATTGCCGATGTTGTCAAAGAAAGAAATATTCCAACTCTTTACACTCCTCATAACTATCATCTCATAGACCCAAATCTATATATGATTAAAAAGGATTTTAATAAATGGAGCAATACTGATTTTCAAGAGAATTCAGAATTAGTACTTCATTATCCCAATAAAGATTACGCACCGAGAAAAGCAAAAGCATTAGATTTATTGAATAATAAAATAGACCATACTTTGGCTGTTTCCAAAAGAGTGCGAGAACTGCTTTGCGAGTTTGGTGGAGACACAAATAAAATATCGGTAGTCAATCAAATTCCGAAATTAGATTTCACACGCAAATATGATACTAACAACTTCACTCCAATGAGATTTGCATTTATTGGTGGAGCAATGCCCCACAAAGGAGTGCATAATATTCTAATAGCTTCCCAATTTTTAGAGCCAAGCGATGCCGAAATTCACATTTGGGGATTTATTAGCATTGGTTATAAAAAAGCATTGGAGAGCTTTCCATCTAAATTGAAAATTAAATTCTGCGGTGAATATACTACAAATGATTTACCAAAGATAGCCGAATCCTGCGATGCAGTGATAATCCCTTCTATTTGGGAGGACTGTGCACCGCTTGTTTTGGCAGAATGCTTAGCACTTGGTTTGCCGGTGATAGGTGCAAGAATAGGTGGAATCCCAGATTTTATCAAAGACGATTACAATGGTGCATTATATACATATAATTCACCAATAGAACTTTCTATTAAAATGAAGAAATTGATTAACGACCCAAGGTTGTTAAACGATTGGAAAGAAAATACTGGACTGACATATAATTTCAATTATTATGTTGATTTTGTGTCAAGTATTTATAATAAGTTAATAAACAAAACACAGCTTAATCAGGAAGATTTGAATCTTCATTTCTTAGATGATTCGGGCAAATCCACACAAGTTACGAAAGCAATTACAACACCAGAAAAATTGGTGCTGAAAACAGTTAACATAACACAAACAAAAATTCAGGAGAAATTTGAAATGCAAGAAAACCTTTCAAATGAAACCGAGAGGCAAGAGCCAGAAATACCAGCAATGAACAGATTGCAATTCACAAATGATTTGCAACATGGATTTGCTAATAAAACAGCAAGTGGTACAATGCCAAACCCTTTGCCAAGTCCGCTATATTTGAATTTGGGCTGCGGAAAAGATGTGCGAGAGGACTTTGTGAATGTGGATTTATTCAGCAATGACGCAAGCGTTGTGGCAATGGATATAAGAAAACTGAATATTGCTCCAAACTCTGCTGATTATATACTTGCAAGTGATGTACTTGAACACTTTTCACATAGAGAAACTGATCAAATACTGAAAGAATGGGCAAGAGTATTGAAACCAGGCGGAGTGTTAGAAATTCGTTGCCCATCTTTGAAATTGCAAATGCAAGCATATATGAGAGGCGATTGGAATGCCGACATTGCTTCTTATATGATTTTTGGCGGACAAACTAACCCTGGAGATTACCATTGCGTTGCATTCGATGAGCAAAGTATTCGCAATCATTTGACCCATGCTGGGCTTGAAGTTTATGATTATGAAGAACACGATTTCCCTCAAACTCGTGGATTCATTAATTTGAATATGACTGTGAAAGCAAGAAAATTTGCTTTCGATGATGTGAGTGCCGATGAGTTAAAAAATTCATATACTATGCAAGAGCCAAAAGATCAAGATTTATTTGGCGGCGGCGACATAGAAATTTTAGACTACGATGGTGAATCGAATGATAATTTGCCAGATTTCCCATTAGTTCCTGAATGGGAATATAGCGATGGCTATAATCCTCAGCTAAACATAGTTTGGGAAGGTTCTCAAATGGTTTATCACTCGCTCGCTTTAATTAATAGAGAGCAAAGTTATTATATATTAAAATCGGAACAAGCAAATTTAACTATTGTGCCTTATGAGAACGATAAAATATCGCCATTAGGTAATAGTAAATTCGAAGCACTTTTCGCAAATGACATTCGAGTGAAAGGAGAAGTTTCTGAAGAAATTTCCAGCTTGCCTTATGTATGGATTCGCCACCAGTGGCCTCCAAAAGAAGAAGCACCAATGGGTGCGAAATGGATTATTATGCAGCCTTGGGAATTCACTCAATTGCGTAAGGACTTTGTTGAGTTATTCAATGATGTAGAAGAAGTATGGACTCCATCGAATTTTTGCAGAAATGTATATATAGCATCGGGTGTAAATCCAGATAAAGTACAAATTATTCCAAATGGTATAGACCCGAAATTGTTTACTCCAATAGGCAGAAAATATGAGCTCAAAACCAAAAAGAAAATAAAATTCTTATTCGTAGGTGGCACAATTTCCAGAAAAGGAATAGATATTTTATTGTCTGCTTATTTGAGAGCTTTCACTAGCAGCGATAATGTTTGTTTAGTAATAAAAGATATGGGTGGAGAATCATTCTACCGTGGGCAGACTGCTCAGCAATTAATTCGTGATGCACAAAATACTCCTAATGCTCCAGAGATAGAGTATATAGATTCTCTCTTAACAGAAGAAGATATTGCTTCACTTTATAGAAGTTGTAGTGTGTTTGTTAGTCCATACCGTGGCGAAGGATTTTCACTACCAACTCTTGAAGCAATGGCTTCTGGTCTGCCAGTAGTCGTTACAAAGGGTGGAGCTACAGACGACTTTGTAGATGAATCAATTGGTTGGCAAATCCCAAGCGAAATGCTATCTATTGGCTCTGTTATAGACGGCAAAGAGCTTACTGGTGAAGCATTTTTCCTTGAACCACACGAAGAGACTTTGATTCAAATATTGAAAGATATTTATGAAAACCCAACTAATTTAATTCCAATTGGCTTGCTTGCAGCTCTTAGGGCTCGCAGCGAATGGACTTGGGATAGAGCTGGGCTGAAAATGATGACAAGATTGGATTTCCTTTGCGGAACAACAATGGCAAAGAATATCCAATCGAAAATAGTGCAGGATGAAGACCCAATTAATACTTTGGGCAAAGCAGAATATTATTATAATAATGGTAAAGTTCCAGAATCGAAAGAATATTTCATTAAAGCAATTGAACTGGGAATTGATAATCTGACTTTGAATACCTACGCACACTGTGCTATAGCAATGATATTGATAGAGGAAGAAAACTATAGCGATGCATATCATTATTTGGATGTAATTTCAAGATTAGATTCAAAGAATATAGATGTACGATATTTGCAAGTGAAACTTTTTGCTCTTAAAGAGGAACTAACAGAGGCATTAGAGCTAATGACTCCAATATTGGACGATTGGACTGAATGCCGTTTTGAAAGTGCAATAGGGCTAACGCTCGACCACATTTTAAGCTATACAGCAGACATACTATTTGCTATGAGTGATTTCGTAGGGGCAGTTGAGCTTTATGAAATGTGCTTGAAAGTAAACAGCGACAATTTAGACGGAATGCTTGGAATGGCTCTTGCTCAAAGAAATTTAGGCAATAGCGAAGAAGCTAAAAAGCAACTGGAAAGAGTGCTGATGCTAAATCCAATGAACGAAGAAGCCAAAGAAGTGCTGAATTTAATTAATTCTGGCAAATGAATTAATCAATAAAACTACTAGCTTTAATCTATAAAATCAAAACACCAAATAAATAATTATTTGGTGTTTTTTTATTATCTATTTAATTTCATAGTCTAGCTTTACGGTAATAGAAGCAGTTTTCTTCTTCGATGTTGTGTTGAAAGAACCACCCCAAGAGTAATCTTCTGAAGAGTTTTGAGCAACTATTTGAAATACTCCCATTTCGGCTTTCTTAAGTTTGCCCACTTCGCTGCCCGAATTTTCTGCTATTTTCTTCGCTCTATTGTTAGCGTCTTTAGTGGCTTCGGCTATCATTTCTATTTTTAGTTGAGCAAGTTTTGTGTAGTAATATTTGGGATTCACCGAATAAAATTCTACGCCTGAATTAATTAATTCAGTTACTTGTCTGGATATGTTTTCTATTTCGTCTACTTCGTTGGATTCAATTTGAATGTTCTGATTCAGCATATAGCCATTAAAATTTGACTTTACTTTTACGTCATTTTTATCAAGCACATAGTCATATTCTTTTGTTATAATCACAGCAGAAAAAATCATATTTGATTGATTTATTCCCTTACCAACCAGATAAGATTTGATCTTTTCTCGGTCTTTGTCCAAATCAGAATATGCTTCTTTCAAGTTTAGGTTTTTTTTCATAAAAGAGCCACTCCAAACAATCAAATCGGAATTGAAATCTTTAGCACCCAAACCTGTAACGCTTATTGTATTATTGCTTTTATTTCTGTTTGTAAAAGCATTGGCAAGTATAACAGCAGTAATTATTATACATACGCCAAGAATTAGTTTGTTTAAATATGGTTTCATTGAATTTATGCCTATTATTTAATTTGAGTACTGTTAAAACTTAATTAATGTTTCAAAAATTTATTAAATATTTTTTTAACGCAATTTTTAAACTATCAAACCAAATTCTTCAAAATTGAACTAAATTTCAAATTGCTGGCAAGCTTAATTGCTGCCTGTCTGTATTTATCTGCTAATTTGGCATCGGTTTGCTCAAGCACTTTTGCTATATTGAACATAGTTAGTAGTCTTAATTCTGTTGGCAATTTTAGTGATAATTGAGCAGCTTTTTTGAGTAATTCCAACGCCATTTGCTGTTTTTCCAAAGCCAATTGTAGAGTAGAATTTGTATTAAGTATTAAGCATTTGCTAATAGCGTCATCGTGTTTGGCATTTAACTCTTCAGCTAACTTTATTTTCTGCTCTGCCATATCGTAATCGCCTAATTCTATGTATGCTCTTGTAAGTATCATTAGCACTTGAATAGTTTCGGTAAAATTGAAATCGTCCGCATTTTGGCTTAATATATTGTCAGCCACTGTTACTACTTGCTCAAGCTTTCCGCTATTGAAATTTTGGATTAAATTTCTTCGAGTTGAAATAAACTTGCTATTGATTGCTAAGCCAATGCTAGAGTCAATTGATTCACTGGTAGATTCTTGAGTTGTAATTAGTTTGTCAAATTCTTCTTTTATTTTTATTCTTTCAGTTTTAGTAAGCCCGCTTTCTTTTGCGAACAAATCCTCGTAGTTTTTTATTACACTTTCAAAGTTAGCTTTATTGTCGTTGCCATTCATTAGCAAAGTAGCATTTTCTAAGAAAAGTTTTCTTGCTTCTTCGGTTTCTCCAGCTTCTAAAGTGTGAGCTGTCAAGTAAGGCACAAGTTCACGTTTTAAGTCAGGATTATCTGTATTGTCGTATTGTTCTTTCAAGAAGCGAGCTATTTCACTATGTAGCGACACGTATTCTTCATATTCTAGTTTTTCCTCAAAATATTTTTGATAGAAAGATTGAGTGAATTCATATATTGTGGTTTTAATTCCATAGCGATTGTGTGCGCCAATACTGCGAATAATCCCAGTTTTTTCTTGCAGACTGCGAAGACGCTTAATAGTCGTTAAAACATCAATTTTCATTAAATGTGAAATTATTGTCGTTGTGAATTGTCGACCTTCAGCACTGCAAACACAAAGCAAATTTTTCTCATCTTCCGAAAGTTCTTGCAATGCCTGAGCCAATGCAGAATTTGAACTAATAGGAATTTTGTTAGCATCGAGTTTAACTTTCAAATGCCCTTTGCTATCGAATGCGCCAGTTCGCTCGAAATAGTGCAGATATTCATTCATCACTCCAGGCACGCCATAGCTTCGCTCGTAGATGAATTCTTCAAATTCAGCATTTTCGGTATAGTGGCTTAGATTTTCTGTTATGTATTGAGTGAGTTCACGTTTGCCAAAAGGTTCTAAAGCGAACGAATGTATAAATGCTTCACGATTCAAATCGCTCTTCAAAAAATTATAGAAAGGAGTTTTAGCCAAATCAATTTCGCTTTTTCTATAGGTAAGCACAAGACAAATAGGCAAATCTTTTATTCGTTCAGAAAGCATTTCGGTGAGAATAATTGTTTGCGAATCTGCCCATTGCATATCTTCCATCACAATTAGCAAAGGCGATTTTTGGGTGAAAGAAATAATCGCCGCCAGATAATCCCGCACCAAATTATTTTCATCTTTTGTATTGTTTTTGTCTTGCTTATATTGTCGCCAGTCTTTACCAATTTCTTTCACTGCATAGGGAATCTCTCCTAAAAATGGAATTGATGCCAATAAACTCATTCCCACATTCAGTGCAAGTTTTTTTTCTGCCGAAAGCCCATTGCCCGAAACAATTGCTTCAATCACTTTAGCATAAATTCTAAGCGGTTGAATGTTTGAAATTACAAATTTGCCAATTGGGGCTTCATTTTCGCTATAAACGGCGGCAATATTTGTGTTGTTGCCATTAAACTTTGAAACTAAGTTTTTAACGAGATAAGTTTTGCCATAGCCTGATTCTCCTGACAAAAGTACCACCGAACCATTGCCTTTTGTAGCATTATTTGCAAGCTCAGATATTTTTTCTAATAAGTTTTTTGAATTCATAAGTAGAATGAATTTGAATAGTATTATTTTTGGAAGTTCTAAATTAAACAAAATGGAAACAATTTTTGGAATTATCATCAAACGACATTGAATTTTTTGAAAAAAAAGGAATTTCAATAGAGAATATAAAGCAGCAAATTGCATTTATCAAGAAAGGTCAAATCTATATTGAGCTAACTGGAGCTGCAACATTAGCAAATGGTTTGATTAGTTTAGATAGTCTAAACCATAACACTTTGATTGGCTACTATGAAAAAGCACGACTTGCTGGGCAAATTGAAAAATTTGTACCTGCTTCGGGGGCTGCTTCAAGAATGTTCCAATGTATATCCTACTTTTTGCAGAACTTTGCAGTTATGACCTATCAAGAACTTTTGCAATTGGCAGACACAGACAAAGAAATTGAGAACTTGTTGTTGCTATTTGTGAATTTGGAACAACTTCCATTCTATTCTTACTTGGAGCATTGCTTTGAAAGGCAAAATCTAAATTTTGCAGATGCTATTGCTAATAAAAATTTAAAACAAATTTTCGATTTTCTAATGACGGAGCGAGGATTGGGATATCAGTACAAACCAAAAGGGCTGATTCCATTCCATAAATACGAACACACAAGTCACAATGCATTCTTTGAGCATTTGGCAGATGCAGTAATCTATTGTGCCGATGAATTTAGCACAGCAAAGATACACTTCACAATTAGTGAACAATATTTCGAAGAAATAGAATACTCTTTAAATAAGCTATTAACCGATTTTTCCAGCTATAACTTCGATATAAATTTATCATTTCAGCAAGATTCTACTAATATGATTTCGCTGGACGAAAATGGAGAATTGGTGCGTTTGCCAAATGGAGAGCCATTGCTTAGACCTGCGGGGCACGGAGCTTTACTGAATAACTTATTGCTTTGCAAAAGTGATTATATCCATTTGAAAAATATAGACAACGTAGTTCCATATAATCACAATGAAGAATTAATAATTTTCAGACAGCTAATGACTGGGTTGCTTATAGAATTGAAAACTTCAATTAATTTGGTGATAGAATCAATTGAAAATGGAAAACAATTTGAGAGAGCAATTTGCAATGAGCTTATTGCTAAATACTTCAATATAGATTCCAGTTCAATGGCAAACGATGAGTTGTTCAAATTACTAAATCGCCCAATAAGAATTTGCGGAATGGTGAAAAATGAAGGAGAACCTGGCGGCGGACCATTCTTTGTAAAAAGAAGTAATTCATTATTTCAAAAGCAAATAATAGAGCAAGCACAGGTGTCAGAAACGCAAAAAGATATATTCAAAAAAGGCACTCATTTCAATCCAGTTGACATAATTTGCTCTATAAAAAACCACAAAGGAGAGCAATATAATCTGTATAGCTTTGCAGATAATTCAATGGGAATTGTTTTGAGCAAGAACTATAATGGCAAGAAAATACAAATTGGCGAATTGCCAGGGCTTTGGAATGGCAGTATGGCAGATTGGCTGACAGTATTTATAGAAATGCCTGTTTCTACTTTCAACCCAGTGAAAACAGTGCTTGACCTTTTGCGAGACGAACACCTTGTGAAATAGTGGCAGAATATAGTGGTTTGGCACGTTTTTACCTTTTAACACTATTGTAAAACTTATGTTTAAGAAATAAAACTGTAAAAGTTTCGTTTGTAAATACAGTTAGAACAACTTATTTTTAACTAGTGTTACAGAATTAAAGACATAAATATATTTACCTTTTGTGCAAAAAAGTAGTCCTTTTTCCACAAAGTGTAACATTTTATTGATTTCGGTGTTTTAATAATAACACCTTAAAGGCAAAATATGGAAGGCAATTTTTCAAATAGAGTAAATGATGTAATCAGACTAAGTAGGGAAGAAGCTCTTAGACTTGGGCATGACTATATTGGCACTGAACATTTATTGTTAGGAATCATCAGAGATGGCGATGGCATTGGAATCAAAGCATTGACCAATCTTGGCGTTGATTTATTTAAACTTAAAAAAGGTATTGAAGACCAAGTTCGCTCCAATGGAGCATCTATAAGCTTGGGAAATATACCATTAACTAAACAAGCGGAAAGAGTGCTGAAACTTACTTTCTTGGAAGCTAAGCTATACCGCAGCGATACTATTGGCACAGAACACTTATTGTTATCTTTGCTGAGAGATGAAGAAAACATTGCTTCGCAAATACTCGCTCAATTCAAAATAACTTACGATGCTGTGAAAAACGAGCTTGAAGCTATTATGAATGGCACTAGCTCTGCTGCTGGCACTATCAATGATTCAACTGGGGCAAGCGGTACTCCAAACCCAGGAATACCAATTGCGAAAAAAGGTGCTCAAAAAGAGAAAGTGAAAACTCCTGTACTCGATAATTTCGGTAGAGATTTGACTAAGCTTGCTATGGAAGATAAGCTCGATCCAGTAATTGGAAGGGAATCGGAAATAGAAAGAGTTTCGCAAGTGCTTTCTCGCAGAAAGAAAAACAATCCTGTGCTAATTGGCGAACCTGGCGTGGGCAAAACTGCTATAGTAGAAGGTTTGGCACTTCGCATAGTTCAAAAGAAAATTTCTCGTGCTTTATACGACAAACGAATTATCACACTAGATGTGGCTTCATTAGTGGCTGGTACAAAATACCGAGGTCAGTTTGAAGAGCGAATGAAAGCTATTTTGAATGAATTAGAAAAAGCAAAAGATGTAATTATATTCATTGATGAGTTGCATACTATAGTAGGTGCGGGTGGGGCTTCAGGCTCCCTTGATGCTTCGAATATGTTCAAACCAGCTTTGGCTAGGGGCGACATACAATGTATTGGTGCGACTACTTTCGATGAATACAGACAACATATTGAAAAAGATGGTGCTTTAGATAGAAGATTCCAAAAAGTAGTGGTAGAGCCGCCTAGTGTGGCCGATACATTGTTAATACTTGATAAAATCAAGGATAGCTATGAAGCTCACCACAGCGTGGTATATACAGAAGAAGCAATTCAAACTTCGGTAGCTATGGCTGAGCGATACATTACTGACAGAAATTTCCCTGATAAGGCTATTGATGTGATGGATGAAGCTGGTGCGAAAGTGCATTTGGCTAATATCGTAGTACCGAAAGAAATTATTGATTTAGAGCAAAAAATCACTGATGTGCGAGCTGAGAAAAACCTTGTTGTCAAAAAACAAAACTTCGAAGATGCGGCACGACTTAGAGATTTGGAGAAAAAACTTAGCAATGAGCTTGAAAAAGCAAAAGGCGAATGGGAAAATCAATCTATAGAAAAAGTTTATCCTGTGACAGAAGACGATGTGGCTGATGTGATAGCAATGATGACTGGCATACCTGTTAACAAAATAGCAGAAAGCGAATCATCTAAGCTATTGAATTTAGAAACTGAACTGAAAGAAATTGTTATTGGGCAAGATGAAGCTATCAATCACCTTGCAAAAGCCATACGCAGAGCAAGAGCTGGTTTGAAAGACCCAAGCCGTCCGATAGGTTCATTTATGTTTCTTGGGCCAACTGGTGTGGGTAAAACTGAATTGGCAAAAGCTCTTTCAAGAGTGATGTTCAATACAGAAGAAGCACTAATCAGAATGGATATGAGTGAATATATGGAAAAATTCGCTGTATCTCGATTTGTTGGAGCTCCTCCAGGATATGTTGGATATGAAGAAGGTGGGCAGCTTACTGAGAAAGTACGCCGCAAACCATATTCAATAATATTGCTGGACGAAATTGAAAAAGCTCACCCAGATGTATTTAATATTCTATTGCAGGTATTCGATGATGGTATTTTGACAGACGGCTTAGGCAGAAAAGTCAACTTTAAAAATACAATTATTATAATGACTTCAAACGTTGGAACTAAAGACATTAAAGCTGGCGGTAGAATTGGATTCAACCCCACTGAAAAAGAAAGCGATTATCAAAAAGAATCTATTGATGAATCAGTCAAAATGCTTTTCAATCCAGAATTTATAAACCGTGTGGACGACTTCATTACGTTTGGAAAGCTGACAAAAGAAAGCATTGTGAAAATTATTCAAATACAATTAAAACAATTGCAAAATCGTTTGAAAGTAAATAATATGGAAATGGATTTGAGTGAAGATGCTATTAATTTCTTAGTGGAAAAAGGATACGACGACAAATACGGTGCTCGACATCTACGCCGTGCTCTTCAAAAATATGTGGAAGATGATTTGGCAGAAGAAATGCTGCGTGGCAATTTGACTCAAGGTGCAATAGTAAAAATTGGATTGGATGCGGAAAATAAAAAACTGACATTCGATATAATACCTGGTGAAAGAGTGGTGGACGAAAAAGACTTAGCTAAACCAATCTTAGCACTGGAAGCCCCTGAAGACAAAGATGATAAAACATTAGTAGAATTCGACGAAGACATAAATAAAAACTAATAAAAAAAGCTCAATAGAAATATTGAGCTTTTTTTTGCTATAATATATTTGATTAATATATTATGCTGTATATTTATTTCTCAATCACCAAACTTCCTATTTTCGCCAATTTACCCGACTGGGTAATCTGCACTTGGTATATGCTGTTTGGTAAATTAAGTGTATCGTAATGAAATATTAGTGTAGTGTTAGATTTTGATTTCGTATCAGTCATTACTTCTGCACCAGCTGAATTGAATAGTTTTAGAATTGTTTCTCCATTTGTCTCGCTAATAAATTCAATGTCAACTTCGCCACTTGTTGGGTTTGGTTTTATTGTCATAGTTGTGGGTGTGAAGAATTCTATACTTCTCAGATTTGGAGTGCAAAGACCTACTATTTTAATACTGCCATCTTCCTTAACTATAGTTAAATCAGGGTTTGAAGTAAAGTCAATGAAGTTCACTTTAGTAAAGGTTGTGTCTGCTATGTAAGTTTTACCTTTTATTGTCGTAAGCGTATCTTCTTTTTTAGTTAATGTTGTTGTACCACTTAACATTATGTCAAAGTTTCTATTTGCAGATAGCACATCGGCTGTAATATCGGGATAGTAAATTGCAGTTTTATAATTTAACTTTGCTGTCCACGAAATTGTTTGTGGCAATGTTATGCTATCGTTAAGCGTATATGTAATTGGCAATGGTATATCGTTATCGCCTGCCAGCACTTCAATATCGGCTATTTTTAATGTTATGATTTGATTAGCTTTTGCTTCTGATTCAGCAGTTAGCATTATTGCAATTGTTTCTTGGCAAGGTTTATCAATTTCAATAATTAAACTATCTACTGCTTTTCCTTTCTTCAAAGCTTTGAATATGATTTCTAATTTATTCCCATTGCGACTAGCTTCATAGTCTGTGCCAGTAGTTAATTTGAAATTACTTACATTGATGCTACTTATATCTAATTCTTTAGATATTGTTTTATTCAAATTAGTTTTCCCAAAATCAATATCTTGAAAATTACTATAATCAATATTATTGCTAACTTCTTTTACTACTATTTGTGTGGTTGTTTTGCAGCCAAATTCATTTTCTGCTTCCACGGAATAAATTCCTGCTTTTGCAATAGTTATTATAGGGGTAGTCTCTCCATTCGACCAAGTGCAGCTTGTGTAAGTGCCTTGCAAAATTATTATTGCAGTTGCATTTTTACAAATTGTTGTGTCGCCAATTATGTTAACTATTGGTTTTGGATTTATTGAAACTAGGACTGTATCAGCTATTAAGCAATTATTATTTATTGCTCTGCACCAATATTCGCCAGCTTTATTTATGATTATGCTATTAGTAGTTTCGCCAGTATTCCAAAGGAACTGCACGCCTTGGAATGATTTGGAAAGTTCTAACTTACTGCTATCGCCCTCGCAAATATTAGTAATCCCATTGATTACGATTTGTTCTTGAACTTGCTCTGTTACTTCTATTTCTGAAGAATCTGAACAGCTATTGAGTGATATATTCTTAGCAATTAGTTTATATTTCTGAGCAGCCTTTGCAATGATAGTATCTGCATTTACTATAATATTGTTTACTATCCAACTATAATCTATATTTGCCTGCTTATCTTTAATAAATAGCTTGACAGAGTCGCCTTGGCAGAGAG
>CAZYXG010000029.1:0-30054 GCA_964650885.1 uncultured Hyphomicrobiales bacterium | reverse complement strand
AAATAAACAGGAATGTTTAATCCAAGATCTACCCCAACGCAAATATTTTTATCGAGAACAACTACACTATCTGGAATATTCACAATTAACAATAAAAATATTTTGTTGTCTTTTATTTGAACCGATGAATCTGAAAAACTATATTCAGCCGAAAGTACTTTATCAATTATTGCTTTGTTGTTACTCCTGTCCCTACCAAATTTAATAATGAAATTAAACTTTCCAATCCACTTAATATGATATTTATCTTCAATTTTCTGAAATATAATCCCTGTTTTCATAAAAGGAATTGGCATACCCTTTTTATAATTTCTGACAGTTCTTTTTCCAGTTCTAATTTCTTTCATATCGTTATTAAAAACAGATACAATAGATTGATTGAGAGAAGAAGCAACATAGGAACCAAGATTAGGGAATTCTTTTGTTATTAATTCATAAGTTGAGTTTTGTTTACTTTTTAGATAAAAATCTTTTGCAAAAATTCTAGATTCTTTTGTTAACTCATTCAATTCTTTGTACAGTTTATCTCTTTGCTTTTTACTTTCTTCTTCGGATAATGACTTTTTCTTGTATATGTCACTAATTTTTTCTCCAATATCTAATCTTTTTTGAGAAGTTTTATCATCCATAAATAATAAACGTTCATCAATAATTTCATTGAAAAATTGATTGTTGACAATAAAATTTGCAGCTTTAAATGTATCTCTTTCTAAATCTCTAAGTTTGATCCAATATTCATCATATTCTTCTTTTGTTGTTTCGGGATTAAAGTAGATTTCTATTTTACGTGTTATAAGCATAATTCAACTCTTTATTACATTTTCAAGTTGTAAATTTAATAAAAATAATTTGTCGTTGCAAATAAATTATTTATATTCTTACTAATTTATATATCTAAAATAATAAATATTAATATCAATCCCAATAACAAAAAAGTCCTATCTCTTTTTCTAGAGATAGGACTTTTGTTTTTAAGTAAGTTTTTTTTTAGAAGTTCAGATGAACATTCCATTTATGAGTGTCTTCTGTTTCACCGTGTTGGGTGGCTGTAATTGTGTCGAAGAATTTGTGTGCCAATTCGCCAATTTCATTGTTATTAATTGTGATTTCTTCGCCTTTCCAGCTAAGCAATCCAACTGGCGAAATAACGGCTGCTGTGCCAGTGCCGAAAACTTCTTGTAATTTCCCAGCTTTATGTGCAGCAAATACTTCCGAAATTTTGATTTGTCTTTCGCTAGTTTTCAATCCCATCTCTTGTGCTAATTTCAGCACAGTATCGCGAGTTACTCCAGCTAGCAATGTTCCTTGCGAAAGAGGTGGGGTAATTAATTCCCCATCTATCACAAACATAATGTTCATAGCACCGACTTCATCAATATAGTCCATACTTGTTGACTCAAGCCAAAGCACTTGAGAAAAGCCAAGCTCTTTTGCTCTGCGTCCTGCAAATAGCGAAGCAGCATAGTTAGCGGCAGTTTTAGCTGTTCCAAGCCCGCCGTGTGCTGTGCGCACCCATTCGTGGGAAACTAATATCTTAAGTGGAGCAAGCCCTTCGGCATAGTATGATGCCACTGGCGAACTCATTATTATCAATCTATAAGTATCGGAAGTGTGTACACCAAGGAAATTACCAGAGCCATAGACAAGGGGTCTGATATAAAGCGATTGTCCTTTATGTTGAGGTATAAATTTTTTGTCTGTTTCCACTAAAGCTTTTATTGCTTCTATGAATAAATTTTCGTCATATTCAGGAATACAAAGTGTACGAGCCGAATGGTTCAATCTTCTGGCATTCATATCGGGTCGGAAGATATTTGCACCACCATTCACATTTTTAAAAGCTTTCAATCCTTCAAAAATTGTTTGCCCATAATGCAGAGTACAAAGTGCTGGATCCATTTCCATTTTAGCATAAGGCACTATTTCGCCAGTTTGCCATTTGCCATCTATATAATCGGCAATATAAACGTGGTCTGAAAAGTATTTTCCAAATGCAAGGTTATCCCAATCTATGGAATCAAATCTGGTGGAAGGGTTCAGCGTTGTTTTAATTTGAGTCATTTGGCTCCTAATCAATAAAATATTGATTTTTTGTAACGTAATCTTGCAGAAAACGTTTATTTTGAATTAATGTTTGTATCAAACTGAAAAAATGTTTTAAAATTGTTTTTTAAAATTGTAGTTTGAAACTTATTCAAATTTAACAGAACTTATTTGAATTTAGTTAGCTTATTTTTACAGCATTGCAATTTACATTATTTATCAATTACTTACACGAAATATCTGAAATGAAAAAATTTCTTTTTATTCTAGTTCTAATAGCTATTAGCTTGCAAGCAAATGCAAAAGTGCTAATGCAACCCTATTTACAAGCTGTTACCAACAACTCAATCTATCTGCTTGTGGAAACAGATTCCGATAAGCCAGTTGAATCTTTCTTGGAATATCCCGATGGTATGCGAAAAACAATTAAGTCTATCGTTTTTGAAGTTACTGATGCAAAACCAGCAACTTATGTGCATTCAATCAAATACACAGACTTAAAAGCCGCTACTAAATATGGTTACTCTCTAAAAGATGGCGAAGTGGCTTATAAAGGTTCGTTTAAAACCGCTCCAAATGTCAACACAAAAGGGAAATTCAAGTTCACAAGCTATGGAGATAGTCGCTCTGCACCAAAGCTATTTGCCAAAATCTCCAAAGGAATGGAAAGCGAAAATCCAGATTTCTCTGTTTACTTGGGCGATTTGTCATTCGATGGTAGTTATAAACTTTGGAAAGATGAGTTTTTCATCTCGGAGCAGTTAAGTTTGGCGAAGAATGTACCTTTTTTCAATGCTGTGGGCAATCACGAAGGTTGGAAGACAAACACAAAAGCTTTTACCGAATCACCAATCAGCAAAGGTAATCAGGAATACTATTCATTTGATTATGGGGATATTCATTTTTTGATATTATCTACTCAAAATAAAATTGGCGAGGACTCTCCTCAGTGGAAATTTGCTGAAGATGATTTGAAAAACAGTAAAGCTAAATGGAAATTCGTTGCATTCCACATTCCTGCTTATGGAGCTGGAGCCCATGGCGAAAGCAAAGGAATGATTAAAATGAGCGAGAAACTATTCGAGAAAAACAGTGTAGATGTGGTGCTTACTGGACATTCGCATTTCTATCAACACAATAAAGTAAATAAGATTCACCATTTCATTTTGGGTGGCGGTGGCTCACCACTTTATGCACCAAAAGAAGCACCTTATGTGATTAAGTCTGCAAAAGAATATCATTATGCAATATTCGATTGCACAAGCGACAAAATAGAAATGACAGTGAAAAACATAGATGGTAAAGAAATAGACAAAATTGTTTTCGAGAAGTAATTTATTCAAACAAGGTAATGGTTTAACTATGAAATATTTTCTAACACTTTTTTTAATTGTTGTAATTAGCGGCAAATTATATTCCGTTACATTAGAAGAATTAATTCCCCAACCAAAAATTTCGTTTAAATATGCTGGTAGCCGATTTTTGGGTAATAATTCATTAACCAAACTCGTAATAAGTGCTGACACCTTAGGAAAGCCAGAGCGAGCCAAAACAGCTCGATATATGCAAAGCATATTAAATCAGAGATTGAAAAATGGTGTACTAAAAGAAATTATTCCTTTAGGTGTTACCAATAATGGTGTAATCATTATAGCAGATGAAAGTGAAATTGGTAAAATCAAACCAATTGGAGATGCTTTATATGAAAATATAGGCACAAGGACAACCGAACAAATTAATAATTCTTGGTATGTATTGGAAATAACTGATACAGTATTTGCTTTGATTGGCAAAGATGATGAAGGATTGAGAGCAGGAATAAATACAATCTTCCAATTGATGGGCGATAAAGAAGCGATTTCTAAAGTTAGAATAATAGACTGGGCTGATTATAAATATCGTTGGGTTTTCTCACAGCATAATTTGCGCGGTCTTGGTGATTTAGAAAGATTAACTAAAATTGCCGACACTATGGCTCTTAGGAACTTGAATGGGATACAGCAAGGCGATTTTAAATATGCAATTATTCCTGAGCAACCTAGCAACTATTTCGATAGTGTTGCCAAGTTCAGCAAGGTTTGCAATGATCGTAATTTGGAAATTATTCCATCTGTTTGTGGTGTGGGCTGGAGTAGTGGTATTCTTTGGAACGACCCAAATTTAGCAGAAGGTTTGAAAACAGTTGTTAATTATGTTGTAGAAGCAGATTCGGCTAGATTAATTCCCGACCCAAAAGTTGTTATTCCAAATGGTGGTTTTGAAATTTGGGGTGGGAACAATAAATTTAGCAACTGGTCTTATTATGACGAGCAATTTGCTACTCAAGACTTTTCGGAATATCATTCTGGTTCATCTTCCGCAAAATGTACTGGCTTCAATGGAGCAAATTCTAGATTTACTTTAGCATTGAAAGTATCTAAAAATAGAGCATATCTTTTAACTGCATGGGTGAAAACTAAAAATTTTAGTGGAGATGAAATTAAATTAATGGTTTTAAGCCAAAAGCCAGATAATTCTTATGTGGCAATTACTTTCGCTCAAATGAGTGTGCCAGCTACAAGCAACGGTTGGATTAAATTAGAATTAATATTTAACACCTTAAATTACGAAAACATAATACTCTATGCTGGTGTATGGGGTGCAAATAGCGGTACTATTTGGTGGGACGATTTTTCAATCAAAGATTACGGATTGACAAATATATTGCGAAGAGCGGGTACTCCACTGATTGTGAAAGATGCTTTTAAGAAAAACAATATTGTCTATGAAGAAGGTGTAGATTTTGCAAAATTAGTTGACCCAATACTGCAAAATAGACGGGGCGAATATGGCCCTTATCATCAAGCCCCAAAGTTTAATTTATTTCCAAATTCAAAAATCAAAAATGGCGATACTATATCTATTAGTTCCTATCATCCATTTGCTGCCGTTAGCGACAACGATGGTAATGGCTCTGTAATGGTTTGTGTGAATGAACCCAAAACAGATAGTATAATCAAAAGACAAATCTTTGATATGAAGAGACTATACAATCCAAATAGTTACTTTATGGGACACGATGAAATTCGCAATATGAATTGGGACGATGCTTGTCTGCACGATTCCACAGACCCAAAAGATATGCCTGCTATTCAACTTTCAAATAATATTAATAAATGTGTTCAATCAATTCAAGAAGCGAACCCGAAAGCAAATATATTTATGTGGTCTGATATGGTGGACTCTCTTCATAATGCTTATAAAGATTACTATTTAATAAATGGAGATTTGAAAGGTGTATGGAACAAAATTCCAAGCGATAAAATTACAATTGTTAATTGGAATGGAGGTAAAAATGCAAAAAATTCGTTGAACTTTTTTGCTAATAAAAACTTCAAACAAATAACTTCACCATACTACGACTCTAAAAACACAAATAGCATTAGAGACTGGCGAATAGCTCAAGAAGGAGTCAATGGAGTGGAAGGAATGATGTACACAAGTTGGCTAAATGATTTTGATTTTCTAACCCCTTTTTCATACTATGCTTGGGGTGCAGGCTCAAACTTTATACATAAGCAACCTACAAATCAAGAAATAGAAAGTACTAAGGAATTATTGTTAGCGGTTCAAACTTTGACTGACCCTTACGATGCGACCGCAAAAACAGATTCTGTTTGGGTGGGTGTGAAAATAGACTACGATAAAAATCAAAAAGTAGATTACTACAATTTAAAGAAAGATTCTACAAATAAATACAGTCTAAACATCCCTCTTAATCAAGATATTAGTACTTTAGATTATACAATCTACGCAAAAAATTCACAAGGAATTTCTACAAAAACAATTGAATATTCTTATTTATTTTCAAAAAATACTTTAGAAAGTGAAGACGAAAATTTAATAGATTTGAAACTGAATAATAAGACAATGGAAATTACTTCGTCTATTGAATTGCAGAATATTTCAATAGCTGATTTGAATGGCAAATATTTACTGGAAAAAGATTTAGAGTCAAATTATTTCAAATTTGAATTCCAAACTGCAGGTACTTACTTAGTCAAGATTTGGCAAAATAATAATTTCACAACAAAAAAAGTAATAGTTAGATAATTGAAAACTACATTAAAATTTATACTTTTTCTTTTTCTGATGCAATGCATTACATTGGCAGATGAGAAAGCACCGCTTAATTTCTTTATTGACGCAATTGCTTTCAAAGCAGACGATGGCAATAATGGTAGGATTGATGTATTTGCTTTGGTGCCATACCAAACGCTATTATTCTTGAAAACAGACGAAAAGTATGCTTCAAAATATTCATTATTAATTGAACTGCAAGATAAGACTGGCAAAAAAGTAGCCGATAAAAAGATTGACAGGGTGGTGTTAGCGGACAATTATTTCGATAGCCAAGGTGGGAATGGCAAATTCGATGCATGCCAGAGCAGTTTCAAATTGCCTCCAGGTGCATATAGAATTTCGGTAAAACTAATAGATGAAGTTAATAACAGAAACGATGAAAGAATTCGTCAGCTAACGATATTGAATTATTCCGAATTCCAAGTTTCGCTCAGTGGAGTTATGATACTGAGTGGAATAGAAGAAAACAACGGAACGTTTAAAATAACGCCTCACATAAATGACAATGTAGGGAATTTAACAGAAGGATATTTTGCATTCTTCGAGCTTTATAATTCATCTAACTTGATAAACGTTGATTTCGTTGCTGAAATATATGATGGCGAAAATTTAATTTACCAATCGGACACTTTGGCTAAGAAAATCAGCAAATCGAAAGAACAATTTTTTATCAAAATACCATACAACCCAAAAGTAGTTGGTTCATTTAATTTAAAAATCTCTGCTTTAGGGCCTAAATCAGAAGTGGGCGATGCAGATAGGACAATTGCAGCTTCTCAACGTTCAATTAAGTCATTTGCCACACTTTATGGAATGGTTCGCAAGGATATTAACTTGGCTATTAAGCAATTGCGATATGTGGCTACAAGCAGAGAGATGAATGAAATGGAAGAGCAAAAAGACGAGAATAGCAAGCAAGCAAAATTCGATGAATTTTGGAGAAAATTAGACCCAACACCAAACACAGAAAGAAACGAATCATTCGATGAATACTACCGCAGAATTAATTATGCAAGCAAAGCTTTCAAATCCTATGCTGATGGCTGGCTGACTGACAAAGGAATGGTTTATGTGATTTTAGGCCCACCTAATAATTCAGATTCTTACAACAGTAATGTTAACACTGTTCGCTATGAACGCTGGACTTACTCGAACAACAGAGAATTTATTTTTGCTGACAACAATGGCTTTGGCGATTATAGATTAGTAAGACCAACATATTTAAGTGAAAAGTATATTTATAGGTAGTTTATTGAAATTTGAATATTCTGCTTTAAATCATTGATTATTTAAAATGTAGTATTAATTTGCATTATGAATAATGTAAACTTTTTGAAAAAAGAAATTGAACATAACTCCAAACTTAAAAACTAGTGGTGCTAACCACCATAAAATAACTGCAGGTGCTTTACTCATCACATTAGGCATTATCTATGGCGACATTGGTACTTCACCCCTTTATGTGTTAAAAGCAATTATTGGTAATTCTGTTATTACTCCTGAGCTTGTTTTGGGTGGTCTATCATGCGTTTTTTGGACTCTGACAATGCAGACCACTCTGAAATACGTGATGCTAACTTTAAATGCAGACAATAAAGGTGAAGGTGGAATTTTCTCACTTTATGCTTTGGTAAAAAAATTAAAAGTGAAATGGTTAATTTTCCCTGCTATAATTGGTGGTAGTTCTCTTCTTGCCGATGGTATTATCACTCCTGCTATTTCTGTTTCATCGGCTGTAGAGGGTTTGCGAGCTATCCCAAGTTTTGCTGGATTAAATATTGTCCCGATTGTAATTCTAATTATTGCTGGTCTTTTCATGATTCAGCAATTTGGAACAGACAAGGTCGGTAAGTCTTTCGGTCCAGTTATGTTTATATGGTTTTCTATGCTTGCCATATTGGGTATTCTTCAAATACAGCACAATGTGACTGTCTTTAAGGCACTCAATCCTTGGTATGCCTATAATCTATTGGTTAATACTAAGCACGGTTTTTGGGTCTTGGGTTCTGTGTTCCTTTGCACGACTGGAGCAGAAGCACTTTATTCTGATTTAGGACATTGCGGCAAAGAGAATATTCGATTGAGTTGGACGTTTGTGAAAACAACACTTGTTCTGAATTACTTTGGGCAAGGAGCTTGGCTTTTGCAGTCCTCTGGAAGTAAACTCAATGACATCAATCCTTTTTATGGAATTATGCCTGAGTGGTTTCTTTTACCAGGTATTATTATTTCAACTGTTGCAGCTGTTGTTGCCAGTCAGGCATTGATAAGTGGCTCATTCACTTTGATAAATGAAGCAATGCGTTTGAACTTTTGGCCAAAGCTGAAAGTGGTTTACCCAACTGAACTTCGTGGTCAGTTGTATATCCCATTTATGAATTGGTCTTTGTTAGCTGGCTGCATTGGTATAGTTTTGCTTTTCAGAGAGTCGGCCAATATGGAAGCTGCTTATGGCTTCGCAATAGTGCTTGCTATGCTTATGACTAGTACTTTGCTAGCATATTATATGGTGATTAATAGATACAACAAGCTCTTTGTAGGCTCTATAATTACTGTTTTCTTGGCGATAGAAACATCATTTTTTATAGCCCAAATGAACAAATTCGTGCATGGCGGTTGGGTAACTATCTTGATTTCTTTAATACTTATAATCATTATGTGGTCTTGGTATAATGCTCGCAACATCAAAAATAGATATGTAGAATATGTGAAATTTCGCCATTATAAGAAATTGCTTAAAGACTTAAGCGAAGATGAGAGTGTTGCCAAATACTCTACTCACTTGATTTTTATGACTAGTGCGAACCACCCAGAAGAGATTGAATCGAAAATAATTTATTCTATTACTCAAAAGCAGCCCAAAAGGGCCGACATTTATTGGTTTTTGCACGTAGATGTGGTGGACGAACCCTACACAACTGATTACAAAATCAATGTTATAGAGGAAGGCAAAATATTTAGAATAGATTTTGTTCTTGGTTTCAGAGTAGCTCCGAGGATTAACTTGCTCTTTAGAAAAGTTGTCGAAGATATGGTTCGCCATAAAGAAGTAGATTTAACTAGTCGCTATGAATCATTGAAGCGTAATGGAGTTTTAGGAGATTTCAGATTTGTGGTAATCCAAAGACATATTTCACCTGACAATGACTTCCCTCTTTACGAGAGAATTATGCTTGATATTTACAACTTGCTTAAACATATTTCTCAACCAGAGGAAAAAGCTTTTGGCTTGGATACGAGTTCGGTTACAATTGAGAAATTTCCATTGATAATTTCTCCAGCTCAGGGAATTAACTTGCATAGATTGGTGGAAGAAGAAGATGTTGCTCCACATTCATGATTGTTCAATAATTTGGATAAAATAATTTTATGTTTAACGGTTTAATAGCAATATTGTTGCTTTCATTAGCAAATGTTTTTATGATATTTGCTTGGTATGGTCATTTGGAAATGAAGCAATATAGTTGGTTTGCTAGCTTGAGTGTTTTTCAAATCATTCTTTTAAGTTGGGGTATAGCTTTTTTTGAATATCTTTTTCAGATTCCAGCAAATCGAATTGGTATCGTAGATAATGGAGGTCCTTTCAATTTATTTGAATTGAAACTTATACAAGAAATAGTGTCGTTGGTTGTTTTTCTAATAATTGCTGTTTTTGTTTTCAAAACAGAAAAATTTGCTTGGAACCATGTTGTTGGATTTTTATTGATGGCACTGTCTGTATTTTTTATATTTAAGAAATGGTAAATTGAGTAATGAATTCAATTGCTAACATTTACCTTGAATCAGTTCGGAAAGCGTATAGCGATAATGCTAATGCCGAAAAAGCACCCGCTATGCAAAAGTACGTGAAAGATAAGTTTTCATACTTTGGAATCAAATCACCTCTTCGCAGAGCAATAGACAAGAATATTTATTTAATAAATAGTAAACTAACAAGTGCTGAAAGTATTGATTTAGTTCAAACAGCTTTTGCTGCCAATGAAAGAGAGTTGCAATATTTTGCTTTGGATTATCTGCTGAAAGACAAAAAACTTTGGACAATTGATTATATCTTTCTTTTCGAGGAAATGGTAGCTACGAAGTCTTGGTGGGATACTGTTGATGTTATTGCTACTCGCTTAGTTGGTGAATATTTCGTTAAATTCCCAGAGAGTGAGTTTGAATTTTGCGACAAATGGATACACGATGGCAATATTTGGCTTGCTCGAACTGCAATTATTCATCAGTTACATTACAAGAAAAAGACAAATTTTGATAAATTAAAAGAATTTTGTTTAATTTGGAAACACTCCGATGAGTTTTTCATAAGAAAAGGTATTGGTTGGGCTTTACGTCATTACTCCAGAACAGACCCAGAGGGTGTGAAAGAATTTGTGGCGTGGGCGGATCTTAAAAAATTGAGTGAAAAGGAAGCTCTTAGATTGATGAATAATTGAGGATTTGACTGATGGAAGAATCTATAAAAGAATATAATAATGGCGTGTTAAAAGTGATTTGGGAAGCTGCAAAATGTACACATTCCACTAATTGCTGGCGAGGATTAATTTCTACATTCAATCCCAAGAAAAGACCTTGGATTGATTTATCGGCTGAAGATTCTGAACATATAGCCAAACAAATCGAGCTTTGCCCAAGTGGTGCATTGACTTATGAAAAGTTGTAATAATTATATATTTCAAAGATTATAAAATGAAAAAATTAGTACAACACTCCACTTTGAAACAAGAAAACATAGTTTCACTCACACCATTGCTTTCTTTAATATTTTGCAATAAGTGGTTTATATTTGCTGTTATAATTATTGCAGTTGTAATCACAGGTGTAAAAGATGTTGAATCGCCATTAAAAATGATTGATGGAGGACTACACACAAACTACAACAACTATCTTATTTTTAAGAATTCATACTTGCATTTTTGGAATCAAGAGAATTTATACATTCACCACCCCAATGAATATTTCGATCTTTACAAGTATAGTCCAACTTTTGCTTTGCTAATGGCACCTTTTGCCAAATTGCCAAATATAATTGGTTTGCCACTTTGGAATTTGATTAATACTTTACCTGTGCTAATTGCAGTTTTGCTAATGGTAAGATTTGATGATTTGAAGCAAACTAAATTCCTTTGGTTAATTGCAATTGAGCTTTTAACATCGGTGCAGAACGAACAAAGCAATGGACTTATGGTTGGCTTTATAGCATTAGCTTTTATAGCAATGGAAAAGCAGAACCTCTTTTGGGCAGCACTATTTATAGCATTAACCTTTTATATAAAGATTTTTGGACTGTTTGCAGCAGTACTTATTTTCCTCTATCCAAATAAGTTAAAATCAATAGGCTTTCTTGCTTTTTGGATGTTGTTTTTAGGAATAATTCCAGCTCTATTTACAAATTTCAGCTATTTGATTTCTCAATATCAGAATTGGGTGTATCTTGTAACTTCCGATCAATCCACAATGATTGGTATGAGTGCAATGGGAATGGCAGAAGTATTGTTGCATATTCCAATAAACAAAGGATTATTAACTTTGCTTGGATTGGCTTTGTTTTTATACCCTTTAAAGAATTTACATAACTTCAAAGACTTTGACTTCCGTTTGCTTAGCTTGGCTTCTATTCTGATTTGGATTGTGCTTTTCAATCATAAAGCGGAAAGCCCAACATTTGTGATAGCTGTATTTGGAGTTGGAATTTGGTATTTTGTCACTCGCACACACGATATGTTTTTGAGTTTTATTGATATATTTTTGTTAGTAATGGTTTTAGTATTCACGGTTCTTTCGCCTACTGATTTATTCCCACGAGAATTTAGAGAACATTATGTGAAACCATATATGCTAAAGACTTTACCAATCTTTTTAGTTTGGCTTAAAGTTGTGGTTGATATGATTCGCTATAAACAAACCAATGTTAGCGATTACAAAAATATAGACTTTTCAAGTTTGCAGCTAAAATAGCCGAAGTATTAGAATGGAATCAGCAATAGGAGTAGTATATTTTTTCTTTAGGTGAATTTGAATTTAATACAAGATTTATAGCAAATGTAGTGCTTTGGGTTACTTTATTGTTTTATATCTTATATTGGGGTCTATTCTTTACAAAGATTAGACGCACAGCTTTGCATTGGACGGAATCTATTTTTAAATTTATTGTGCCAATTCCATTTTGGATATGCTATTTGTTTGTGATAATCTACACATACTATCCTGCCATCACACAGCTTTATGCTCCAATTCAAGCAACTCAAAAGTTAATATTGGAAAACAACAATAGAACAAATGAAGCATTTATTGTTTACACAAGGGACAGTAACTATGTTTGGAAAGCTGCATATCCACTTAACGAGACAGTTTGGTCTCCAAAATTTTCAATTGAAGATAAAAAGCAGAAAACAAAAGTTTATGCAATTGATACTTTGAATAAGTCCGCAAGGATATACATAGGCTTGATAACCAAAAAACCAATTAAGTACGACACAACTGCTTATGCAAAAGCATACCAAAGCCCAAGCATTTCAATCAAACTTTTCGCAACAGATTTTGAAAATTCGGTGCTTACAAAACCAGAGATAGATTACTCTTTTGAATGGTATTTGATATACTTTCATTTTGTGGCTTTGCTAGGAATTTGGTATCAATCAATTATACCTTTAAGCTTCAAAAAGAGAATTGCAATGTATGTGTTAGCAGTGCTTGTAACAGTAAATCTTTTGGTTGCACTATTCTTTTATTTGCAAAGTATCACAGGGATTTATTTCATACCATTTATGAAATAATAGCAGTTTCTTGCTAAAATTAACTGTTTATTTGATAATTTAAATAAAATTCATATACAAATTCAAATATACTTTTTATGCAAACGACAAACGCTCCACGTAAAACCAAAATTCTATGCACAATTGGCCCTGCAACATCGGGTGTAGAAAATTTAGTTCGCCTTATTTATTCTGGAATGGATGCAGCAAGATTGAACTTTTCGCACGGTAGTCACGAAGATCACTTAAAGTCAATCAAAGAAGTTCGGGAAGCAGCAATTGTTTCTAAAAGACACATTCCAATAATGCTTGATTTGCAAGGTCCAAAGATTCGTACTGGAAATGTGAAAGACGGTGAAGTTTTTCTACCAGACGGTTCAGAATTCCGAATTACTGTGGATTTTTTAGAAATTGGTGACGAAAAAAGAGTTTCGACAAGCTATTCAAGTTTAATAAAAGAAGTACAAATTCATAATACTATTCTTTTAGACGATGGCTATATAATTTTAAAAGTCGAAGATATTAACAAGAATGATATAGTTACAAGAGTTGTGAAAGGTGGAATGCTTAAAAACAAGAAAGGTATAATTGTGCCAGGAGTTTCAAGCACAGCACCATCGATTAGCAACAAAGATATTGAAGATTTGAAATTTGGTTTGGAAAATGGTGTGGATGTGATTGCACTTTCATTTGTGAGAAGCCAAAGAGATATCCTTGAACTGAAAGCAGCAATGAAAATATTTGGCAGGGTTGTGCCTATTATTGCAAAAATAGAAAGATTTGAGGCAGTAGAAAACATTGATGAGATTATAGCCGAATGTGCTGGTATAATGGTGGCTCGTGGTGATTTGGGACTTGAAATGCCAGCAGAAAAATTACCAGTTACTCAGAAATATATTATTGACAGATGTAATTATTTTGGCAAACCAGTAATTACTGCCACTCAAATGCTTGAGTCAATGATTACAAATCCGAGACCTACTCGTGCAGAAGCAAGCGATGTGGCAAATGCTGTATTAGATGGTTCCGATGTGGTGATGCTATCAGCAGAAACAAGCGTTGGACGCTATCCTTTCGATGCTGTTGGATATATGTCAAGGATTATAGAAAACATTGAAGAAAATTTTAACTACGATAATAATAAATATTCAGGCAATAGCGAAAAAAGCAACGTAAGTGATGCAATAGCAAAAGCTGCTTGCATCATTGCCGAGAAAGTAAATGCTAAAGCTATTGTTACTTTGGGAGATTCGACTGCATCGGCAAGATATTTATCTGCTTTCAGACCTAAGATGCCAATTGTAGCACTTACTGACAGCGAGGAAATGGCTCGCCGTATGTCATTTATTTGGGGAGTTCGCCCACTAAAAGTACAATATCCAATTAACGATATTCATCACTTCCAAGATAATATTCAAGAGCTTCACTCACTTAATTACATACATAATGGTGATTTAATAGTTGTGGTTTCTGCTGTAGAAGAACCAATGACAAATACCTTAACTTCAATTAACCTAGTTCAGATTTAAGCAAAAAAAAACCCTCGTATTCGAGGGTTTTTGATCTCTCCATTTTTCTCATCGAGGAGGGGGTGGAAAGGTCCACTACCTACCTTTCGCCCCTTTTATGCCCTCAATGATTTTTATGGAGGAGGTATCATTTGAAGAAGTGTGTCGTTATAATTAGTGTTATTGCACCAAAAGTTTTTGGTAACTAACACCAGTTTGTGTTTGTATTTCTATAGTGTATGCTCCTTTCGAGAGTTGTTTTAAATTAAGTTCAATTTTGTCGTTATCTACATTTTGCTCTAAAACAACTTTACCCAAGTTGTCAATCAGTCTAATTTTGTTCATATCAAAAGTCGTTACAATACTTACAAAATCACTTGTTGGATTTGGATAAACTCTAATGCCAGTTTCGTCAGATTTATTATCTTCAACTCCAGTAGAAGCTAAAGCACAATCGGTTTCCAAAATAGCATCTTTTGTATAGACTATAGAATTTCCAAGCTCCATACTTGAGAGTTTATCGGTTACTTTTTTAATTTCTAAAGTAGAAATTTTATTTATTTTTCTTTGCCATAGTTGCAAATGCAACAATTCTCCATCGTTTGCACCATCTTGCATAGCAGTGGATAAATCATCACCCCAAATTACAATTGGCGTTTCCGAACCATTGCTGAAACTTGCACCAACTAAATCATTTTTGCTATTGAATACAGCTATTTCATCACCAAATTCAAGCTCCTGCAAATTAACTAGTATAACTGATGAACTACCTGTAGCTTTGTACTTAGGTTTGAAATAAACAGTCTCGAATTGTGAGTCATTCAATTTAAACATTGAACTAATTGGAGTTGTAATTGCATTGACAGCACTTGTATAAAATCCACCAAATGTTGTATTACTAACTAATTTATAAGCTTGTCCAGGTTGCATTGTGCCTATGGTATTGATATTGAATGCTGGGTAATAAATATTACCATCGGCATCTTTAGACATAATAATTTGCGGATAAGATGCAAATACAGTTGCTGGAGTTGCTGCCGTTTGTCTTAAGTATGCAATAATGTGCCATTGAGAAGCGATTATTGTTTTAGCATAATTAATTGGTGTAACGCTAGAACCATCTACAGTCCAAGTCGCATCTGAATTAGTATAAACTTCATAGCCAGTTGATAAATCCCAAGTAGTTAGTTGATTAATACTTTGAGAAGGCATAAATATTCTGCCACCTTCATCTTTGACTTGAACCAATTTTGTACGAATTGGTGCTATCATCGAATCCATAGTGAGAGACTTAGGCAGTAAGTTAGTTGAAATCATACTCCATCTGTTTGCTCGTAAGTTTACACTCAAACGTTTAAATCCTTTTAATGAAGAAAGAATAGAAACACCTAAACTGCTAACACTTGAAGTATAAAAGCTATTGCCTGATGAATAAACAGCATTTGCATTGTAGTCTATACCAGTATTTGAATCCCAAATTTTGTATGTATAAGTCTCATTCACAATGAAGCCATCTTTTGAAGCAGTGGAAGGATTATCGCCCCAAACTGTAATAGCAGTGTTATATGTTGTATCGTAAACAGTATAGCCAGCACATTTGAGCAAGCCATTACTTGTATAGAACACTCCTATTGCATCACCTTGATTGATATTAATATCTAAGACAGTTGGGATTATGCCAGATCTATTAGGAATTATAATAACTGCATTGTTTCCAGTTGCATTTGTAAATTCCCAACTTTTTGGAACGGTATATCCACTTGCACCTTTTATGCTGAAAAGACCGCTACTATCTCTAATTGCAATATTCTCGGCATCTGATAATCTAATTTTATATTCTTTTGAAGAAACAACTGTATTAGCATTTACTATCCAGTTATAGCTCCTATTGGAAGCAGTAATACCATTTACTAATGTATTCCAATCCATACCTCCATTTGTAGAGTACTCAATATTGACTGTACTTATGTTTGAATAAGTCCAAGTGATAGGCACAGTAAAAGTACCACTTGCAGCAGTAATTACTTGCGACTCAGTTGGTGCTTTCACAACAATTCCATTACCACGAATTACGAATTTACTGCTAATGTTATTAAAGCTTGGATTGTCCAAATGACTAATCCTAACTATTGCAGAATCAACTGGTGTTTTGGGTACATTCCAAGTGAATGTTCCATCAGTTGCGTTTAAGTTGGACATAATAGTAATCCAAGAACTACCACCATTTGTACTGTAATCAAGTCGGACTTCGCCAATAGCGGCAGAACGCCACTCAATATTATAATCTTCGCCAACTAACCAATTGCTTGTATTGTCAGGTTTTGTAATTGTTAATCCTTGCAATGTTAGAGCAGTAACAGAATCTTTCAATGTAGAATTTTCTGAATCTACAACTTTTATAATTGCAATACTTGATGGATTATTTGGCACTTGCCAAGCGAAGTTTCCGCTAACTGCTGGGTAATCTTTTGCTATTTGCAGCCACGTTGTACCGTTATTAATAGTATAGAATATATCTACTCTATTTACTAATGCCGACATCCACTTCACACTCACAACACTTCCAACTAATAGCTGAGTGCTACTTGCTGGGGCAGTCATTCGAACACCTGAAATTGCAAAAGTTGAATCCGAAACATCATTAATAATTGGAGCAGAAGAATTTCTAATTCTCACCTTGGCAATTAAAGTCGGTGCATTTGGTATAGTCCAACTAAATTGTTGATTTGATGCCAACAAGCCTTGACCACTTGGAATATCTATATAGTTCACTCCGTCAGTTGTGTACATAAGATCCACATTTGTCAGATTGCTGTATTTCCATTTGATAACTCTAGTTGTACCAGGCACCATTCTTTCCAAACCATTTGGAGAAGTAAGAATAACATCTGAATTTGATATGCTGAAAGTTTCGCTGAACATCTGGTATGATGTAGGATTATTTCCTATCACATAAGTAAAACGCAATTGAGCAGAATCTGTCAATACACTTGGTACAGACCAATTATATCTACCCGTTGAAGCATTTGCGTTGTTTATTATTAAATTCCAACTCGCTGTTGAGCTATTTCTATAATCAATTCTTACATTTGAAATATATGCACTTGTCCAAGTAATTGGTACTATGCTACCAGATTTTAAGTAGCTGCCTTGTGTAGGAGATGTAATTGCAAAGTTTGCTCTTACAAGATTTATAGAAACTTCACTAGATACTGTTGTATCACTAACAAATTCCAATCGCAATTTTGCTGTGCTTGAAACTAAGTCTGGCACAGACCAAGTAAAAGATGAATTTGCAGCCACATTACTTTGAATAGTAGTCCAAGTGGAGCTATTATTCAACCTATATTTTATGTTTACAAAGTCTAAGCCAAATGCTGACCAAGTTATAGGTTCTGAAGTTGTTGCTACTATTGTCTTGTTTTCTAAGCTAGAGCTAATTCTCAAATTTACAATTGAGAATAAACTTGATGTAACACTTGTTGCTGTATTAGATGAACTAGTTAATCTAATTTTTGCATTTGAAGTCGGTTCGTTCGGAATCAACCAGTTATATGAATTATCCGAAGCTAATAAATTACTTGCTACTCTCACCCAACTAGTACCACCATTTGTAGTGAAATCTATATTCAACTCTAAAACAGAATTATCGGCAGCCCAGGATATAGCTCTTGTTGAACCAACTTTCCATTTTGCACCTGCTATAGGTGTATTCAGTTGCAATGGAATTCCGTTAATTCTGAAAACAGCATTCGATGTATCTAAATAAGTGCTAGTACCATTGCGTTTAATTCTGATTAAATTATTAGCAGAAGTTGAATTTGGAAATGACCAATTTAGTGTACCTAAATTAGCAGCTACATTAGTTTGAATTGTTTGCCAAGAGCTGCCATTATTATTAGAGTATTCCAAGTCTATATTGGTTAAATTAGGAGTTGCATTCCAAATAATATTTATACTATTAGGATAGTTATATACTTCTCCGCCGTTTGGTGAAGTGATTTGCAGACTTGGATTAACAATCGTTAGATTTGCATCAGTTGTGTCAGCTCTGTGAGTTTTGCTTGGGTCATATATTCTGAATCGAACATTGGCATTTGCAATTTCTGGCAAAATCCAGTTATAAGTGCCAAGTGTAGCCGAATAATTTATAGTTAGTGGAGTCCAAACTCCAGAGTTGTTATTTTGGTATTCTATATTTACATTGCTCACATTTGCAGAAAGCCAATTTAAAGTAACAGTATTACTTGAGTACATTGTAGCAGAGCTATTCAAAGACGTGAATGCTAATGTCCAATCATCTATAGAAAATACTTTAGATGTATCATTGACAGCAGAATTTGATAGGTCGCTTATTAAAATTCTTCCGTTTGCTGTTGAAGTGAATGAACCACTGCTTAGCAATAAGCTAGTCGAACCAGAATTTGCATTGAATGTACCAATTGTATTAGAGTAATTATCACCGCCGCCATTTGCAGAGTATCTAATTAAAACATTATTTACATCGATAGCTAACCAAGCTATTGGCAATTCACTGCCAATCCTATAAACATTATTTAGTGTTGGTGAAGTAACAGAAATTGTAGGATTGAATACTCTACCACCATTTGTTGTAGTTAGAACCAGTCCAGTAGTACCTGCAGCCAAACCTCTATCAGCATTAGCGAAGGAAACAGTTGTAATATTTTTTATTCCTGCATTGCTTGTTTGAACAATCCAGTTTGTGCCACCGTTTGTTGTTTTTATAACCAATCCATTATTACCAACTGCATAAATTGTATTTGCAGCAGCATAACTTATTGAATTAAGATTATTAGTTGTACCTGTTGTATTTGCAGACCAGTTTGTACCACTATTTGTGGTAGTGTAAATAGTACCACCATCGCCACAAATAGCAACAAATGTAGCACTTGAAACACTAATAGAATTTAATTTATTTGTACCCAAAGTAGCATTGGTGGACCAATTCATTCCGCCGTTAGTAGTTTTTAAAACAAAACCACTATTACATACTGCATAAGCAACGGAATTGGAAACCATACAAACGGAATTGATATTTTGCGAATTAGAATTTGTTCCTGCATTCCAACTTGAGCCAGCATCATTGGTGTAGTAGATTTTACCAAAATTACCCACCGCTATACCGTTTGTAGAGCTAAAGAAGTGAATGCTGTTTACATTGAAATTGGTAATTGTAGTGATTGACCACCCAGAACCACCAGTAGTAGTATTGGCAATCAACCCACTTTCATTTCCAACGTATCCATTTTGATTATCTAAAAAATAAATGGCTGTTGCAATATTATAAAACGGAGAATTTGCAGCAATCCAGTTACTTCCATTATTGGTAGTGTAATAGAGAGTGGAAGGAAAAAGAACAAATTGATTTGTGCCAGCTGAAGGCGAGCTAACACCTACAACATTCTCAATTATTGGTAATACTCTATTGTTCCAATCAGCAAATAAGTTTACTTGCATTGAAACAAATATAAATATTGCAATTAGTAGTGATCGCAATTTCAAACTTTTGAAATCCATAACATCCTCCGGCATCCATGCCTTCTATATTTTTCCTAAAACTATTTATTTGTGGTAAGAGAATTGCAATTAGCAAGTTTCAAATAAATTGATTTAGGGTATTTATTCTTAAATTCTTTGAATAAACTGTTTGCCTTTCTCTCATCGTTTGTGGCACATTTGATTTGCCCCATTCTTAACAATGATTTTTCATTAGTTTTATTTTCAAAATTTTCGGTTTCAAGTAGTATCGTCAATATCTCTTCAGCACTTGAGTAATTACCCATAGAAATTTGACATTCACTCATAAAAAACATACTTTCATAGTAAAGCGAATCGCTTGGCATTAAAGTTTCTTTAAAAAAAGAAAACTGCTGCATAGCTTTGTTATAATTTTCTTTATCGAAATCTGCAATTGCTCTTTCAAATTCTTTAGTTAGATTTTTATAACTAACTTCACTTTCAATTGGGTCAGTTTTTTTGATTTCAATTTCTTTTAAAACTATCTTTACTGTATCTATACTTCTTCGAGGCAAGGTAGATGGTTTTTCGCCAAACTCCAACATTTCATTTTTAACGCCAAAGCTTTTTGTTTGCTCTTTAGCATCGCCATTAGTTGCAGTAGTTTTTTCTTCCCTAACATCTTCTTTTTTAGCAGTAGTTTTATTAGAACTAGTCTTCGATTTATTTGACTTCTTATTCTTTGCACTCATATTTGAGTTGGGTGCCGAACAAGCTGTAAATAAAACTACGCAAAACAATATGTAGATTATTAGCCGTTTAAACATAATTATCCCTTTTTCAATCAATAGTTCAAATTTGTTGCCAAAGTGAATTGTTAGGACTAAATAGTTCATATTCATTGCCAATTTCAATATCTCACATTTTCCCCCATTTCCACCCACTTTTAATATAATGTATATATAATTGCCTTTATTTAACAAATATCAGGTATTTCATCACATAATGTGTTATTGTTGTTATTTTATATTTGCACCAATATTGATAGTTGCTAATAAATTTGTATTGTAATTAAATGGTGTCACAAGTATATACTGTATTTTTATACAGTATATGCAATATAAACTATTGTAGTATTAATTAGTTACGAGCAGTATGTATATTAGTTTGTAATTGGATAATAATCAACTTTGTTCAATTGTAGCCAATTTAGTTAACGCAAATCAATTACTTGGAAACCTTGCGGTGGAGTTAAATCGAAAACTTTGTCTGTCAAGGTGGGATTGAATGTGATATTTTGGATTCTTAACTCTTCATTGCGATTTGAGTATTTGAATTTCAACTTACTTATGTTGCCGTTATCATCGCAATAGATTTGAATATTTTTTATATTTTGTACTTTTTTTGCTGCATCTTGGTTTAACTCAAGGTCTAATTGATAAGCATTTTTTCCATTCGATTTACTTACAGAAGTGGGAGTAGAATTTCCAATTACAGTGAAGAATAAATCTTCAACCATTGAATTTTCACTTCCTTTGATTACGTTATCAATTGTAACTCTTCTTTGCGGATAGTTCATATTCCAATTAGTTTTGCCATTGCAATAAATCATAGTCTCGCCTAAATTTATAACGTATTTTCCAGTACGTTTCACTTTTATGCTTCCTTTCATTCCCGATTGAGTATCATACTTAACAAATAAAGTTTTCAACCCAGCAAATTTGCTTTTCACTTTACCATAAAGTTCGTTTCTGTCAATTTGTGCATTTGCCAAAGCACTTATTAAAAGAAGTAATATTATTACTTTTGAAGTATATTGTTGCATATCAACCTATTTTTGCTTTTAATGGTCCACGAAGTCCAGAATAGCTTGTTAGCTCTGCTCCCACAAATCCGATAATTATTTGAGTACCTACTTTCACAGCTATCTTTCTATCATCATCAGTAATCCAAATGAAAATCTTACCTTCATTTTTGAATAAGCCTCCTTTCTGCACAATTGGCTCAATCACGTGGCAACGAAATTTTCCAGCTTCCACAGTTACTTCTTGTTTACCTAAATATTTCACACCCAAAGTATTGGTAGTGTCATCGAAAAAATTTCGCAAATAAATCACATCATTTTTTTTCATTTTGCTCAAATCTAAAGTACGGACATAATAGAAAGCAGATACAATATCGTGCATATATTCTGTTATTGGGAATGTTTTACCATTGGCATAAGCCTTATTTTCCACTTGATCGAACATTGCACGGTAATCTTTTCTATACTTTTGCTCTCTAATTCTCTGCTCGAATCCCCAAGGAGCCAAAGTAGAAATATCCACCAAAGAACGATATGAATCTTTTACTTTATAAAGCATTTCAAGTTCGGGCAAAGACTTAACGTCGAAGTTAATATCATAACAAGGTCTGCCATTGACATTTACTGTTTGAGGTTTCACATAAAACGTACCATAGCCAGCAGTTATAAATTTATACCCAACTTTATATTCCAATCGTTCTCCTAAGCCATACGCCTCATTAGGCATACTCCTTAGGTTGACATTAGCGTAGTTTTTTTCGCCATTTGTATATACTTTTACACTCGCTGCCAATGCAATAATGGCAACAAGGAAAAGTGTTAGTTTATATTTAGTTTTCATTTTTCTAATTTTCTTATTTTTGAATCATTACAAATCTAATAAATTTAGACTCATTTTAATTATTAAAACGGATAACAGCGATGAAAGTTGCCGATGCACATTGCGATACTCTAACGAAATTTAATTCTAATCCATTTCTAACACACGAAGCCCATTGGAATCAATCCAAATTTAATGCTGTTGGCGGGCTTTTCCAAATATTTGCTATATTTACATTGCCTGAACTTTCTGGTAGTGAAGCCACTAGCTATGCTTTCAAACATACAGGCGTTTTCAATCGTTATAAAGATGAGCAAATAAAACATATAAAAACTGGTAGCGATTTCGAAGATGATAAAATTAACATAGTTTTATCGCTTGAGGGTGCCGCTCCAATCCAAAGAGATATAAACAATCTCTATGCTTTCTATAATGCAGGTGTGCGAGCTATGGGGCTCACTTGGAACCATAGAAACTTTCTTGCCGACGGAGTGGATGAAGAATTTGGGCTTACACATTTTGGTAAAGAAGTAGTTTTGGAAATGGAAAAAATAGGAATGATAGTGGACGTATCGCACTTGAATGTGAATGGTTTTAATGATGTTGCCACCATAACTAAGCTTGCATTTATTGCCTCGCATTCAAACGCCCGAGCTATAACAAACCATCCTAGAAATTTATATGACGAACAAATTATTGAAATCAGAAACAGAGGCGGATTTATAGGTCTGAACTTCTATGCACCTTTTTTGAGCGATGGTTTAGCTGAAAAAAATGATTTACTTCGCCACACAGAACATTTCCTCAAACTTGGCTGTGAAGATGTACTTGGCTTTGGAGCAGATTTTGATGGAATAGACCAATCTCCATTTGCCGATGTAATGGATTATATAGAAATATATGATTTATTCAAACAGGAACTCAAATTAAGCGAAGAACAATTAGAAAAAATCTTTTGGAAAAATCTAACAAACTTTTTCAAAAGGGAGTTGAGGTAAGAAAATAAATGCATTATTTTAAAGGCAATCTTCTGGACAATTTAGCTATGTAGTAAATCAGAATTAGTCTAACCAAACTTTCTTATGAAATATGTGATTGAATTTGCTAAATTGAAAAAAAAAAATATGCAAATTTTGGATTTTTGGGAGATATTGATTTGGAAAGATTTGATTTGTGTGTAATTGGTGCTGGTCCTTCGGGCTTTGCTGCTGCTATTCGTGGTGTGGATTTTGGTAAAAAAGTGGCTTTGATTGAAAAAGGAAAAGTTGGTGGTGCTGGTATATTCAATGGAGCATTGTCCAGTAAAACTCTTTGGGAGCTTTCTGAAAGCTATAAGATAACTCGCCAAACTAATCTTGGCTTTACTGTTTATGAAAGTGAGCTTAGCTATTCCGCTGTGATTAATGAAATGCACCGAGCAGTAGGCGAAAAATACTCTCAAATCAAAGAAGAAATTGGGTATTTCCAAAAAAAAAATAAACTCCACCAATTCACTGGGCATGGCAAAATGCTCAGCAAAAATGAAATTGAGATTGAATTTGCCGATGGCACAAAACAAACAATTTGGGCAGAAAATATTGTGCTTGCCATTGGAAGCCGTCCAAGATTCCTTCCTCACATACCAATTGATGAAAAAATAATTGTAACCAGCGATGGTATTTCTGCCTTGCCAGATTTCCCAAAAAGCATTGTTATACTTGGTGCAGGTGTAATTGGTTGCGAATTTGCAACTATTTTCTCAAATTTCGGCAAAACGAAAGTTTTTCTAATTGACAAAGAAGATAGAATTCTTCCTTTTGAAGATGAAGATATATCGCATACATTGGCAAGTAATTTGGAAGCCAATGGAGTTGTTATTCATAGAGGTTCATCGCTCGAAAGTATGGATATAGTAGATGGCAATGTTGAATATGTACTGAATTATAAAGACGGCAGACGTGAGACCTATACAGTTGAACACGCACTAATTTCAGTTGGGCGAGTGCCAAACTCTGAAAATCTTGGTTTGGAAGCAGTAGGTGTGCAGCTCAATGAAAGAGGATATTGCGATGACGACAAAACACAAACTAATATTGAAAATATCTATGCTGTTGGGGATTTCACAGCCGATATAGCGTTAGTGAATGTTGGCGAACTTGAAGGACGCTTTGCCGTGGAAAGAATCTTTGGCAAGCCGAAACGGGACTTAGCTTATGAGAATATATCTACTATTATGTTTTTAAATCCAGAAGTAGCTTCGGTTGGGCTGAATGAAACACAAGCTAAGAAAAAGAAAATTCCATACCGTTTGGCAAAATTAGATTATCGCTATATCAATAGAGCAATAGCAATGCGTAATACACATGGCTTCTTTAAGATACTTGTCACCGACGATGACGATATGAAAATTCTCGGAATGCGTGTGATGGGTGCTCACGCTTCAAGCACAATTGAAGCAATTGCATTAATGATTTCTACGAACATAGGTATAGAATATTTAGCTGAACTAATCTTTCCGCATCCTTCTATCCCAGAGGGACTTCAAGAATGTGCGAGAATGTTAATGGGCAAATCAATTGTCAAACCCGAAGTCTTCAATTTAGACGTCTGCTGCTTTAGAGTCTCAGCCGATGGCAAAGTAGAGAATATGTAAAGGAGGTTATGAGTGATTAAATATACTGGTGGAGATGGATGAGAATCATACGTAGGTGGTATATTTAACAATAATATTCTGAACTAAGATTCTCAAGATTAAAAAAATATATTATAATACCAAAGAAATGTGGTGTCAATAGTAATAAAATACTTGACTTAGAAAATCTCATATTAAAGACATTTAAAATTAAAGCCTAAATTTGATTCCAATTGTTAACGATTGCTCTAATTGTCTTCTTTTGGATAAGTTTTTGTCGTAAACTATACGGTTTATGTAATCCAAGCTGAAAATTTTATAATTCAAACTTGATGTGAAAAGCGAGCTAACTCTTGAACTTTCTATACTCGATTGTATATCTTGTTTTCCCATAGCCACTATTCGAGAGCCGAGCATCCAAGTAAGAGATTCACTAATATTTTTTCTGAAATTCAAATCGCAAATTGCTGCAATTCCCGATTCCAAAGTAGCTTGATCTTGCACAGTACTAAGCGGATTGTTTTCGCCTAAAACAAAGCTTCTATTTTGTGCTAACACATATTTATCTGTGAATGTTTGTTGGAATGAATAACCTACACCATAGCTAATATCAAAATGATATGTTTCTCCATCGTCAATATTTTTCTGACCAATAAACAATGTTTGATATAAAAACAATGGGTCTAGATACGACATATCAGTTTCTGGTATAGCACCTCTACCCATAGCAGTTTCGGCAGTTGTTTCAAAAAATAGTCTTAAATTAACCAATATTGGCATCTCTATAGAAGGTCTTGTGGTCAGAATCACATTGTCTTGAGTGCGAATAGGCAATTTCTTAGATTCATTGAATTGGCCGTACTGAGCGAAAAGACTATTATTCCATTGGAAATAATCTCCTTCATAATCTAGCTTAGTTTGCAAACTCGCTAGCCATTGGAAATTCTCGGTTTCTTCTGTGGATTTGCTGATATTCAAAAAAGTCCCACCTAAGTTTGGAGCAAAATAGAAATTCCAATTGCTTTTCTCTTCTATTGCAACAGCAGAATCCTGCACAGCCCAAATTCGAGTAGTGCAGGAAATTGCCAATATAATCACAGCAATAATATGATTGACTATGCTTTTTGTCATTATTTCATTAAAGTAATATGACCAGTATAAGATGCACCTTCTTCTTCGATTGTGCAAGACTGAGAAGCACTCCATTCTTTTGTAATCACAAATGGTTTGTGTTGTCTGCGTCCGCTAGCCAAACCACTTGAAGCATCGCGTGGAGATTTTACAACATAATCAAATTCTATTTTTTGGTAGGTCATGCTTACTTTGCTATTATCAGCAGTAGCATTACGTTTGCCAGTAGCTAGTCCACTTGCCGCATCGCGTGGAGATACTATTTTAGCACAAGTGCCATCTGCACATCGAACCGAAACAGAATATGAACCTTTTGGTAATTTATCAATTGTAAATTTACCATCTGAACTTGTTTTCGCCATATACTCTTTGCCCGAGCTACTTTTGAGTTTAACATCTATTCCTGGGATTGGTTCGCCAGCTTGTGCTGTAAGAGTGAAATTTGCAAATAACACTAATAATAATGTCAAGCAAAATGAGTTTGCAATAAACTTTTTCATAAAAGAACTCCTATTAGTTTCTTAAACTAATTGAATAATGTTGAAATTAATGATTTATTACAACTTAAAGCAAAAAGAGTTCAAATGCAAGAGAAAAATGAATTTTAATTAATTTTTAATGTAATTATTAATTCTTTTAAAGAAATATATTTGTGAATGGACAAATGCCGATTGTGTTCAAAAATAGAATTAAACCTTAGTTCTAATCAAAGCTTCTTAGTAGCTAATGCAATTATTTCATTTGTAGCAATTGAATTTACATTGCCATTTTCAGTGTGCAATGCATTGTAATTCGGGTTTTCTGGTCGAAACATAAGTTCTGTTGGGTGGTTCTGCTCGAAAGCATATAGCACAATTGTTGGTGTTTTTTTAATTGCTGTCAACTGAACTGTGGCAGTATCTGGGGTTATGTATAAATCTAAGTATGTTATAGAAGAGGCCAAATGCTCTATTGTTTCCATTTCTTTATGTAAGATTATATTCTCTTTTGCCTTAAATTGAATTGCAACTTCTTCAGTTTTTTTTGTTGTGTAAAGGTGAATCATTGAGTTTGGAAATAATTCTTCCAAGCCCTCTATTATTTCTTTCACTTTCTTTGGCTTTAAAGTCTTTGCTTCGTTTGACCCAGAGAAATTAATACCAATGTGCTTCTTACCTACAGCAAATAAAGCTTCCATCTGATTTTTAATATGCTGAGATATAGGGATTTCCCAATGTACTTCATCTATATAATCTCTCCCACCTTCGAATGCGGTTAATAGCTGATTAATAATTCGTACTTTGGTCAATTCATTATGGTGGTGTTTAATTATGTTTATCGCATAAGGTAATTGCTCGTGTGCCAAACCAATTGATTCTTTGGGTTTGGCAAGTTTGATTATTCGATTTGAAGTGCGAGAATAGTTATAAAGTAAATCTATAACATAGTCATATTTTTTCAATCGCAAGGTGGCTATTAGCTTAGTTATTGCGAATATATTCTTCTTATAAACAAAGATATTGTCCACTTTATTAGCAATAATACTTGCAGCAAAGATATTCTTCTCGCTTAGCAAAATATCAATTTCTGCATTTGGGTGTAGCTTTCGCAAGTTAGCAATAAATGGAGCAGAAACTAGCAAATCACCAATCCTATCTTGCCTTAGAAGTAAAATTTTTAATTTTTGCACTGACATTGGAAAAATTTCTTTAATTTTTGAAATTATTGAATGAATTTTCTATTTTTTTTGATTAGATTGAATTTAGAAAAACAAAAATCGGAATTTAAAATGAATAAGCCAATAAAAAGAATTGCAATGCTCACAAGTGGTGGCGATGCCCCAGGAATGAACGCCCACATTAGAGCTGTTGTTCGCACTTGTTTAGCCCGTGGAATTGAATGTGCTGGAATCGTAGGCGGCTATCAAGGACTAATTGAAAATAACTTTATTGTACTCGATAGAAAGCGAACTGTAAACATAGTTGCAGCAGGTGGAACAATACTTAAAACAAGCCGTTCTGAAGAATTTATGACTATAGAAGGGAGAGCCAAATCTGCAAAGAATTTGCGAGACAACAATATTGATGCAGTAATTGCTTGCGGTGGCGATGGCACTTTCCGCGGGGCTCACGAACTTTATGTGGAACATGGAATCCAAATTGTAGGCACACCAGGCACAATAGATAATGATTTATTCGGCACTTACTTTACTATTGGTTTCGATACTGCAATCAATACAGCAGCCGAAGCAATTGATAGAATTAGAGATACTGCCGATTCACACGGTCGAGTGTTCGTTATTGAAGTTATGGGTCGCCACGCTGGTCATATAGCTATGGACGTTGGTATATCTTGCGGTGCAGAATATATATCAGTGCCAGAAGCAGTTACAAATTTGAACATAATCCACGAAAGAATACTTGCACTTGGAAAAAATACTCGTGTGATAGTAATAATTGGTGAGGGTGGAGATATGGGCGGAGCTCCAGAAATAGCCAAAGCACTAAAAGATCAATTTGGAATGGATGCCAAAGCAGCAGTTTTGGGACATATTCAGAGAGGTGGAAGCCCAAGTGTACGTGATAGAGTTTTGGCTAGCCATTTGGGTCAAGCGTCTGTAGATGCGCTTATAGCTGGCAAAACAGATGTTATGGTGGGCAGAATTTATCACGAGCTTACATATACTCCACTTGTTTCAACTTGGACAAACAAAAAACCATTGCAGGATTATTTGTTTGAATTAGCTAATTTACTTGCATAGAATTTCCATTTTCCTAAAAATATGAAAAAAATTGCCTTATTTCAAAGTGAACACAGACCCGAAGCAGCAAAATGGGTGAAAAATGCCGCTTTAATATTGAGAGATTTGAACTGCACCGTAATGGCAGACCCCATATATTTCAAAGATATGTCGAGCGAAGAATTTAGCTTCATTATCCCATTAGCGCATTCAGAATATGAAAATCAAGCTGACTTTGTAATTTCCTTTGGTGGAGATGGCACTATGCTTTCTGCCGCAAGAATGCTTGTTAATTCAGGCATCCCAATTATGGGTGTGAACGTGGGCAAACTTGGCTTTTTGGCAGAGTTCTCTGTCAACAATCTATACGATGCATTGCGAGACTTAGTAGCAAACGGCTTCCGAGTGGTGGAAAGAACTGTAATAGAAACCTATATTGGCGATAAGAAAATATTTGCACTTAATGATTTGGTGATTGAGAAAAAAGGTTCATCTAAATTAATAACAGTGCAAGCTTATTCAAATGGGAATTTTATTGGTAACTATAGAGCAGACGGGTTGATTATTTCTACTCCAACTGGCTCAACTGCTTATTCACTTTCTTGTGGCGGACCAATTATGTCGCCTGGCACTTCGGTTCTTTGTCTTACTCCAATCTCTCCGCACACTTTGACACTTAGACCATTAGTAATTTCGGACACAACTGAGCTGCGTTTACAGGTGCATTCTGCAAGCGGCTTTGTAAATGTAGTTGCCGATGGGCAAATGGAATTCGACTTGATGGACGGTGGCAGCTTGGTAATAAAAAAATCTGCAACCAACATTAAACTAATCAAACCACTTAACTCTTCGTATTTCGATTTACTTAGGGACAAACTCCTTTGGGGAACTGATGGAATACAGGGAAAAGATTTATAAAGAGTTATGAGTGAAATTACTTTTTGCTTTAGATTAACTATATATTAGTAAAAACCAAACCATCAAAGAAAAAAGCTCCTGTGGTTCGTACTGAAAAATGATTGCAATAAAGTGCTGTGAAATTTTTATTTCTTGGTCATTTAGC
>CAZYXG010000028.1:17528-30134 GCA_964650885.1 uncultured Hyphomicrobiales bacterium | reverse complement strand
GAGAAGATGAAATAAAGGGGGAGCAAAAAGAGTTTGTTTTGGTATCTAGTTAAGTTAATTGTGCTTAATTCTTGTTTGCACCGGTTCTATATGCAATGCTTGTAGTTGTTCTTGCTTCTATTTCTTTTTGAATGGATTTGGGTAGTGCATTTAAAAAGTCGTAACCTGTTGAGTTTTCAATTCTATCTACAGAAGTAATAAATGTGTGCCAATCCACTTTGCGGATACCAGATTGGTTTGGCATTACCACAGCTATTATTTGAGTGGACTTTGTAACTTCTTTAATTCCTTTATCCCTATCTAATACCACAATTATTTTAAAGCAAGAATCTGCTATTGGCACTATATCTTTATATCTATTTTTGGTATGGAAAATACCACCAGCCACTATGAATAATTCTTTATTCTGTTTTTTGCATAAATCTTCGCAATAATTTTCAAGTATAGCCCAAGGTCCTTGGTTCAAATCGGGATGTTGAGCAAGAATATTAGTAGTATAGAAAGTAGAAAGATTATCGTCATCGTTTGCTGTGCGTTCTTCCGAGCGAACCATGTGTCCTCGGTCGTAGCCACTATTTGTGAAATCACTATGTTTCACTCTATAAAAGCCATCGGGCAAAAGTGGGTCTTCTTTAAAATTACCGCTAAATCTTGGGGCATCGCCAAACCACAGAGCATCTAAATTCCATGCTACCCAGTTTGCAGCGTGCAGTTCATTGTTGTATGAAATTATATATTGGGGTCTGCCTTGCATCCAGTAATCATCGCTGGGAGTGCCGTCTTCTGGCACTCCTAAAGCAACGTGGATTGAGTTAATCTTTGGTGTTTGGTATTCATTATCTTGCGGGTTAGTAACTTGGTCATTATTGTAGTTACAAGAATGTACAAGCACAGTCATAAAAATAGCAAGCAAGAATACTGCGAAGTAGATGTTACTTCTAGTTTTTTTATCGAAGGGTAGTAAACCCTTATCTTCTGTTTCTTCGCTCATTGGCAGTTCCTTATTGGTTATATGTTTTCATTAATTGATAAACTTCTTTTAAATCTATTTCGCTAATATCTTTATAGTTACTGCAAAATTGCATCAAAGTTTCATCTTGCCAACCGCCACGTTTTTTTGCCTCGGCATAAGAAAACTCTGGATAAAAAGTAACCATTGAATATTTCGAATTGAAATCGGGATAAGTTTTCTCTAATTCGTATTCGACAAGTCTTTTCAGTACAAATGTTTCATTTGCTACTGAAGAACGCATTTCAAGATAATTCTCAACAGCCAATGCAGCAATTGCATCGGTATTTGGTTTGCGACGAATTGCGTAGTTTGTATAAATATCTTCCCAATTACCAGCGTATTCATCAATTGCATCGTCCAGCTCAAGGCAGTCTTCAAATGAGCAATTCATTCCTTGCCCATAGAAAGGGACAACTGCGTGGGCAGAATCACCCAATAAAAGTGCTTTGCCTTCTACCGACCAAGGGAAACAGCGAACTGTAGCCAATGCACCAGTTGGGTTTGCAAAAAAGTCATCGGTAAGAGTTGGCATTAATGGCAAGGCATCGGGGAATTGCTCAGTGAAAAATTCCATTACTTTATCGTTCGTAGTCAAGTTGTCCAGTCCATACTCTCCTTGATAACCCATAAATAGAGTGCAAGTGAATGAGCCATCGAAATTTGGCAAGCCAATCATCATAAAGTCGTGGCGAGGCCAAATGTGCAAAGCATCTTTGTTGATTCGGAATCCGCCATCGGCTGTCGGAGGAATTCGTAATTCTTTATAACCATGGTCTAAGTATTCTTGCGAGAAATTAAATCGTTTAACTCCGCCATTGAGCATTGCATCTCTGATAGCAGATGCAGAGCCATCGGTACCAATGAAAGTTTCAGCAGAAATATTGAACTTTACTCCATTTAGAGCATTTTCAAATTCAGCAGTTTTATTTGCAAAACTAAAGTTAGTGCATTTAGTATTGAAATGAATTTTCAAGTTCGGGAATTCTTCAGCTTTTGTCATCAAAGCCATATTAAGTCCACCACGAGAAACAGAATTTATATAGTTTTCAGCTCTTGCAGAATATGGCTGGAAATTACCAGTAGAATCTTTCAAATGAATCATTCTGCCTTTCATTGGCACAACTTCTTTGCGAATGTAATCATCCATACCAATTCGTTTTAACGCACGAAGCCCACGATTGGAAAGAGCCAAATTTATAGAGCGACCTGCGGAGATGTCTGTTTTCCGCATATCGGGGCGGCGTTCAAAGATTTCTACAGTGTAGCCACGCTTTGCTAAAAGTATTCCAAGAAGGGAACCAGACAAGCCAGCACCCACTAAAACTATTTTTTCTTTACTCATATTTTTGTTTTCGTTAAAATCTTTTATTCAAATCTAATAAGAAAAATAGTTTTTAATTTGTCGTTTTATTAAATTTCGTTTTTTAATGATTGCAAACGATAATTAATTATTGGTTTTTATTTATGTCAAAATCTACAAACAACCCAAATACTAAGCTGAGAACAGCTTCCACAAAGGCATCTACGAAGAAAACAGGTAAGAGTTTAATTCCTGATAAATATCAGGATTTGGCTTATTGCTTAATTTTGGTAGTGGCGGTATTCTTTTTCTTCTCAAGTGCAATTTTTGGAGAAGGATTTAACGCATCGGACAATTTGGCGTCTGAAAGCTTTAAAACATATTTGAATGAAGCCAAAAAAGAAGGACGATTCCCACTTTGGATTCCTTATATATTCTCTGGAATGCCTTCCTATGCCTCTTTGCTTTTGACAGGGGATAGATTTTGGGATTTTATACCGAAAATAGTATTTGGTGTAACGATATTCATTGGGAATTTATTCAATAACGATGCTGCAAGAGTGGTTTCTTTCTATGCAATTTATGCAATTGGAATGTATTTGCTAATCAAGCAAAAGGGAATGGAGAAAGTTTCTGCTTTCTTTGGTGCATTTGCTGCCACATTTTCTACTTCGGTGATAGTTTGGGCAATGATTGGACACAACACTAAGCCAATAGTTTTGAGCTTTTTGCCTTTCGTTTTCCTTTTTGCAGATAAATTAAAACAGAAATTTTCTCTTTTAAATTCGGTATTTTTGGCAATCGTAGTTCATTTGATGCTATCGGGAGCCCATTTGCAAATGATATTCTATTCTGCTTGTGCTGTAGGAATTTATTTCGCTATGGAAATAACTTCTACTCTTATAAAGAAAGAAGATTTAACTGCAGCAATTAGACCAATAGGAATTTTAATGATTTGCGGCGGTTTGGCTTTCGCACTTTCAGCAGATAGATTTTTAGCAACAAGAGAATATACTCCATATTCTACTCGTGGTTCAGCTCCAATTCAAGAGCAAGCTACTAAAACAAAAACTGATGCAACTGGCGGGAACACTTATGAATATTCAACTATGTGGTCGTTTGCCCCAAGCGAAATGATGCAATTTGCAGTGCCGAGCTATAATGGATTTGGTAAAACTAATTTCCACCCTGAAGACCACGAAGGTTTGCAATTTATTCCCCAAATGGTTCGTGGCGAAGAGAAACTAAATTTATATTGGGGACAAAAACCAATTGAAGATGCTCCACCTTATATGGGTGTAATAGTTCTTTTAGTGGGATTGGCTGGACTGATATTGAATAGAAAAAATCCATTTGCTTGGTTTTTGGGTGCAGTTTCAATATTTGCTTTATTTCTATCTTTTGGTAACTTTCTGCCAATGCTATATGATTTGTTCTATTATCATTTTCCAAGTTTCAATAAATTTAGAGCCCCATCTATGGTGCTTGCATTAATGCAATTTGCAATGCCACTTTTGGCAGCAATGGGGTTGAATAAAATTATTACTGCCAAACCAGAAGATGAAAAAGAAAATGAGTTTGGTGGCAAATTAATTTTGGGTTTAACTGGATTCTACTTTGTGGCAGGTTTGCTAAATTATTTAATTGGCAAGCAAAACTATTTTGCTTCTATAGACAATTCAAGATTGGCGGCACAAATGCCAGCAGAATATAAGCAAATGGGAGTAATCAAAGAGATTCAAGCATATCTTTGGGGTCAATATTCAAGTGAATGGTTAATGCTTGGGGCTTTGGCATTGATTGCTGGAGTTGTTATATTTTTGATGCAACGTGGCAAATTGAATAAGTCAATTGGAATGGCGGTGGTTGTTCTATTGACAATGTTTGATTTGTTTAGAGTGGGCTGGATGCCAATGGAAGTGGCCAAAACTAAATTGACAGAAGCTCAATTCTCTCGTAAAGATTACTATGATTTCATAAAAGAAGATAAAAACGATTTATTCCGAATAGCTGACTTTTCAGCTTCGCCGAATGTAGCAGCTTTCTATAAATTGCAAAGTGTTAATGGCTATCATTCTGCTAAACTTCGAGTTTATCAGGATTTGCTAGATGTGGCATCTGGAGGAAGTACAAGCGATGTAAGAAACCCATTCCTTTGGAATCTATTGAACGTGAAATATATAGTTACACCAGAGCAAATGCAAGGTGTGCAGCCAGTATTTCAATCTCAGCAAGGGCAAGTGTATGTTTATAGAAACACAGAATATATGCCAAGACTTTTCTTTGTTAATAGAGTGGAAGTGGCGAAGCCATTAGATATATTGAATAAGTTCAAATTCAATCCACAAGGTCAGGGTTTCAGCCCTTATGAAGTTGCATATATCGAAAAACCACTTAATGTACAAATAGATTCTAATTTCACAGAAAATAGAATTGTGAAAACTAGAGTGGAAGATGAGCTTATGGAATACAATGTTTCTGCTGGAGGAAATAATTTCATGTTTATTTCAGAGATATATTATCCTGCTGGTTGGAAAGCATACTTAGATGGAAAAGAAATTGAAATAATTAAAACAAACTATGCGTTTCGTGGGGTAGTTATACCAAAAGGGCAGCATAAGCTAAAATTTGAATTTAAAGACACAGCTTTCGAGCAAGGCAAAACTATCTCTACAGCAACAAGTATGCTATTGGGTATCTTGCTAATAGCTTCGCTAGTTATGGAATTCAGAAAAAAGAAAGCAGTCAATAAAGAAGACGAATCAACTGAAACAGAAGAAGTAGTTTAGAAATACATTTTTAAAGAGTACATTTAGTTCAAAAAAAATCAAATAATTGAGTTACTTTTGTTAACTTTAAAATACACAATATTACATTAAGCAAATTCTTAAAAGCAAAAATGGGTTTATTTGATTTTTTCAACACTGATATTGCAGTGGATTTGGGTACAGCGAATACGTTATTTTGGATTAAGGGCAATATTGTACTTAATGAGCCAACAATTGTAGCTTACAATAACGATAAAGAGATTCTTGACATTGGAAACGGTGCAAGAGCGATGCTTGGAAAAGCACACAAAGATATTAAGATTATCCGTCCTTTGCGAGATGGTGCTATTGCCGATTTCGACATTGCCGAGGGTATGTTAAAAGCATTTATTCGTGCTGTTTCAAAGAATAAGTCTGTTAGAAGAATTGTGGTTTGTGTACCATCGGGACTTACAGAAGTTGAAAAACGAGCTGTAAGAGATAGTTGCGAACACGCAGGGGCTAAAGAAGTGCATTTGATAGCTGAGCCAATGGCTGCGGCTATTGGAATTGGGCTTGATGTGCATGGGCCAATTGGCAATATGGTTGTGGATATTGGTGGCGGTACGACTGAGATTGCTATTATAGCACTTTCTGGTATCGTGGAAAATGAATCAATCCGAATTGCTGGCGATGAGCTAACTAATGCTATTGTTGCATATTTCAAGAAAAACTATTCTATGTCTATTGGCGATATAACTGCCGAAGCAATAAAGAAAGAAGTTGGTTCGGCTGTGCCACTTGAAGAAGAAATTGAAATTGAGGTGAAAGGTAGAAATATGACTACTGGTTTGCCCGATAAAAAAATTGTGAATTCTGTGGATATTAGAGAAGCTCTTAGCGATAGTGTAGATGCTATTGTGAATGGAGTTTTGAATATATTAGACCGCACTCCGCCAGATTTGGCTGCCGACATTTACGAAAGAGGAATTATGCTTTCGGGTGGTGGTGCATTGCTTAAAGGATTGGACGAGAGATTGCGAGCTGCTACTAAATTACCAGTGATGGTGGCGGACGATCCGCTAACTGCTGTAATTAGAGGAACAGGAATTGTTTTGGATAATCTTTCTGATTATAGCAGAGTGCTTTTAAAAAGTTCAAAGTATTAATTGAAACTTGGATAGATGCGTACATTCTTCAATCTAATAGTTAAGTTTAAAGATATTGTTGTCTTTTGTGCTTTGTTTGTGATTTGTCTCGCATTTATATCTTTAGATAATAACCTTAAAATTGGTGGCTTCCGTACTTTGGTGGTTGCCTCTGTGGGATATTTTCAAGATGTTTTTTCTTGGATTCCAAATCCTGCTGCACTTAAAAGTGAAAACAGATCTATACGTGAGTTGAATCTCTACCTTTCTTCCGAAGTAATCAAAAGCCGCAAGGCAATCATAGAAAATGAACGATACAAGAATATGCTGGCATTGAAAGATAGTGCCAAGTTTGAGTTGGTATCGGCAGATGTGATTGGCTTGACAAGTGTTGAAATGAGAAACTATATCACTATCAATCGTGGAAGAGGTGCTGGTTTGAGCGAGGGAATGGCTTCTCGAACAGATGCTGGATTAGTGGGTTGGATTGTGGTTTGCAATGATAACTATTCAATCATAGAGCTAATTATCAACAGAAATGTGAAGATTTCTGTGAAATCCCAACGTAGCCAACTTAATGGAATAATTGAGTGGACTAATGATGATATGTTTACAATGATGAACACTCCAGATTCCTACGATATAAAACCAAATGATATTTTGATTACATCTAATTTCAGTTCTAAGTATCCTCCAAATTTGCCTGTTGGTCAGGTAGTAATTTCCGAACCGCAACAAGGTTCGCTTTTCAAGAAAGTTAAAATTCGTCCGCTTGTGAACTTTGCGTCTTTAGAGCAGGTGTTTGTTGTGAAAGAACTGGCGGATTCGGCAAAGATGTCCTTGATTACAGATTTAGAAAACAAATTAAAACTAAGAAAAACCACTAAATAAAGATTGGTAGTAAAGTGCAGATTCAATTTGAAAAAAAGAGTGAACCAAACCGTAATGTCAGAACGCTAATCTATTCTGTGATAGCTGCTCTAATGATTATGGCTCACTTGACTTTTTTGGATTTGATTCAGATTAGCGAGATTTTGCCAGATTTGCTTTTGATTCTTTGTGTTTGGGTTTCTCTGAGAGAAGGCAGATTCTATGGAATGTTCTTTGGGTTTATAGTAGGTTTGTTCTTCGATATAGCAGGTTTAGATGTAGTTGGCACAAATGCTTTGGCTAAACTTAGTGTTTGCTTTTTGGCTGGGAGTTTTTCAAATCCTGGCAAAGAAAAATTGATTTTGCAAAGCTTTAGATTCTTGCTAATAGTTGCTCTTAGCTCTATAATTCATAATTTAATCTACTATACTTTATATATCAAACTGACTGATTTGCATATATTTATTTTTAAATATGTATTGGCAAATAGCTTATATACTACTTTGATAGCTATTATTCCACTTGTTTATTACTTGCCAAAACGTAACGTTTTTAAATAACTTTTCGATTAACTTGGAAGCTTGGGTTCTACCATCACCACTTCTTCTTTCAAAACAATTACTGCCCCGACAGCAGAACCTTTTGGTTTACGAATATTTTTCTTTTCAGTATAAACCACAGGCACATAGCTGGCTTTCCGCATTTGGGAATAATATGCTGCAATTTCAGCTGCTTGAGTTATAGTTTCCATAGGCACTTGCTGATTTCGGTTTCTGCGAATGACACAATGAGAACCACCTATGCCTCGAGCGTGCAACCAAATATCGTAAGGAGCTGCGAATTTCATTGTTAGTTCATCGTTATTAGCTGAGTTTTTACCCACGAAAAGTTGAAATTCACCTATAAGATTGAACATACGGAACTTAGTGGATTCGCTATCTTTCTGATTTTTTGAAATAGCTGAGAATAGACTGCTATATTTTGTTTGGACAGCTTTCAGTTCTTTTAAATATTGTGCTGAATCTATTTCATCTTTCACTTGCTGCAAGCTATTGATTTGCTCTTTAATGGCCGGAATTCTAGAAGCTATTACTTTGATTTCTTTGCTTGCTTTTTTGGCTTTTTCGAAATATTTATTGGCATTGTCGGAAATAGTTATTTTGCTATTAAGTGGAACTTTAAGTGCATTGCCTTCCCAATCAGTAAGTTCAATTTCCGTTTGTCCTTTTTGCTTTAAGTTGGAATATGAAAGCAGTAAATTTCCGAATTGCCTATATGTTTCAATTCTATTGGTATCGGCAAGCACTCGCTCGGAATGTTCAAGTATGTTTCTATTCTTTTTAAGTTTGGAATCAATTATTGTGAAGAGTTTGCTTCTCTCTTGAGCCATATCCAAGTATTTGTTGGATAGCGAGACATACTTTCGGATTAAATCTGAAGCACTTGCAGACTGCTGAATAAGTTTATAGTTTTGATTAAGTGCTATATTGGAAAATAGAAATTGATTTTCTTCTGTTTCATATAAGTAATTATCGCTTTTAAAGATTGTTCTAATATAAGGTTCAATTTGAGCTATTGGGATAGACTTCCCCTCAATTTCTGCTATGTGGCTGCTATGCAAAAGGTATTTTCCCTTTAACATTTTGGTTTGGTCGGCATATTCAAATTCTTTATTGCTCTTGCTAATAACTATTTCATTTATGTTTTTCTCAACTAATTCATTTTGGAAAGTAAGTGTATCAATGATAAGATTTGCTTTATTACAGAGGATTAAATTGCTGCGGCTATTTCCAATTACTATGATGAATAAATTGAATTTGATGAATTCCAACTTGAAAACTCTATCCTTTTCTATAAGAACTATTGATTGGAGTATATCGCCATAAAGTTCTTTCAGAATATTGTTAGTGCCAGAGCGAGCTCTTTGAAAATTTTCATAGAGGAAAAGACTTGACTCTCGAACTCGCTGATAGAGATTGAGATATAGAAATTCATCGCCAGAATCGAATTCGATTATGGTGTTATACCTGTCTTGTGTGAATATGGAATTTACTTGGCAGCCTTCAAGAATTTTAAATTCAATGGCAAGTTTGCAAAGTGTATGGTAGTTATTAATCATTATAGATTTTCTAAAATTCTATCTAATAACATTTGACCCATATTTAGTTCATAGCCATCAATATCTGTGAAAAGGCTATTGTTGTTTTCTGCTTTGATAGCCAGTGCTTTTTCTTTCATTTCTTCAGATTGTTTTGTCAATGTGATAAGATTTGCACGTTTATCCAATTTGGAAGCTTTTCTTTTGACTAGCTTTTTCTTTTCCATAGTGTCTATAATGCGTGTTATAGTAGCTCTTTCTCTGCCTACTCTGTTTGCAATTTCTTGCTGACTGCAAGATTCTAGTTCCCAAAGAACAATTAGAACTTGCAATTGCTCTGGAGATACTTCTATTTTATTAGCTGAAAGTGCTTCAGCTAATTTTTTGTTTGCTTTGTCGTTCAATTTTGCAATTGATTTAAGGAATAGTTCGCTTGAATCCATTATTATCTCAATTTTATGTTAGATATACAACAAAAATATGTATATTTCTTTAGATAGAAAATTGAATTTCTCCACATTCGAGTGTGGGATTATAATAAATAATGGTTTAGTAACTCTATATAAATTCAAAGAAATAGAAGATAATTAAAAAAAAGTTACTTTTTTTGTAACATTTGAAGACTTGTTGCATTTTTATGTTTGTAAGGGCTAATTAAATAATCAAATTTTAAAACTTTTTAGGAGTGAACAATGAAAATGTTCAACAAATTAACAGCGATTATGATGTCGCTATTTTTACTGGCTACAACTGGTAGCTTGATAGCAGGTGGCGATGTGCCAAATCCTGCCAAAGAATTCAATCTGTCTTCATTTGTTGCAAAAACAAGTCCGATAGAATTTGGAGTAAATTTAACTTGGTTGCTTGGCGATGAAGCAAATTCAATCCCAACTGCTGGCTTCAATATAACAAAAAGAAGCAAAGTAAATGGACAAGTAGTTGAAAAATTAGTTGAGACTATAAAAGTAAATAGTCAAAAAGAATTTAAAGTGACTTATACTGGTTTCCAAACTGGTGAAAGCGTTCAGTATTTAGTAACATCATTTGCTTGGGATGCTAAGCAAAAACAAATATTTGGTAAAATAGCTGAGTCTAAATGGATTGTGATGTCTGATGGCAATCCTAGTCAAGAGTTTATTAAAGTGAAAGTTGAAGCTGCTGCAGAAATGAAAGTAGGTGAAAAAAGAACTTACCCAATTATAGTTGAAACTAACATAAAAGGTGGAAATGTAAAATTTTCAGTAAAAGGTTACAACGACATGGAACTTTTAGACAATGAACTTGACGCTGCTAAACCATCAATTACAGTTTGGTCGGATAAAGAAGGCTACAAAGCATTAGTTATAGTTGCTACAATTACAAATAGTAATGGTAAAGCATTTACATCAGAAGCTTACATTAAAACTAAAGTTGGTGATGGAAATACTAATGATAAACCTTATATCAATTTTGTAGATGTACCTCCTGTAGTGAAAGTAACTAAGGGTAAAGAATTCACAATGCAATTCAAATATAAATCAAATCTTAATTGCTTGCCTACATTTAAAATATTGAAAACTAATCTTCCTGATGGTAGTTTCAAATTTGATGCTGCAAAAGGAGTATTTACTTTCACTCCTAGCGATGAACCAATTAATCCAATGATTTACGTACAAGCAAATATTGAATGTAATGGTTTGGTAGCAAATACATTTGCAAATGTTACTTTTGAAATGTTTGATGATGTTGCTATTAAAGAAATGGGCTCAGTTTCTTGTGGTCTTACTGATAAAGAAAATCCAAATCCTGAAATTGAAGGGGTTGCATATTTGTACCCATTAACTAAAGTAGCAAACATGGAAAAAGTATTTAAAGTTGAGTTTAAAAACAACTCTATATTCTTTAAAGGCGTTCCTGCTGGAATAGATTACAAATTACAAGTTATGGCAAAAGGATACAAAATGCAATGGAACGTTGATGCAAGTGAAATGACACAGGCACAAAGCTTCACTGTTACTCCAAATGGTGTGAAGTTAGCTATGCAATTAACTAAAATTGCACCAATTAAAATGCAAAAAGTAGCTGGTGTTTGTTTAGATGAAAACGATGCACCTGTGAAAGGAGCAACTGTTCAATTCTATCCTTATGAAGTATTCTTTGGTGGAAATGGAAACAAACAAGACTTGGGAGATATTCGCACAACTGTAATGACTGGCGATGATGGTAAATATGTGATTGAATTGCCTGAAAATGGTGTGTTCATCGCTCAAGCTATAAATAGCAAACCAACTAGCAATGCTAAAAAGCCACAAATTAAATACTACAACAATGTGGTAACTCCACTTGAAGCGGATATTATCTTTGTTGATGGTGAAATTACTGGTATTGACTTTAAATTCGATGCTGCTGTTACTACAAAAACAGGTGGTTTTGCTGGTCAAGTAAATGATTCATTGGGAGCTCCAATTATGTCTACTTTGACTGCTGTACAAGTTTTGCCAGGTAACAATTCAGACACTAAGGGCAGAGTTTACAATTCTAAAACTGACGATAAAGGAAATTTCACTTTTGAAGGTATGGAATATGGTAAATATGTAGTTCTTTCATTGCCAATCGAGAAAAAATACTTGCCAGGTTTCTTAAGTCAAGATGGTTTGGTTTCTCAAAAATGGAAAGAAGCTACTCAAATTGAAGTAAACGAAGTAATGACTCGAGTTATCTATGTAGCAAGACACAAAGAATTACCAATCAAACAAGGTGCTGGAGATGTATCTGGCTTTGTTAATGGTAAAAAAGGAATTGCATTCAAAAAAGATAATGGAATTGAAGCTGTTGAAACTATTACTGGTGCTATGGTTTATTTAGAAAATCAAAATGGTCAAGTTGTAGATTATAGTTTCACAGAGAAAACTGGTCAATTTGCAATGACACAATTGGAAGATGGAATTTACAATTTAGTTTCTGATGCAGTTGGATTTATTCCCAGCTCAGCACAAGTTGTAATTAACTATAAAACTTCTCCATCTGCTAAAGCAGAAGTAACTTTGGATATGGAAGCAATTGCTTCTGTTGAAACAGAATTGAACTCAAGTGATTTAGTAGTATTCCCAGTTCCTGCAAATGCAGACGTTACTTTAAGTTTCACTGGTCTTGCTGGAAAAGCTACAGTTAATGTACTTTCTATGACTGGTGGTGTTGTATTGGCTCAAGAAATGGATGTTCAAACTGGTTTGAATATTTCTAAATTTGACTTCTCTAATTTGTCTGCTGGTTCTTACATAGTAACAATCAACAACAATGGCAGAATGTTGGCTCGTACAATTAACGTAATTAGATAATTACTGAAAAGATTTATCTTTTATTTAAACTCCACCTTATGTAAATTGAGGTGGAGTTTTTTATTTTTTAGGAAAATAATACAATGTATAAACTTTTATTTATACTTATACTTA
>CAZYXG010000028.1:0-17428 GCA_964650885.1 uncultured Hyphomicrobiales bacterium | reverse complement strand
TTTATTTTTTAGGAAAATAATACAATGTATAAACTTTTATTTATACTTATACTTACCACTTTTATTCCCGCTGAAATATATAGTCAGTGCAGTAGGGAAGGAGCGACTTGCTTGAATTCTCCAATAAACTACGAAAAACAGGTTTTCGATGTTAAGCATATTTCGGTAGATTTTGATTTTAGAAATATTGAAGCTATGCAAATTAGTGGTATTTGCAAAACAGAACTGACTTGGCAAGATATAAATGATTTGAATAGATATATTTTTAATTTAAATAGTTTGGCAGTGCAATCAGTTATCGATAGCAAAGGCAATAGTATTTCTTTCACAAAAGATAAGCAAGATAGCACATTATATTATATTTATCAGAAAGACTTACAAGTTGAAGTTGGGCTTAGCTCTACTTTTTCCATAGCTTATTCTGGGAAAATGACAGCTGAACCTGGTAAAAATTCTTGGGGTGGTGTGTTCAATCAGGATTCTGTTGTTTATTCCATTGGAGTTTGTTTCCATTGCGACTACGTTTCTACTATGAGACATTGGATACCTATTTATGATTACCCAAGTGACAAGTTTACAGCTGATTTTGCCTATAAAATCAATAGAGGGAAATTAGTAGTATCTAATGGATTATTAGTTGATGTTATCGAAAATAAAGCTGAAAATACTAGCACTTATGTTTGGCAATCAAAAAATGAAGCCGCTTCATACTTGTATAATTTTGCTTATGGTAAATTTGTGGAATTAGATTATTCATCGAAGGATTTGCCAATTAAGGTTTACTCTTTGGCAAGAGATACTGTCAACACGAAATATAATTTCCAAAAAATACTTAAGATAGTGGCGGCTTTGGAATCGCAATTCGGCAAGTATCCATTTGAAAAAGTTGGATATGTAAACACCCAAAATGGAGCAATGGAACATCAAACATTGATATCATATCCAGTTTCAAGCAATAACCAAAACAAACAAAGTAACTATATTGACAATGATGTGGCTGCCCACGAACTAGCTCACCAATGGTTTGGCGATTTGGTAAGCCCTTATGATTTCCGAGATGCTTGGCTAAATGAAAGTTTTGCTACATTTGCCGAAGCTCTTTGGTTTGAAAAAGAATATAACAACGCTCGTTATCAGAACTGGCAACGCTATAAAGCTTCGGGTTATATGAATTCGACATTCAAAACAGAAGGGGCTTTGCCACTTTACGACTTTAGCAGAACTGCACCATCGAGCAATTATCCTTCAACTATTTATCAGAAGGGTGCAATAGTGCTGGGAATGTTAAGATACTTGGCAGGGAAAGAAAATTATGACAACGCTATTAGAGCATATTTAACAAAATATTCTCATAAAAATGCTACAATAGATAGTTTGATTTACACTTTCAATCAGGAAACTAAGCAAGACTGGACTTGGTTTTTTAATCAGTGGGTTCGAGGCAAAGGTTTCCCAAGATACTTAGTGGAAGTGGGTAGAAATGCAAATAACAAAGTTACTATCAAATTTAAAGAATCGCAAGATAAGACAAAATTCGGAACTTATTCCAATGTTCCAGTACCTCTAACATTCAATTATAGTGATAAGAAAATAGATAGGGTATTGCTTGTGAGTGATACAAATTATTTTGAAACTGATTTGGATTTGGGCTATTCAAGTATTACTGTGAACCAAAGTGATTCAGTAATTTCGTTATGTCAATTTGAGAAAGTAACTGATTTGAGCAATGAAACGTTATACGAAAATAAAATTGTACAATTTTATCCAAACCCAGTTAAAGATAAGTTAATTATCAAATGGGAAAGTAATTCTATTGGAAAGATTACAATTTTCAGTAATTTTGGAACTGAGTTGTTGACTCAAACTTTCCATAATGCTTCGGAAATAGATTTGAAAGAAATTCCATCTGGGGTTTACTTTGCAAAAATAGAAGCAGATGGAATTGAATTCCGAGAAAAAATAATAAAAATTGATTGATGAAAGATTACTCTCACGTAGTAGAAAATTACAATAAAATTAAAGCTGAAGTGGACGATACCTGTAAGAAATATGGTAGAAATCCAGAATCAGTCAGAGTATTACCAGTATCGAAACTGCATCCTTATGAGGCAATTAAAACTGCATATTTGGCAGGGATAATTGATTTTGGTGAAAATTATGTTCAAGAGCTAAAAAATAAATTCGAGCAATCGCAAGCTGAGCAGCATAGCAACATTAATTGGCATTTGATAGGTCATTTGCAAACAAACAAAGTGAAGTATATTGCTCCATTTGTGAAGATGATTCACTCAGTGGATAGTTTTAAATTGGCCAATGAAATAAACAAACACGCTGAGAAATCGGAAAGAGTGATTGACATATTGCTTCAAGTCAACACTTCAGGCGAAGAAAGTAAATCGGGTTGTAACGTTAATGAAGTTTTTGAGTTGTTTAATTCAGTTAATGTGTTAAAAAACATAAACATTCTTGGCTTGATGACTATAGCTGGATTGAATGAAGATTTGGTACAAACAAAAAAAGAGTTTATCTTGCTGAGAGAAACATTGCAAAATATAAATAAACAGTTTAATTTGAATTTAAAAGAATTATCTATGGGTATGAGTGGAGATTTTGAATTGGCAATTGCCGAGGGCTCTACTATAATCAGAATTGGGACATCAATTTTTGGAGAAAGAAATTATGAAAGCAATTAAAATATTATTCCTACTACCATTATTAGCTATGATAGTTGCTTCTTGTGGTCAAGAAACAAATGTAATAGATAATGTGTCAAACAATTGGAATTTTTTGGCAGTATCCAGCCAAAATCCAACAAGAATTGATAAGTATAATGTGAAAACAGGCAATGTTTTGCAAAGCGATGTATTGCCTAAATCGGCTGTTGCTATTAATAGTAAAATTACAAAAATTGCCGAACAGAGCGATATTATTTATGTTATAGTGCCAGATGATTATAAAATAATATCTTTTACTAAAAATGATTTTAAATTATTAGTTGTATATGATTTTTCAGGATTGGGAATTAAACCAACTGATATTGCATTTACAAATCCTACAGATGCTTATGTGAGCCACGAAGGCACTAATAAAGTTTCGGTATTGGATTTGAAATACGGCAAGGTGGCGACTCAGTTAGAGATTGGTGGAGTTTGCTCAAAAATAGCTGCTAATGGAAATCAAGTTTATTGTTTGCTACCAGAAGTAAATGAAGTATCTATAATAGACACTAGGGATATGAAAGAAGTGGCGAGACTTGCTACATCGGATAGACCAAGTTTTATTGGGTTTACTGCCACAAATGAATATGTAATAGTTTCTTCTGGCTATGGTAAGTTAGACACTTTATCTAATAAAACAGACTCTAAATTTATGTTTATAGATCCACTGGCTAGGAAGGTGTTAGCAGAGAATTTATTGGCTGCAAGCACTTTGAAAGCAGTTGACCAAGTGCCTGTGGGCTTTGCTTTAACTAATAAGAACTATGGCTTTGTGGCTACTAATCAAGGATTAATTAGAATAGACACTAAAGGAAGAACTTCTACACGATTAATAAATAAAAATAGTTATTCATTTGTGCATTATGATAGCTATGAAAAGAAAGTATTGTTAATTAATAAGCTGACGAATACTTTAATACTTGCAGACGAAATAAGTGGAGCCGAAATATATTCTATTGCTTTGCTACAAGAAATAAGCATAATACATCCACTACACTAAATGAGCCAACAGAATTTAATAAATTTAGAATCATTGATAGATTTATGCAGGAAATTAATTTCTGCGGAAGATGATTACTATATTTATAATACTACTTTGCTTTCCATAATAGGCAAGTTAGTGCTTTCCAGAGCAGCTATATTGGAATTGACCGATGGCAATGCCAAAGTGTTAATAACAAAAGGACAGGCCTTCGATAGCTACCCACCAAATGTTGTAACTGAATTAAATAATTTGCAAGTAGATGAATTTATTCTATTGGATTCGGCAACACTTGGCTATTATCATTATGCCCTTGCTTTAAATTTGCTTGACAAAAAAATAGTATTACTTTTTGGCACAAAGCTGAACGGGCTTGACTTAAGAAACGAGGAAATAAAATACGCTGGACTTGTAGGACAAATTGCAAATATTGCATTAAATAATATATTTAATAAAAATAATTTAATTCAAGAAAAAAAGCAATTAGATGAGCAAAATTTTAAATTAGTTAATTTACTTGAAACCACAAAAGAGCTTACTACATTTAAATCCAAAGAAGAAATAGTAAAATTATTTTCTTTGACTTTGATGGGACAAACTTTAATTACAAAATTCAAATTACTATACGAAACTGACAACAGAATAGAATCTCTTGTGGATAGGATTGAAAAGTATGGAGATAAAACTAATGAAGATTTGTTCTATTCGTATAATAGTTTCAATGAAGATATGGTTTGTGCTTTCAATTTGATTTTCCGAGATAAGAAAAAGGGTTTGCTCTTAATTGATTGCCAAACTGGAGAAATAGGCAACAATAAAAAATTATTTATTGAGTTGCTTGGCAATATAATTGTAAGTGCCTTGGAAAATGACAGGTTAATTAAAGAAGAAATTGCTAAGAAAACAATTGAGAATGAATTGAATTTAGCGTTGGAAATCCAAAAGGGTTTGATGCCTACAAAATTTCCTAAACACGAAAGATTCTCAGTTTATGGCAAGTCTCTTCCTTCTCGCTATGTGGCAGGAGATTATTTCGATATAATTTCAATTGACAATAATAAATTAGCTTTAGTAATTGCAGATATATCTGGCAAGGGAATGCCAGCATCGCTGCTGATGGCAAACTTCCAAGCTGCACTTCGCACTTTAGTAAGTCTCAATTTGCCATTAATTGATATAGTAATTAGATTGAATAACTTGGTTTTCGAGAACACCACCCCCGATAAATTCGTAACTTTTTTCATAGCTACTTTTGATACCAAAAGCCTTCAATTGGAATATATAAACGCTGGACATAATCGCCCTTTGATTATTAATAACAATGAAATCAAAGAAGAATTGAATTTGGGCGGTCCAATTTTAGGAGTTTTTGAAGATTATGTAGATTATAAAATTGGCAAGGTACAAATAGGCGAAGAGGATACTGTGCTTTTTTATACAGATGGTGCTACCGACATAAAAAACACAAAGGATTTAGAATTGGGTCAAGAAGGATTTTACGAAGTGGCGAGAAAAGTTGGAGAAATTGATGCGGAATCTATAATTGAAAATTTATTTACCCATTTTGACGATTTTGGAGATAGTTCCAATCTATTCGATGATATCACTTTGATGTGCTTGAAAATTAAAAAAGCCAATTAACAAGTTAATTGACTTTTAAAATAAATTTGAAACCCAAAAGAGAAATTATCTTTTTGGTTGTGCACCAGGATTAGTAGGTACAGTTTGCACAGTTGGTGCAGATTTACCTTCAGTCATAGCACGTTTGCCAGCTGCAGAGCCAGTAACGCCTTTTGTGAAGAATGCGTTTGTAACTACTGACAATATGATGATGACGATAGCAATACCCATTGTTATGCGGTGAAGCATATCGGAAGCTCCTTTAGAGCCAAGGACTGAATTGAACTGACCAGAAATGCCGCTCATTCCAGCAATCATATCACTTTTTCCTGGTTGGATTAGGATTGCGAGTATCAAAATTACCGCTAATAAAACTAAAACTAAACTTATTGCTGTTAACATTCGTATTTTTCCTTTAAAACAGAAATGCAATTTATAAAAAAATTAAATTTTATCAAAACTTTATTTTAAATTTGCTAATATTTGCAACACAAAAACACAAATGACACTACTAGATAGATACATAATCAAAGCCCATTTTGGTCCATTCTTGTTTGGCTTTTTCACAGTCGTATTCATATTCTTGATGCAGTTTCTCTTGAATTATTTGGAGCTTTTACTGGGCAAAGGGCTTGAACCGATTGTGATAACCCAGTTTATTTTGTATAATTTGTCGTGGATGATTGTTTGGGGAATGCCAATGGGAGTGCTTTTTTCAACTCTAATGGCTTTTGGTTCTCTTTCTGCAAATTATGAATCTACAATTATGAAAGCGAGTGGACTGAGCTTATTCCGCATGATTCTGCCGATTTTGATTATGGGATTAATGATTTCGTATTTTCTATTTTGGTACAACGATAAGATTTTACCAGTTTCAAATCATAAAGCTAAAACTTTGATGAGCGATATTAGAAAGACTAAACCCACTTTTGCTTTGCAATCGGGTCAGTTTTCAAATGATTTGAATGGATTGTCCATTTTGCCACGCAGAGTGGATTCTATTTCTGGAGCAATGAATGGATTAACAATTTATGATTACTCAAGATTTAATGTTTTGAATGTGGTTTCAGCAGATAGCGGTGCAATTGGCTTTACCCAAGATTCCGAAATAATGCTTTTGAAATTATACAGTGGTGAAATACATCAAATTTCTAAGCAAAGCCAAAAGAACAACAGAATTATTGATTTTAAAGAATATGTAATCAAGATGCGAGTTGATGGTTATGGCTTTTCTCGTAGTGGCGATGACCCAATGTCCAGAGGACAAAGAGAAATGAGCATAAAAGAACTTTCTGCAATTAGAGATGTATCGCTAAAGAATGCTGAAATGGTGCAAAACCAAACCAACAAGAGATTTATTGAGGATTTTAAAGAAAGAGTATTGCCAAGTAGCTTTAAAGTGCGTGGCATAAGGCAAAGAAATGCTAAAGAAATTTCTGAATCAATGGATAGGGAGTTGCAATTGGCTCAATCGAATGCGAAGAATGAAAATGATATTGTCAATGATAATTTGAAAAATGCTAGAGAATACGAAGCCGAAATCCAAAAAAAATACTCAATTCCATTTGCTTGTTTTGTGTTTGTGTTGGTTGGTTGCCCGTTAGGTATAAAAACTAAGGGTGGGAATTTTGGATTGAGTGCAGCAATTAGCTTAGGCTTTTACGTAGTTTATTGGGCGTGCTTGATTGGTGGTGAAACTCTGGCAGATAGGGGATTGCTATCACCAATAATTAGTATGTGGTTGGCAGATATAATTTTGGGTGCAGTGGGAATAATCCTTTGCATAGATGCCAACTATGAAAATTTTACATTCAAAAGTTTATTTAAGTTCAAAGCAAAATAGTTTCTATTTTCTGTATAACTTTATTTACATCAAATTCTTTTACAACTATTGCCGCAAAACCATTTTCATTGCAGCTTAAATTGACTATCTCAGCAGAGTTTCTATATAGTTCGAGAATTTGTACTTTATTGAAGCCGAAGAAAGTAATTAGTTTATAATCATAACATATAAGGTTTGCGATTTCATGCTTAGGAACAAAGAAATAAACTTCTTCGCCATTTGTGAAGCTGAATATGGAGTGTTTATAGTGGCTAACGCAAAGCAAATCTAAATTTAAAACTATAAATTTGTTTTGAGCTTGATTTGAATTACTGATTATAGTCACAGCATTTTGAGACAAATCGGAATACTTTATTGAGATTTGTTTTCTTTCTGCTATATCAATCATTCGTTCATAAAGAAGTTTCAAACCAAATTTCGCCAAAATCCTAGCTTGACTAAAGTCCAAATAATCAATTAGTTGAGTTTTGGTAAAATAATTTGGATCAGCTGATAGCAAAGCAGGCACATCGGAAATTATATTGATTTCTTTCACATTCAGGGCATCGGCAAGAATAGTGGCCGTTAGATTTGAACTTTCAAATCCCATTGTGGTGGGAGCTAAATATGCATCGAATCCAATAAAACCTTGAGTGATAATAAGTTGATGTTGTTCTAAATTATTTGCCAAGTTTGCTATGTTAGCTTTAATTTTAGAAAAGTCGGGATTTGCAGAGCCAAAGTTGGAGTCTGTTGTCATATAGCTTTTTGCATCTAGCTGATAATAGCCAACTTTTAACTCATCAAGAGCATTTTCAATCACATAAATAGCTAAATATTCGCCAAAATGTAGAATTTTATCCAACACAGAATTAGTCAAATCATTTGTTATGCAAAGCCCTTCTATAAAGTTATTTAGCTGCAAATCGCAATACTCAAAGAATTGTGATTCCTTGGATAACAGAAGTGATTTATGAAAATCGATTATCTCAGTTTTGAGATTTGTGGCAAGCACTTTTTCGTTGCTAGTAGCCAATAAAGCCATTTGTTTAAGTTTTGCAGAAGTTTTTGCAAAAGCAGAAAAAATGAACAAATTTTGGAAATTTTTCTGTTCATTGAAGAAGTGGATTTTTTGAATCAAATTGTCGAAATCAGTCTTAGATTTGACAACAGAGCCACCAATTTTAAATATTCTCATAAAAAACTTGGAATAATGTTTGCTTGTTAAAATTTATTTTTATAAATTGATGGTTGGAGTTATTCCAAAAATACAAGGACTTTTGAAACTATTTGAAAAAAAATCAAATATTTTTAAAAAAACTTGTAACAAAAATAATTTCTCAAAGTCATTACTAATGTTAAGCAAGAAATAACACAAACTTTTTATTTTTTACCACACTAATTAAGGTGTATTTATGTTAAAAAACTTACGATTAAGAACGAACGCAATGCTAGCTGCATTTGTGCTATCGTTTTTGATTTTCGCCTCTAATGGGGCATACGCGCAATATTGCGAATTTACAGGTGGCTCTTGGAATGAGGTTTGCCCTCGTATCACAAGTGTGAAAGTCGATGAAGTAACATCTGGTAACGTATTTGTTAAAGCGGTATCGGACAAATCAAATACTGGTTGGGATCAGTACAAAAATTGGGGCGAGAACTATACAGGTGGTTCAGAAGGTATTCAGCTAGGACGCAGATACCGTGTAACTGTAGGTGGTTTGACATCATCAAGCGGTTATACTGGATTTATTCGAGTTTGGATGGATATTAATGCGAATGGTAGATGGAGTGATACAGGCGAATACTTAGGATCAGCAACTGTTTTTCCAGGTGCTTTGAATTATTCTAACTTTACTTATTCAGTTTCAACTTGGACAGTAAATGGTTATTTCTTTAACGTACCTTGTACTGCTCCTTTAGCAAAAACTCGTTTAAGAGTAATGTCTAGTTACAATTATTTGGGCGGTGTTGCTATTTCTGAGCCATGTGTAATATCTTACTATGACTCTCCAGGTTGGACTTTTGGTAAATTATTCTATGGTGAAGTAGAAGATCATGAATTGACAATTTTGCCAGATGCACCAAAATCAATTCCTTCTGATTTGGCTGTTTTTAATGGTAGCAATGTGAAAGTAGAAGATAATACTATTTTTAAAGCAAACACTACTTATAATCAAGTTTGGGCTGGAAACAGTACAGCTACTCCTTTTCCAAAACCATCATTACAATTTAATTCTGCTTCTGTAGGAAGTAACATTGAAATGAGCATACAAGGGCCATTGCCAAGCTTAGCTACTGTATGGACTGCATTGGCAAGTGCTGGTGGTTCTAGTATAATAACAGTCGGTTCTGGTGGAAATAATACAACTACAATTACAGATTCTGATGGTAAGACTAGATTCAACCTTGCACCTAACTTCTCTTCTGGAGCATTTAGTCCTTCAGGAACTGGAGATTTTAGAGGTACAAGTGGTGGTGAGTATAAATTAGTGATCGTGGTTTCTGGTGCTGGTTGTGCTGGTGCTGCAAACAGATTATTTACTGTAGCGTTCAATAATGACGTTGCTGTATCTACTATTACTTCTCCTTTGAATAATGGTTTCCCTAAATACGCAAAATATGGCGTGGGTCAAACAATTAAATTGGAAGCAATTTTCCAAAACGTTGGTATTAATCCAGTAACTGAATTTTGGGGTTACTATAAAATTAAAGATGCTCTAGGAAATGTAGTTTATTACGATTCTGTTTATTGGGATACTACTGGTTCAAATGGAACAATAATTCCTATGCTTTCTAGTGAAAAAATTCCTATATTATTAGGATACAAAAAATTTAGTGCACCTGCTCTATACACAATGGAAGTTTCTGTTACAAGAGCAACTGGTTTGGATGAAGAATCATTCAATAGTCTTTTCCCAAGACCAGGAACTGCAGCTTACATATTTGAAGTAGCTTACGATATTGAATTGGCAGCAAGTCAAATATTTGCACCTGCACAAGGTGATTTATTGATTGCAAACAGACAATATAGAGCTTCTGCAGAATTCAAAAACAATGGTATTTCATTAGGATCTAATGTACCAGTAACAATGGACATTATAAATAATGCTACTGGTCAAGTTGTTTCAGCTTTGACTGGTCAAATTACAGATATCCAAATTGGACGTTACAATACTAAAACAGTTAACTTCGGAACATTCTCAATTCTTAAACCAGGAAGCTACAGAGCAAAAATTTCTGTACGTCATGCTGAAGATATTGTTTATGGAAATGATACAATGTCTATCTATTTCTCAGTTGAAACTGGTGTTCAAGGTACATATACTGTTGGTTCGTTGAAAGAAACTGCTCCTGGCTTTAGCGTTGATAGAAATTTTGGAACATTGGAAGAATTTACAAATGCAATATTCTATAATGGACTCTCTGGATCTGTTGTAGCGGAATTGACTGATGCTTCTTATAATGTTTCAACTACAGTAACTAATTCTGCTGCTTGGGATTTATCTTCAAGAATCTTAGGTCTTGGCTATGATGCCGAAACTAAATTGTTTAACACAATTACAATTAAACCATCTTCTAATAGAGAAGGTATCCGTGGTGGAGTACAAATCAACTTGTCTTCAACTAGTGGTATTGGTATTAAATTAGGACAATCAAGCAACGCAACAAGCAACAACGCTTTTGCTTTGTTTAGAACATTTGGTAGTCAAATGAATGCAAATAACGCAGGTTATATTTCTTTCTTAGGTGGCCCTCAAAAAGCATTGAAGATTGTAAATGTTAATACATCTACTACTCCACTTCATAACTCTGCTTTCTTTATGGCTGCGGGTGCAAGAAATATTACAATTCAAAATTGTATTATTGATAATGGTACTCCAGCATCATTTAAATTGACAAGATTGCCAGGTTCTGAATACAGTGCAACTGGCGATAGAATCAGATATGAAGAAGATTATGCAAACCAAAGTCCACTTCCAACTGGTGTTAACTCTGCTACATATTCTGCAGGTATCGTAATGCGTGGTGTAACAGGTGCTTCTTCTACACTTACAACTGCACCTCAAGATACTATACCATCAACTAATAACTTATTAGATGGTAATGAAATTTCTAACTTTGGTGTTGGGATATTAGATTTAGGCTATGGTCCTTTGAAATTGGCTGGTCCAAATAAATTCAAAGAATTCTACAACAACAACAATACAATTTCAAATAACCAAATTTACAATGTTGCTCGTGCTGGTATTTTCTTAGGATTCGAAAGAAATACTTCAGTAATGAACAATAGAATTTGGAATGTTGGTAATTCTCCTGCTTTTGCAGCAGATGCTGCTGGTATCCAATTAGGTGGAAATAACTTGCTAGTAATTGCAGGTTATAACAACTATGAAATCAAAGTAGATGGTAACCAAATAAGTGATGTAACTTCAATTACAAATGCTTTTGGTATCTTGAATGACCAAACTCGCCGTACTTATGGCTTGGGTGTTTCAACAGTTAATTATCCAAATAATGAAAATACTCAAATTATGAATAACGTAGTTTGGAATTTAGGAACTAGCAACAATACTGCTGCTTCAAGATTTGGTATTGCAAGTATGGCTTCTACTACTACTACAATCTTTAATCCAATTAACAGAGGATACCATACAAATGGTGAAAAGATTGTAAATAACACAGTTATTCTTGGAGATGCTACTACTACTTCTGGAAACTTGATTGGTATAGCATCAATTAAAAATGATAATTCATTAATTTTTAACAATGCAATTTCTATCATTGCTCCAAACTTCACTGTAACTCCAACTACAGTTGGTACTGCAATCTATTACAATGGTTTGAGCTTGAGAATGAATGGTGGATTGAAATCAGACAGAAACATTTTCTTTACTGGAAACAACGACTCTAAATTATCAAACGTTGGTGTATTTAGAATTACAGAAGTTAACTCTGCTGATTCAGTTGTTTCTCAAGGTTTGAATGGTGAGTACAGAACTTTGGCTCAATTACAAGCTTGGTTTGGCTCAAATGAGAATTCATTATATGGTAACTTTGCAAGTGACTTAGCTTTGACTATGACTAGTCCTGCTATGTACACAGTAAGCTCTAATTTAAGCAAAGGATCTTTATTGAATAATAGAGGTGAAAACTTAACTTGGGTTGCTTCTGATAACCGTGGTGTTAAACGTGGTAATGGCGGCGAGAGATATGATATTGGTGCATTTGAATTTGTTGCTCCTCTTTATAATGAAGATGTGGAAGTTACTAATTTGAATGGCCCAAGAGCATACCAAACATTGACTGGTACTTTTGCTGATGCACAATACATTATGACTACTGCACCAACAACTGTTAATGCAATTACTAGAAATAATGGTAGATTACCTTACTCAGCTTACAAAATGAGCGTTAACATTTATAGAGAATCAGCGGTAATTCCTGGTACTTTCGAAACAACTGCTGTTGCATCTAATACAACTACAATTGCATTGGCTTCAAGCGAAAGTATGAATGTTAATTTCCCTGGATTTACATTTACTCCGCAAACTTATGCTGATTTGACTTCAAATGTTCCTGCTTATAACTCAGGTATATTTGCTTCGATGGCTCAAAACGTAACTCCATTATACAAAATTGTTATTAGCGGAAGTTCTGATGAATTTAACCCTAACAATAATAGTGAAATTGTTGTTCGTTACTACATCAAAAAATCTACTTTGAGCATAATTGGTTCTGGTAGAAATTCAGTAGCTAATGAATTTAGTGTTGTTACTTCACCTGCTGATTTAATGGCTAGATTGAATGTGAAAGCAATGGAAACAGGATTTGGCAATATGGGTTGGAAAGTTTCTGCACCAGAAAATCACTATGATAGATTTGAAAGAAACGCTTGGGAACCAAGAGCAGTTAATTACACTAACTACTTGACTATGTTCTGGGCTGATGGAAACAATGAAACACCTACTAACTTTGAAATAAGAGATATCAATGCTTTCTTAGATAACTCTAAAGAAATGCCTAAATACAAACGTAACTTAGTAATTGCTTCTGAAGAAATCATTGCAAAAACTAAAACTTCTGATAATACATTCAGAACTAACGTACTACGTGCTGATTTAGACCCTATGTATGGTGCTACTGAATTGAACAATACACCATTCTTTGGAAGAACTGTTGCTCCATTGCCAGGTACTCCATACTTTGGTAGAAGAATAACTGGTGTTAATGTTGCTCGTGATTTCTCATTGATTGTTAATATGCCAATTAATGCGAACACTTCTACAACTTTCGCTAACGACATGGCTTCATTACCAGAAGTATTGGTTGGATTGAACAATTCTAGCTTACCAGGTTTGACTAAAGATGCATTTATCTACACTGACGCAGCTGTAGCTGGCAAACCAGTTATGGGTGTTGCAACTACTTCAATTGATAGAAACGTTATCACATTGGGTATGGATTGGAGACACTTCGGCGATATGGATTTGATTACAAAAGGTATCGTTGATTACATAGCTAAAAACACTGATGTTGTTCCTGTTAACTTAGTTAACTTTAAAGCAACAAAAGTTGGTCAAAAAGTTGTTATTGATTGGGCTACTGCTTCTGAAGAAAATACTTCTAAATTTGAAGTAGAAAAAGCTGTTGTTGCTCAAACTGGATCTCAAGACTTTAACAAAGTGGCTGAATTGGCTGCTGCTGGCAATAGCCAAGAAGTTAAATTCTATGGTCCTGTTACTGACTACGATGTAGTTGCTAACACAACTTATGCATACAAACTTAGAATGGTTGATAAAAACGGAGATTTCGATTACAGCGAAACTAGATTAGTTGTAATGAATTCAGAAAATGGTATCATCACATTAGCTGATGCTAAACCAAATCCTGCTACTAACTCTACGAAAGTTGAGTTTACTTTATCTCAACCAAACTCAGTTAGTGTAACTTTATATGACATTAACGGTAATGCAGTAGAATCTGTTTCTAACTTCTACTCAACTGGTACTCATTTCTTCGCTCCAGACCTTAGCAAAATTGCTAGCGGTTCATACACTGTAGTGTTGAAATCAGGTGATGTTGTTCTTACTAAATCACTTAACGTGATTAAATAAGTTTAACTTAACCATACAATTAAAGCCCCGATATTTCGATATCGGGGCTTTTTTTTGTTCTGACAGGTACGAAAAATAAACAGACCCTATAAATTAATATAGAGTCTGCAGGTGTTGTAATAAATCAAAGAACCAATTTGATTGTATTACTTATATTTTTTCAATGTTTCTTTTAGTTTTTCTTTTACTTTTAATATTAGCTCTTGAGGCTCTAACACTTGCACACCATCTCCCCAGCTCAATATCATAGAGATTAAATCAATTGAAACAGGGGATTTGAATTCTAATACTAAATTGCCGTTTTCTTTGCTGAACTTTTGTGTGCTATGCCAATGTCTGTTTTCGAAATAGTGTTCAAATCCAGATTCGATTTTCAACTTTATTTCTTCATTCCAACCGCCATAAATAGCAAATCTGCTTTCAATGAATTCTTTGAAATCAAACACATTTTGTGGGATATCCACCCTGTCGTCAACTGTGATTATGCTTTGGATGTTTTGAATAACTAACAATGAATAATTGTCGTGCTTAGGGAAATATGCAATTAGATAAATTGTGCCATTATATGAATAAATCCTTGCAGGGAAAATTTCGTGTATTTTTTTTGTTTGATTAATATCGGATTTGTATGAAATTTTCAACCAGTTTTTATTCTCAATCGCATTTACAATATTACCAAGGATGTTTTCAAATTGTGAATAGTTATAATCGCCAATGCTTCTATTCCAATAGAGCATGTCCTCAAGTAAAATATTGCCAGGTGCTACTTTTTCAATTTGGCTACTTAGTAGATTGATTTGCTTTTCAATTACAGTACCTTTGAAATTTCGCAAATGTGCTTTCAAGAAATGAAGTGATAGTTTCGAGCTTAGATTCATACTTTGAAGACTTGATGTTTGCAATGCATCATTTGATTGATACTTGTATTCTACCCCATCGCCTTTTTTGTTTTCTTTGGCAATATATATGAAACCTACTTCTTTGAAGACTGCCAAATCTCTCTGTATTGTTCTAAGAGTGGGTTCGTCCTCATAGTTTTCTTTTAAAAAATCCATTAGCATTTGACTGGTGAATCTTCTGCCTTGCAATATGTATTGTACCATATACAAGATGCGTTTTGATTGTTCAAGTTTCATAATCTTATCCTTGATTAACGACATTTATTTATTACAAAGATAAGAATGATTAACGACATTTGATGACGTTGATTTTGCAATTGATATTAGGATTTGAAGTTTGGTGATTAGGCTTGTACAAATAAGTCGCTTAGGTAATCTTGGATGGATTCCTATTTATTAGTCAATGTGTTAAGCAAAATTTAATCTATTAATTCAGAATAGAGTGTAGCAGATGTAGTTCTTACCACTTTTACGTTTGCTAAATTACCTATTTTTAATTTATCGCTATAAGGAAGAATACAGACTTTATTTGTATCTGTTCTGCCAACCCACATTTCGTCGTTTTTTCTGCTAGCGCCTTCAATAAGAATTTGGTGTTCTCTACCAATTTCGAGTAAGTTTAAATCATGTGCAACTGCATGTTGAGTTTCAATTATTTCATTTAAACGGCGTATTTTTTCTTCTTCAGTCACATCGTCTTCATATTTCCAAGCTAAGGTATTTTCCCTTGGTGAATATTTATACATATACGCCCCGTCATACTTTACTTCTTTAATCAAGTTGAGTGTATCCTGATGGTCTTGTTCGGTTTCTGTGCAGAATCCTGAAATAATATCAGTTGTTAATGATACACCTGGGACTATTTTTCTAATTGTATCAATTCTTTCTAAGTAATGCTCAACAGAATAATCTCTACGCATTTTTTTCAAAATTTTATTTGAGCCAGATTGAACTGGTAAGTGAATTGAATTGCAAATGTTAGAGTATTTACTGTGTGCTTCTATTAAGTCATTGCTCATATCGTGTGGATGCGAAGTAGTGTATCTAATTCTAATATCGGGAATTTCTTTTGCAATTGTTTCCAAAAGAATAGGGAATTCGATATTACTTTCTTCGTCACGGTAGCTATTCACATTCTGACCTAAAAGATTAATCTCTTTGATGCCACTTTCATAAAGTCCGATTGCCTCTTTTACTACCGACATAAATGGTCTAGAACGCTCTCGACCACGAGTGTATGGTACAACACAAAAGGCACAAAAATTATTGCAGCCACGCATAATAGAAACCCAAGCTGTTAATCCTTCTGTTCTTAATGGAATAATATCGTCATAAGTTTCAACTTTGCTAAGCTTAACAGCTATTCCTTGCTCACCAGCAAATGCTTGATTTACCAAATGGGGTAGATTCCTATATTCATCTGGCCCAACTACGATAGAAACTAAGTTCCTTTCACCAATAAGCTTTTCTTTGAGCCTTTCAGCCATACAGCCAATGATACCCACAACTAACTTAAAGTTTTTCTTTTTGATTGCTTTTAAATGATTCAATCTATAAAAGATTTTCTTTTCAGCATTATCTCTTATAGAGCAAGTGTTTAATAGAATTACGTCTGCATTTTCAGCAGTATCGGTAATAGAAAATCCATCAGTAACCATAAGTGAAGCTACTAATTCGGAATCGGCAATATTCATTTGGCAACCATAGGTTTCTATATAAACCTTTCGAGTATTAGGGTTGCGATTAAGTAAACTAATATTAGTCTGTACATTCGAGCTAGTTTTAGGAGCAGTTATATCTATGTACATTTCATTTCCTTTTTTGGGCTATGTTTAGCTAATGACTAAACATTTTGTATTTTTCAAACTTTAATAGCTTCAAAAATAAGACTATTTACTGACACTTGAAAGAATAATGGACAATTGACAGATGATAATGAATAATTGATGATAAAGAGCAGTTCTGTTGCATTGTTAAATAAGAGAAGTTTTGGGTATAATCTTTTTGTCAAACCAGAGGAGTCTGATATCTACAGCAAATCTTAAACTAAAACATTAACCCATAACGGAAGTTAAGGACTATATCTCAAATACAAATAATCATATTCATCTTATTCAAAAACTAGTTCCTTAGGTACTGCCTGTTTGTAGAAAATCAAAACTCAAAACAATAGCTCCGTAGGTGCAACCTGAAACAATTCTGGAGTGAATTACAGTGAATTTTTTTTTGTAAAGACGACCTGTCTCATTTTGACTTGGTCAATGAGCTTA
>CAZYXG010000027.1:0-32046 GCA_964650885.1 uncultured Hyphomicrobiales bacterium | reverse complement strand
ATATTTGCCTGCTTATCTTTAATAAATAGCTTGACAGAGTCGCCTTGGCAGAGAGCATAAGTACCTACAACTCCAATTATGGGTTTTATAGGTGTTAAATAAATGGAAATACTTGAACTATCTTCGCATAAATATGGGCTTGAAGGTCTTCCATATAATTTATAAATATCTGTCTTATTATTTACAATTAAAGTATCTGAAAAGTAAATACTCCCATCTTTTTCCCAATTGTAGAATACACCTTTCATTTTATTTTTAATAAATAATTTTATATAATCACCATTGCAAATATTAGGACTACCAATTATTCCTATTTCAACGTTTATTTTATCTACTACTTTCACTTGCAAAGTATCATAGAATGTACATTTAGTGGTATTTGTTTCCAATATATATTTTAAACTTACTAAAGGACTACTATTTAATTTGTTTGAGGTTGCAATAATATTATTAATTGAGACACTATCCTGATACCACTTATAACTTAAGCCTCCAGCTGCAATTGCCGAAAATGTTTCGCCCTTACAAATAGAATCGTTATAATTCACTCTTATTTTAGATTTATCATTCACCTTAATATAAATGCTATTACTTACTATACTATTCTGGAAGTCAGTAATGAGAACTTTAAATGTAGTGCTTTTTTTAGGGTATGCAATCGGGTTTGCAATATATGAATTAGACAACAAATATGCTGGAGTCCATTTATAATTATATCCAGGGATTCCCAAAACAATATTTGCACTAAGCTCTATAGAATCACTCAAACAAATTTCATTATCTACTTTATTAGTAGTAATGTTGCTAATTAATGGAAGAGTTCCTCGCAATGCTAAAACGAAATGATTGCCAATTGCAATATTTTTCCAATTATTTATATTAGTAATATTTCTAAATGTTGAAATTTTAACAATATTTGTATCATATCCAATTTGACCCGCAGTGTTGCAGCCACTAATCCACAAAGTACCATTATTTTTTATTCCGATTGAATTGTGATACCCAGTAATTATATCTTTCCAATCCATAGTGCCTGCTACTTTAGTAGGCGATTCCAAATTTACTAAAGTACCATCTGCCAGTTGACCCCAACCGTTAAGCCCCCATTGCCAGAGACTTCCATCACTTTTAATTGCAGCAGTGTGTTCATACCCACTACTAATAACTTTCCAATCGTTATCAATTCCAATTTGAGTTGGAATATTGAAATTTATTGAACTACCCAAACCTAATTGTCCATTTAAATTGCTTCCCCAAGACCAAATAGTGCCATCATTTCTTAAAGCAATAGTATGTTCATTCCCTGCTGAAACGAAATACCAATTCTTATTTGTAGTAATTCTAATTGGATTAAATGAGTCATAGCTTGAACTATCTCCCAATTGAAAAGAATTATTTCTACCCCAAGTCCAAAGAGTATTATCTTTTTTAATAGCAGCGGTATGATATGACCCACATGAAACTTGCTTCCAATCATCCTCAGAATCAATTTTAGTAGGTACAAATTTGTCAATTAAAGAACTATCTCCGAGTTGTCCTACTGTATTTGAACCCCATGCCCATAAACTCCCATCAATTTTAAGTGCCATAGAATGAGCATAACCAGTAGAAATATCTGTCCAATCATTGTCTGAACCGATTTGCACAGGTTTATTTCTGCTAATATTTGTACCGTCGCCTAACTGTCCATTTGTGTTAAATCCCCAAGCCCAAAGTGTCCCATCAAATTTAATACCTAAATTATGCTTTTCTTTAGTTGCTATTAGTTTCCAATCAGAAATATTTGTCAGTTTAGAAAATACATCTATACCAATTAAGTTATTATTTCCTAATTCACCAATGCTATTAGCTCCAGCTCCCCAGATTTCATAACCTTGAGATAATAGGTGCAAACTACTTAAAATTAAAATATTTATTATTATTAATGTTTTCATAACTAATCCTCAACAATAAACCCCTGTATTACTAAAGAGGAAAATGAATAAATTATATTTGAATCAATAAATTGCCAATAGCAATTATTTGATTTTCAATTTCAAGTTGTAATTGATAGTCGCCTTGTGGCAAATCAGAGCCATCGAATTGTAAGTTGATAGTTGCTTTTATGATTGAAGTATTAGTTGTTATTTGTGATTTGATTTTCATTTCTAACTCAATTATCACTAAATCACTTATCCAAATTAATAATTCAATGGCAAAAAAACAAAATCTTTTTCTCTTTTTGGCAAATTACACTTACTAGAATAGACACATGAAACCTCAAAAGGTTACGCTTAAAGTGAAAAAAAGACAAAATTTAATTATTTTCTTGCTAAATCGTCTTCACGATAAACATTGGCTAAAGGCTAAAATGATACAGATTCAACGAAAAAATGAGCAGTACTGCGGAGTAATGTTTGCGGGACATTTCTTTTTCAATAAGCCTGTTTATAATGGATTCACTCGGCTAATTCTGCCGAATCTCTCTGTCATCCAAATGAAGTTGTCTGGCCCCCAAAGCAATTCCCATGGAGTATCTAAGTTTTTAGCGATCACTTTCTCTTGCAATACAGTTTGAGCATTGTTATTTAATGTAGCTGCTAAAATAATTATAAAAACTAGAATGTATTTTTTCATTTAATTCCTTTGAATATTTTCTCATTTCAATAAACAAATCTACAAAGAAAACGTTACAAACAAAATAAATATTAACAGAAAATCGTCAAATCTAAATGAAAAAAATATTATTTCTATCATTAACTTTGATATTATGTTTTAGTTTGCAAGCAAAAGAGACTGCTGGCAGCTTAGTGTCGTTGGAAGTAATACCACACTATAGTTCGATTGGTAAGGAAACAAAAGACTTTCTAATAACTTTCAAATTCAGAATCACTAAGGATTGGCATATTTACTGGCAAAATGCAGGAGATTCGGGCATACCAACGGAGATACTGATTGACACAAGCAACGTGTCGGTAAGTGAAATAATGTGGGCTAGCCCAGAGCTGATTTCATCTAGCGAGATAATCAACTATGGCTATTCAGATAGTGTGGTGCTATTTATTCGAGTTACCCCAAAAGATAATCAAACAGAAAATATTACAATTTCTGGCAAAGCCAAATGGTTAGTTTGCAAGGAAAAGTGTATAGGCGAAAGCACTGACTTCGAAACAAATGTTTCGGTTGGCGAGTTGGTAAAGAATGTCATTTGGGAAAAACAAAAAATAGACAAGGCATATAGCCAATTGCCTTTCACAGGGGGCTTATTTACGGCAAATGCCTATCAAAATGGCAAAGATGTTACATTGAGCTTGAATTCGCTTAATAAATCAATTATTGATTTGTCAAAAACTAAAGTTCAATTTTGGGCTTATGAAGGTGGGCTTTTCAAAAATATAGAAAAGCAAGATGTATCGAAATTGAACATCAAACTTAAACAAGACGAATTTATAGAAACTTTACCCAAGAAATTCAAGGGATTATTAATAGGTAATAAAGGTTGGTTCGGAGTTCCCGATTTAAAATCATTAGAAATAGAAGTTAATTTACACACAAATAATTAAAAGGATTTATTTAAATGTTAGCGAAAAATATATTCAAAAGCTTTATGCTTTTTTTAGCACTTTCCATCGCAGCAATTGCAGCAGAAGTAGGAAGCATAGCTACAGATTTCACTTTAACAGATAGCCACGGCAAAACTCATAGTTTGAGCAATTTCAAAGGAAAATACGTAGTGCTAGAATGGGTGAACTATGGTTGTCCATTTGTTGTTAAGCATTATTCAACCCACAATATGCAAATGCTTCAAAAACAATTTACAGCTCAAGGCGTTGTTTGGCTATCAATCTGCTCATCGTCAGCTGGCAAAGAGGGCAATATGACAGCCGAAGAAGTAAATAAAAAGCAAGCTGAATACGATGCTACTCCAAGTGCATATTTGATTGATGCAAATGGCAAAGTAGGTAAAAGCTACGGAGCAAAAACTACTCCACAAATGTTTGTAATAAACCCAGAAGGTAAAATAATCTATGCTGGTGCAATAGACGACAAGCCAAGTAAAGACAATGCAGATGTGAAAACGGCAAAAAACTATGTGAAAGAAGCTTTAAATGAAGCATTGGCTGGAAAAACAGTAAGTGTGAAAACATCGAAACCTTATGGTTGCGCTGTTAAGTATTCTGATAAATAAGTAGAGATTAAAATATCCAGAACAAGAAAAGCCATTTTGCAAAAAGAATGGCTTTTTTGATAAAGAAATGGAAAACGATTAATTTGATTAATTACAAAAACAAATACAATTATGTTTAAAATATGAAATAATGATAAAGAATATAAAAAAAATATTTCTTTCTAAAACAAATCTAGCTTTTATAATAATTGCTATATTTATTGTTATGAATACCGGTCTATATTTATACTTTGAAAATGAAAAAGAAACTCTAATAGAAAATACTTTTAACCAATTATCAACTGTAAATAATTATAAGTCAAATTTAGTGAGTTTATGGCTTAAAGAGAGAGAAAAAGATGCTAAAATGATATTAAATGTCAAAACAATGTATTCTGAAATATCTTTATTAATAAATGAACCTAAGAATGAAAGCAACAAAAAAATAATTATTGATTATTATAAATCATTTAAAGAAGTATATTTATATGAAAATATATGTTTGATGGACAATAATGGGAAGCAAATATTATCAGTATCTGAAATAAATTCTAAAGTAAGCAATGAGACAATAGATTTAATTCAGAATAATAGAATTGATAATAATATATATTTTACAAATAGTTATTTAGAAAACGATTCTACAATAAATTTCGACATAATAATACCTTTTGTTACATCTAACAATATAAAGAATAAAGCATATCAAATATTAAAAATAAATCCAAATAGACATCTGAATAATATTATAAGCAAAATCCCATTTGCTTCAAAAACTGCAGAAACAATTCTATATGAATTAAAAAATGACTCTGTTTACAATTTGCTTCCAATAAATCAAATAATTCACAAGCCAATGCAACTTAAAATAGCAATGACTATGAATGAAGTGATGATAGTTAATTCAATTAAAAATAAAATTAATTATCTATTTGGAGAGGATTACAAAACTGATTATGTGTTAGGACATTCTCAAAAAATAAATGGTATAAATTGGTATATAATAACTAAAATCAATAAAGATGAAGTGTTTAGAGACTACAATAAACTTGCATTAATTTCAATTATTAGTTTTGCTTTGTTGTTTTTTACTATTGCTTCGCTACTTCTATTTATTAGAAAAAATGAAAAGAAAAGCTTAGATCTTGAGCTTTATAAAAATGAATTAGAATTAAGGCAAAGAAATGAAATATTTAAAACAATTTTATATAGCATTGGCGATGGGGTAATTACAACTGATGCTAATGGCATTATTACTCAAATGAACCCTGTTGCAGAAAGACTAACAGAATGGCGAGAGTCTGAAGCAATTGGACAAAAACTACTTGATATCTATATTGTATACAATGAAGATACTGGCGAAGAAGTTGTCAATCCAGCTACTCTAGTAATGCATACTAAAGAAATAACACATCTTTCTAATACAGCAATAATTGTTTCAAAGAATAATATTACAAGACCAATATCACATAGTGCTTCTCAAATTAGAAATGAGAATGGTGAAATAATTGGAGCAGTATTACTAGTAAGAGATCAAACCGAAGAAGAACGAGTTAGAAAAATATTAGTAGAATCAGAAAAATATACAAATGAGATATTAGCTAAATTAAATGAATCTCAGAAAGTCGCCCAAATAGGTAGTTTCGAAATAGATTTGCTCACAGATAAAGTATGGTGGTCCGAAGAAGTTTATAGGATTTTTGATGAAAATGTTAATAGTTTCATACCAGATATGAATTCAAGTGATAAGTATTCGACTCCAGAAGTTATTGATTTAAACAGAAATATTATTAGTGAAGCCATATTGAATAAGATTAATTTCTTAATAGAAGGAGAAATTATAACTAATAATGGCAATAAGAAAAATTGTAGAATAATTGGAAAGGCAGTCTATAATTCAAATGGTACACCATTAAAAATAGTAGCTACAATTATAGACGAAACAGAGAAAAAGAAATACGAGAAACAATTAAGATTACTGTCTAATTCTATTAATCAAAGTCCTGTTTCGATAATTATTACCGACCTTCTTGGCAGAATTGAATATGTTAATCCAAAATTTGAAGAAATATCGGGCTATACTTTTGATGAAGTTAAAGGAGAAAACACTAGATTTTTAAAATCTGGATATACTTCTCTAAAAGAATATATTGATTTATGGGACACTATAACCAAAGGTAATATTTGGCATGGTGAATTTGTAAATTTAAAAAAGGATAAAACTACTCATTGGGAATCGGCTAGTATTGCTCCAATTTACGACGATAAAGGTATAATCTCAAATTTTGTATCTGTCCAACTTGATATTACTGAAATTAAAAAAATTCAATGGGATTTAATTTTAGCTAAAGATAAAGCTGAAGAAATGAATAAATTAAAATCTTCTTTTTTGGCTAATATGTCGCATGAACTTCGAACTCCTATGATAGGAATACTTGGGTTTGCAAAGCTTATAGAAAATGAATCAAATATGGATGAAATTAAAGAAATGTCGAACTTAATCTACGAAAGTGGAAAACGTTTGATGGATACTTTAAATTCAATACTAAATCTTTCAAAAATTGAATCTGGTTCGATTAAAATTGAAAATGAAAGTTTTGATTTGATAATAATATTAAATGAGTTAATTCATAATTTCCAAACAACTGCACAGGAAAACCAACTTGAGCTAATCTTTAATAATAGTAATAAAGAATTATTATTAGTCTCAGATAAAAGAATGCTAACGGATATTATCAATAATTTAATCAATAATGGGCTCAAATTTACGGAAAATGGAACAGTTACTGTCACTGAAAATATATTAAATATTAATAATATTAAATATGTGAAAATCGAGGTTATTGATACTGGAATTGGAATACCAGAAGAAAATATGGAATTTATATTTGATGAATTTAGACAAGGTAGCGAAGGAATTGCTAGGAACTATGATGGCTCTGGCTTAGGTTTGACAATCAGTCGTAAATATGCAAAATTGCTCAATGGAGATTTGTCTGTTCAAAGTAAATTCAAAATAGGTACTACTTTTACATTAATATTGCCTATTGAGGAAGTTAAGGATATTGCATCTGAAATCAATTCGGCTCCAAGGATAATTAAACATAACTCAAGCAATGATAATAGTAAAATAAATATATTATACGTAGAAGATGATGATATTAATATCATTTATTTTAAAAAACTTTGCAGTGCAAAATATGAAGTTTACACCGCAAGAGATAGCCAAAATGCATTAGATATTATCTCCCAAAATAAAATTGATATAATATTTATGGATATAAATCTTGGAACAGACGAAAGTGGAATAGATATCACTGTAAAGATTAAATCAATACCAGAATACCAAAACATACCAATAATTGCATGTACTGCTTTTGCTATGTTTGGCGATAAAAAGAAGTTTATAGCTTTGGGTTGCGATGATTATTTGTCAAAACCATTTGATAAAGCACAATTCAAAGAAATACTTGATAATTGGCTTTAAAACCCATAAAGTTGAATTTCTTGATAAAAATAAGCATTTTAAATTGGAAACTTTCTTAAATTTGAGAAAATTAATTTGATTAGGAATTGAAATGTCGCAAAATGATACACAATGGGAAGTTTGGGAAGTATTTGTGCAACCAGCCAATGGCAAAGCTTATGAACACGTTGGAAGCGTGCACGGTAGCGATGCAGAAATTGCTTTGCTGAACGCCAGAGACCTTTACGCACGCCGTGGAAATGCTACAAACATTTGGATAGTGCCAAGCGAAGCAATAGTGGCTAGCACCCCCGAAGATATGGGTTCTTTTTTCGACCCAGCAAGCGATAAAATTTATCGTCATCCAAATTTCTATAAAATTCCAAAAGGTGTAAGCATTGACATCCATTAATACACAAACTGCACTTTTCGATTATTTGTTAAAAATAGCCGATGATAGATTAATCCTTGGACATAGACTTTCTGAAACTTGTGGGCATGGTCCAATTTTGGAAGAAGATATTGCTACAACAAATATTGCGTTGGACTTAATTGGACAAGCAAATTACCTGCTAGAATACGCTGCCAAAGTGGAAGAAAAAGACCGCACAGCCGATGATTTGGCATTCCTGCGAGACGAAAAGTATTTCACAAACATACTACTTTGTGAGCAAGATAATACTGACTTTGCATATATGATAGCAAGACAGTTTTTCTTCGATACTTTTGCTTATCTGCAATTTTCTCAGCTAAGAGAAAGCAAGGACTCAACTCTTTCAGCTTTAGCCAAACGCTCATTTAAAGAAATCACATATCATCTTAGACACAGTTCGCAATGGATGCTTAGACTTGGCGATGGCACTGCCGAAAGCAATGAAAAATTGCAAGAAGCAATAGATTACCTTTGGATGTTTACTGGCGAAATGTTTGAACAAACCGATGCAGACCAATTGCTAATTAGCGAAGAAATTATCTTCGACACTACAAAATTCAAAGATGAATGGTTTGCTAACATCAACACAGTGCTAACTGAAGCTACTTTGAAAACAGTCAATAAAGATGAATTTATGCAAACTGGTGGCAGAAAAGGCAATCACACTGAATACCTTGGACATATACTTGCAGAAATGCAAAATTTGCAACGCAGCTATCCAAATGCTCAATGGTAGAAATGAAAATCAATTTACTTTAGAAAAAGTGTAAGAGTGGATAGGAAACTATTCACTTTTTTTTTATTTGGTAATTGAGCTTGTGGTAATAAAAGCTTGTCGAAATGGTTTTTGGTATTTGTGATATCACAGAAAACCTCAATTAATCGGAATAATTGAGGTTTAATTTTTTAATATCTAAATACTCTATTACGTTTCAAATTTATTTACAAATCCATGTAAATGTTTTTGAAGATATGTCACCTCCAGAAAAAGTTGTAATTTGTTTTAAAACTTTTCCATCTGCATCAAACTCATAAGCATAATTTGTAACATTACCAGAGTTGGTAGTCGCTTTTTTTCTTAAATTGACATTGTCATTAGTGAAATCCTGTGCTTCATTTGATTTTTTTGAATAGTTGATTTTGTCTGTATAATATTCAAAATCTGTTATAAGTGTATAGTTTCCATCACTAAAAATTTCTTTGCTAAGATTACCATTGACATACTGATAAGTAGTTGTATCAGTCATGTTAGTATTCATATATTTACTTTTACTTACTGTGTTAATTTTTAAGCCTTCGCTATTGTAAGTATTTATTTCTTTGAGGTAAAAGCCTTGAATGTCTGTTAGAAGACTATCTGCAAAACCTTTGTTGTTTAAGTAATAAGTTTGCACTAACATTCCATTTGAAGTCGCTAAAACTGTTTTCCCATTATTATTATAATCTGTTTTGCTTACTCTTGTATCTTGTATAAAAGTATTGCTTGACACTCTGTTGCTTGCGTCATAAGTATATGTATAAGAAGAGCTATCGCTATACAATACTTTTTGAACAAAACAAGTTTTGACTGTCGAGGTAGGTGTTGTAGCTGTTTCTGAACATCCAGAAAATATTAGCATAGCTAAGATTGCTGCAAAAAGGGATAGCTTTTTCATAGAGTTAGCTAGTTTATAGTTTTAAATAAATTACTTTTCAAAAATAGGTATAAATTACTAATTTACATAAGATTATTTTAATTACCCATAAAAAAAATCCCAAACATTTCTATTTGGGATTGCTATTAAATATTTTTCTTAAACTTGGATTCGCATTACTTCTTTATAGAGGTCGAGCCCTTTGTTTCTAAGCTCCAATAGTAAATCGAATGAGGTTTTGGCTTTTTGCGATGCAATCATCACATCGTGTATATCTACTGGTTCGCCTTTTATTAATTTGGCAGTAGCTTCGCTAGATTCCACTTGCAATTCATTTGTGTCGGTAATAAATTCACGCATAGTATTTACGAAAGATCCAGACTTTGGTAGCTCCACTGGCTGTCCGCCTGTTTCTCGCTGCTGTGCCATTGGCAGAAATTTTCTGCTTCCTAAAAGTTCATTAACTAGCATAATTCATCCCTGAATTTGTAATAAAAACTAAGCTATACCGTCCACAATAGAGCCCTTAGCAAAATTGAATTGGCTTGTTTTACCATTTCTATTGAAAACGATGTGCTTATCAATTTGATCTGAATTTTCAGGGAATAATTTTTTGAAAAAATTCCTTTCGCCAGACGTAATTAAATCGCTTTCCGCACCGCCAGTTTCTTGTGATCTTTGTTTAGCAATACCGCTCGACACATTTGAGCCAAATCGCTCAATCGAGGTGCTGCTATAATTAGAAGAAATTTTCATTCTTGCTCCAAACTTTTCATAATTTCTTTATCCTAAATTTCAAGTGAATTTCTAGCAATATTTTTTGCTGCGTCCACTACTCCAGTGTTTGCCTCAAAAGCTCTTTGGGCACTAATCATCTCCACCATTTCCGTAACGATATTGATATTTGGCATTTTTACATAGCCATTCTCATCGGCATCGGGGTGGTTCGGGTCGTGCACCAATCGTGGCAGTGAATTATCCGTTGCCGTTTTAGCTTTAAGCACAGAGTAATCTGGCGGATAGTTCGAATCCTTAGCTGCCGGTGCGTGAGCTTTGGAAGTACCATCTAACTTAATATAGTTATGTAAAGTATCTTCAAAAGGACTATCGGGTATAGCTCGGACTACCACTACTTCTCTCTTATAAGGCTGTCCGTCAATACTTTTAGTAGTATTTACATTGGCAATATTCTTAGCTGTCGCAGAAAGGCGTAATCTCTGCACGCTCATTCCTTGTCCGCTAATATCAAAAGAAGAAAAAATATTTTCTGCCATTTCTACATTCCAAATTTAGTTTATCAATGTTCTAATTACATCAGAACATATACTGATTTTTCAAAATTAAATTTGGCTTGTCTTTGAGTTCTTACAAAGATTAAGCCAACTTTTTATTCTACATGTAACTCTTGATAGCAGTGGTCATTTCACGGAAATAATCCTTTGCTGCCAATGAGCTGAAATTAAATCGGATTTGATTTTGTGCCATTTCCGACATTTCTTTATCTAAGTTAACATGGGTTTCCCCACTCATCATAATTTCACTTTCTGGGATATACTTTCCTTGCTTTTCAGGAAATATATCTTCTTCACCAAGTTTGCCAAGTGGAATTGCACTTACTTCTGGGCTATTAGTTTCTGGTTTCGCTCCAGTTATTTGCTCAACTGGATGGAAAAACTCCTCGAATTTCACCTTGTTTGGGTGGAAATAAGGAGAGGTTGCATTCGCTATATTCTTCGCAATAGTGTTTTGCCTTTTAGCATAAGCACCAAGCGACTTTTGAATAAGCGGTATTTCCTCTTTAAAATATTTATCGTTTACTAACATAATAATTCAATAAGTTTATTGAGAAACACCACGAATGGAGCTGCCAAGTCCATTGAAAAACTTCTTTGTCATTGATGAGGCGAATCGGAACTTAATCTGATTTTGTGCCATTTCCGACATTTCTTTGTCAAGATTCACGTGAGTTTCTCCAGAAAAGAATATTTCTGGATCGGGAATACCACGATTTTCTTTTTCGCCAGATACATCTTCGCTTCTGGTTTTACCAACAGGAATGCTTACTGCACTACCATCGCTAGAAGCAGCACCTTTGATTACAACTTCTTGCTGATGAAAAAATTCCTCAAACTTCACTCTTTCGGGGCGATAGAAAGGAGAAGTAGCGTTTGCAATATTCTTAGAAGTAGTTTGCAAACGAGTGGAATAAGCATCCATAGCCCTATTCATAAGGGGTAGTTTGCTTGAAAATAAGTATTTTCTAAATAACATATTCGTGCGTCCTGCATATAGTTTTTCATTTCAACCAACTAAACAATTGGCTATTAATAGTCTAAAAAGACCATTTTGTGATAATTCTACAAATTAAATGCCAAAATAATATAACTTTTATAGCAAACCCCCAAGAGTTAGCAATAGCAGAAGCAAAAAGTTTTCAACCCCACAATTGTAAGAAATACTAGAATAAATAAATGGCGAATAATCTACGATTGGTGGAAAATGAACTTTAAAAAGTGAAGAGTGAAGAGTTACATTTCATCAAGCTCAATGACTGCATTTCAATGTCAGAAAAATTAGACAGGTCTAAGACCCATCTCTACTGATGTAATGAAATTGATTTAAACTTATCTTTATTTAATTGTGTAAAACTTATTTGTAAAATTGTAATTCAATTGGTTTTAATTATGCTATTTTTGGTTAAGTTAATTCTAACTTAATCAATAATTATAGGGAATCGTATTATGAAAAAATTCACAATGTTAGCTATGCTTGTTTTATTCGTTTCATTTGCAAGTGCAAAAGATTTGAAAGAAAATGAAGTTCCAAGTGCTGTAAAAAGTACATTTCAAAAACAATTCCCAGAAGCTAAAAAACTGGAATGGGAAAAAGAAGATGGCAATTTCGAAGCTGAATTTGAAATAAATAAAGTTGAAATGACTGCTACTATTGATAAAGATGGGAAATTGCTGGAAACAGAAACTGAAATAGCAATTTCAGAATTGCCTAAAGAAGTAATTGCTTACACTAAAGAGCATTGCAAAGCTAAAAAAATCAAAGAAGCTAGTAAAATTGTTGACAGCAAAGGTGTTACAACTTATGAAGCAGAAGTGAAAGGAAAAAAAATGACTTTTGATAACAATGGCAAATTCATTAATAGTAAAAAAGACTAAACTGCCAAATAGAATCTGTCAATTTTTGCATCGAAAATAATTTTGTCTTCGTTTATGAATGTGAAATGACCTTCCATTGTTCCCCAATTTGTGTCAAGTGGGCAATAGCTTGTATAGATAAAGCTGTCGCCCGACTTGAGTATGGGCGTATATCCAACCACTCCAGCTCCAGCTATTTCGTCTTGCGTGCCCTCTCCATTGATTATTAGCCAATAGCGAGAGAGCAATTGAATTGTTTGTGTGCCTAAGTTTTTAATTTCTATTCTGTATAAAAATAGAAATTTCTGGCCTTCAGTGGCTTCTTCCGAAGGCACATATTCTGGTTGCACTGAAATGCAAATATTGTTTGTGATTGTTGTTGATCCTTTGCACATATTAGTATGGTCTGTGAGTTGCCATATAGTTCAAAATGTCAATATCTGTCAAAATTGCCACTGGAACATTGTCTTTTTCTACTAAAACAGTCTTTTTAGCAATTAAGCTATTTGCTACTTTCTCCAACAAATCGTTTGCATTTACAGTAATGAAATTATTCTCCAAACCAATAGTAATGCTATCGTTTAAGCTAATTTGACTTTCAAAAAGTGGGCGTAACAGTTTATTTTCCGAAACAATACCCACAAACTTACCTTTGCTATAAACAGGCAATTGAGATATATTTTTTTCTTTCATTAGTTCAACAGCATGACCCACAGTCTGAGTGTCGTCTATTGAAATAAGAGGTTCGTTACCTTTGCCAAGAGTAGAAAGCACTTCGCTAATAAGTACGTTGAAAGAATTGTCCCAATAGCCATTGTCTCTCATCCAATCGTCATTATAGATTTTTCCAGTATATCTATTGCCCGAATCTGGAATTATAACGAGAATTCGTTTTGGTTCTTTCAGTTTTTTGGCATACTTAATAGCACCGCAAATTGCAGCACCAGAGCTTCCACCTGCATAGATTGCTTCTTTAGTAAGCAATGCACGAGTCATTAGGAATGATTCTTTGTCCTCAATCACAACCATATCATCTATGCAGCTAAAGTCCAAGTTAGAAGGAAAAATATCTTCTCCGATTCCTTCCAATACATAAGAATGGGCTTCAACTACTTTGCCAGTGCGGAAAAATGGTTCAAGGATAGAACCAACAATATCCACTCCAACAACTTTAACATTTGGCATAACTGTTTTTAAGTATTTGCCAATTCCAGAAATTGTACCACCAGTTCCAACGCCTGCCATAAATACATCGAATTCGCCACCAGTCTGCTCAAAAATCTCAGGTCCTGTCCAATCGAAGTGAGTGTTTTGATTGTCCAAATTATAGTATTGATTTGCATAGAATGAATTTGGCGTAGTTTCCGCCATACGTTTAGCAACTGAATAATAAGAACGAGGATCATCAGGTTCTACATTTGTAGGAGTAACGATAACTTTTGCACCAAAAGCACGTAGGTTGTTGATTTTTTCAATTGATTGTTTGTCAGGCAAAACGAATATAGTTTTATAGCCATGAATAGCAGCAAACATAGCCAACCCAACGCCAGTATTTCCGCTAGTACCTTCTATAATTGTGCCACCTGGTTTCAAATCGCCACGTTCAATAGCTTTTTCTACCATATATTTTCCGATACGGTCTTTGATAGAGCCGCCTGGATTCATATATTCGAGTTTCACATATATCTCAGAGTCCACTCCAGTCGTTACTTTGTTGAGTTTAACAATTGGCGTATTTCCGATTGCATCACAAACATTTGGTTTAAAATTTGGATTCATTTCTAATTCTTTTTAAGCTAATTTGTAATTAAGATTTGTAGTTAATTGTAAAATTAACACTTATCCTGTATTTTTGAAAATATAATTGTTACAAATTTAAAGATTTAGAAAAATGGGTAGAGCTTTCGAGTATAGAAAAGCAAGTAAAATGAAGCGTTGGGGAGCAATGTCCAAAGCATTCACAAAGATTGGCAAACAAATAGCAATAGCTGTGAAAGCTGGAGGGCCTAACCCTGATGGAAATTCACGATTGAAAATTTTGCTTCAAAATGCCAAAGGTGTTTCAATGCCTAAGGATAAAGTAGAAAGTGCAATAAAGCGTGCAGCCAATAAAGATTTGAACGACTATATCGAAACAATCTACGAGGGCTATGCGGCACACGGAGTGGCTGTGCTTGTGGAATGCACGACTGATAATGTGAACCGCACAATTGCAAGTGTGCGAACTGCATTCGGCAAAGGTGGGGGTGCTATTGGTACATCTGGTTCTGTAGCATTTATGTTTGAAAGAAAATCTCATTTCAAATTCCCAAACACTGGACAAGACGTTGATGATTTGGAATTGGAATTAATAGATTTTGGTTTGGACGAAATTTTCTTAGACGAAGAAGACAATATGTTTAATGCCTACGCTGCCTTTACTGATTTCTCACAAATGCAAAAAGCATTGGAAGAAAAAGGAATTGAAGTAGCCAGCTCTGAGATGACATTTTTACCAACCAACGTAACAGTTTCTTTAACAGAAGAGCAAATGGTTGATGTAGATAAACTATTAGAAAAATTAGAAGAATTAGACGACGTGAATAATGTTTATACAAATTTAGGTTGAGAAGAAGATGACAAAATTCAAAATAAGTAATTACCGTAGTTTGAAAGATGTTGAAATAGAAATTCCTGGGTTTACAATTTTAACTGGTAAGAATAATTCTGGGAAATCCAGTATTTTGTACGCATTGCTTACTTAAGTACAGAAGAACTGATTATAACGACTGATGACAAGCTCATCAAAAGATTTGCAAAACAAAGCAATTATAAAGTGCAACATATTAAAGATTTTATCAAAGAACATAAGAACACAAAATGAAATTAGTTTCCTTTTTGAATAATGAAAATAAAGAGCGTCTGGGTATTTACTTAGATGGTAAAATAGCTGATATGCAATTGGCTGGAAAAGCTAATGGTATGGATTTGCCAAGCACAATGGCTGAATTTTTGAACGAAAGCGAGCAGTTTTTGCCAATAGCACAAGAATTAAATACTAAACTCAAAAGTAATAGTTTTGAATCAATTGCCATTAATAAAATGTTAGCTCCAGTGCCACATCCTACTTCTTGCCGTGATGGTTATGCGTTCCGCCAACACGTTGCTTCAGCCAGAAGAAACAGAGGTGTGGAAATGATTGCTGAGTTCGACCAATATCCAATATTTTATTTCACAAACCACAATGCAGTTTTTGGCGAAGGTGAAATTACAATTGAAAAAGACCATTTGCAAAAGCTTGATTTTGAATTGGAATGGGCTGCAGTTATAGGTAAACGTGGGAAAAATGTTCAATCTAAAGATGCTGATGATTATATTATTGGTTATACTATTATGAATGACTGGTCGGCACGTACAATGCAAATGGAAGAAATGTTGCTTAATTTAGGCCCAGCAAAAGGAAAAGACTTCGCAACTACGATTGGCCCTTGGCTTGTAACAAAAGATGAATTGGAACAATATAAAATTGATACCCCATTTGGTGCTCAATATAATTTAGAAATGAAAGCATTCCACAATGGTAAACAAGTTTCAGCTGGCAACACCAAAGATATGACTTGGACATTTGCTGAAATAGTGGAACGCTGTGCCTATGGTGTTGAAATATTTCCTGGCGATGTGATTGGTTCGGGAACTGTTGGCACTGGCTGCTACTTAGAATTGAATGGAACTTGGGCATTGGAAGCTAAAGCAAAAGGTGAAACCCATACTCCAATTTGGGTGGAAGCTGGCGATACATTCACTCTGGAAATAACTGGCTTAGGCATATTGGAAAACACAATTAAAGTTAATGAAAATAGTTTTTCCATTTTAGAGAAAAAGAAAATTTAATTTAAAAATGAAAGGTACATTAAAATATAATGATGTGGCGGCAAAGATAGCGGAGTATTGCGAAAAACACTCTACTATAAATGTTGCTATTTTATTTGGTTCCTTCTTGAATAGCGAGAGCTACAATGATATAGACTTAGGTTTATATTTTTTTAAAGAACCAACTTTTGATTACTTTATAGTTGTAACTGAATTGCAAACACTAATTGGCGAGGAGCTACACATTGCTTTTTTGAATGGTAAATCTATTTTACTGCAAAAAAATACAATTAATGAAGGACAAGTAATTTATGAAAGAGATGGAGATAAATACTCAGATTTAATCTATAAATTAATTGGTGAGTACTTCGATTACTTAGATTATCACGACCCAAAACAACTATACGCATGATAGATAAAAACTTAATACAAAGAAAAATATCGAATATCAATCAATATCTAATTGAAATTAGGACAGTTGAAATTGGAACATTTGAAGAATTTGAGAAAGATGTGAAAACTCTTAGATTCTTTGATAGAAATATTGACTATTGACTAATAGTAACCGAACTTAATGATATTTGCAAACATATACTTTCTAAAGTTGAGAAAGTATTACCGAAAGGGTACAACGATTGCTTTGAGCATCTAGAAAATCTAAAGATATTAAAGCCAGAATTAGCAATGATTGCAAAGAAAATGATTGGCTATAGAAATATGCTTGCCCACGAGTATGAATATGTAATAACTAAAGCTACATATAACATTTATAAAAATAATTTAGGCGAAATTGAATTATTGTGCGGTGCATATAATGAATATTTAGATATTCAAAATTAAAATATTAATTCTGAATAAATAACTTTAATTATAGTCTAAAGCACAAAAATAATCTCAAGAGCATTAGCTTGAAATATCAAATAATCTTTACTAACATACTCACAATAGAAATCAAAATTCATTAACAAATCTTTAAAACTATATTGTTTGATACCCGACATCGTCTTTAAGTACTGGAAATTCGGCTGCATCTCTAGAAATTTTATCGCAGATTTCGTTGTAGTGATTGTTGGCGTGTCCTTTCACCCAAATAAATTCTATTTTGTGTGGTTTCTCTGCTTCGAGCAATGCCTCCCAAAGGTCTCTATTTAGTACTGGTTTTTTGTCGGACTTTTTCCAATTGTTGCGTTGCCAATTTCTCAACCAGCCATCTTTATGTGCAGCTACCAATAAATTAGAATCTGAATAAAGTTTGATATTTCGAGTTTGGTTGCCAATCATATATAGTGCTTTCACCGCAGCCATTATCTCCATTCTGTTATTGGTGGTAAGTTTGTAGCCCTCTGCGAATTGTTTCTCGCTTTCGCCTTCGATTATAACTAATCCTAAGCCACCAGGACCGGGATTGCCGAGGCAGGCACCGTCTGTATAGATGATTAGGTCTTGTGTTTTTGGTTCTTCAAATAGGGAAAGTGTGCTCATTATTTTGCTAATATTTACTTTTAATCATTATTGTAAGTGCTAAAATAGTTAATTTTGAGATTGTGTTTTATTCAAAAACAGATTTAGTTTTTAAATAGATTGTAGGTCATCTTAAATGTCATTGAATTGCGGTATCGTAGGATTGCCAAATGTGGGCAAATCAACTCTTTTTTCAGCTTTAACTTCTGCACCAGCCGAAGCAGCTAATTATCCATTCTGCACTATTGAGCCAAATATTGGCATAGTGGACGTGCCAGATCTTCGACTTTATCGAATAACTGAATATATTCCACCTCAAAAAATTATTCCAACTACTGTGGAATTTGTTGATATTGCTGGACTTGTGAAAGGTGCTAGCACTGGGCAAGGCTTAGGTAATCAATTTTTGGGGAATATCAAACAAGTTGGAGCAATATTGCACGTGGTGCGTTGCTTCGACGAAGATAACATTATACACGTGGAAGGCAGTGTGCATCCACTTCGTGATATTGAAATTATTGAATTGGAATTGGCTTATGCTGATTTGGAAACTGTAAATAAAAGACTTGCCAATCTTGGCAAAATGATTCGCTCAAGTGACAAAGCTGTGTCGGACATTGCAAAAGCATCAGAACCAGTATTGAATAGATTAGTTATTGAATTAAACAATGGTATTCCTGTTCGCAAACTTGGCTTAACAGAAGACGAACTAGCTTCAATTAGAGATTTGCATTTGATTACGATGAAAAAGCAAGTTTACGTTTGCAATGTAGATGAAGCTGCAATTGCCGAAGATAACGATTATGTGAAAGTTGTAAAAGAATTTGCCGCTAAAAATGGTTCGGAAGTAGTTACAATTTGTGGCAAAATAGAAAGTGAAATTTCTCAGCTTGATTCAAAAGAAGAGAAAAAAGAATTTCTTGAAAGTATGGGTTTGAAAGAAAGTGGCTTAGACCAACTAATACGCAAGGCATATAATTTGCTAGATTTATGCACTTATTTCACGGCTGGCGAAAAAGAAGTGAGAGCTTGGACTTTCCCAAAAGGAGCAACTGCACCACAAGCTGCTGCTGTGATTCATACAGATTTCGAGCGTGGATTTATAAAAGCAGAAGTTTACCATTGCGAAGATTTGTTCCAATTTGGCACTGAGCAGAAAATTAAAGATAATGGTAAGTTTAGAATAGAAGGAAAAGAATACATTGTTAAAGATGGCGATGTGATGCACTTCCGTTTCAATGTGTAATTAATTATTTTGAAATAGTATGAACGACAATTCAATTAATAGCAATAAAGCACCAGAACCAGTTGGACATTACCCTCACGCACGTCGGGTGGGTAATTTATTATTTCTTTCTGGAGTTGGCCCAAGAGAGCGAGGCACCAAAAAAATACCTGGTGTGGAGCTTGACGAAAGTGGTAAAATAATAAGCTATGATATTGCTACTCAGTGCCATTCAGTATTTGCAAACGTACGTGCTATTTTGGAAGAAGCTGGTTCGAATTGGACAAATTTGGTGGACGTAACAGTTTTTCTAACTAACATGAAAGATGACTTCACAATTTACAACAAACTTTGGGCTGAGTATTTCAAAGATACTCCACCTTGCCGCACAACACTTGAAATAAACTGCCTACCCACACCAATAGCAATAGAGCTAAAGTGTATTGCAGTGGTGGAGTGAGATTAGGGTTGAAAGAATTGGTAATTCGATTATGCTAAATTGCCGTTCTAACCCTTACAACAACAATTTTCCACTTTTCATGATTTGTTTGCCGTCCACAAATACGTTTGGCTTTTTTATTAAACCGTCTATGTGGATTGGAACTTCAATTATTCCGCCCATAGATTTATTATTACCAAATGCTATATGGACTGTGCCGAGTACTTTCTCATCTTCGAGTATTATACCAGTGATTTTTGCTTTATAGTTTGTGCCAATGCCAAGTTCCGCTATTTGTAGTGCATCTTCGCCAACTTCACTAAGCATTTTTTCGAATTGTTTGGCTTGCTTTCCACCAATGAATTCTCTTGCATATCCATCTTTTATATTTACAAGTATCGGACTTTCTAAAATACCAATACCTGCTATTGAACCATCGAATATAATAGTGCCGTTTGATTTGCCTTCGAGTGGTGCACAGTAAACTTCGCCAGAAGGTAGATTCCCACCAGCTCCTTTCTCTAATAATATACCAGTGCTTGGCAATATTTTTCTGCCTATAATTGGCAATGTTATATCAGTACCGAGCTTGGTTGTAACTTTAACTTCTTTAGCATTTTTCAATGCCTTTTCGACTTGTTTTGTTGTAGCTATAATTTTATTGACATCGGCAGATAAACAGCGAGACATCATATCCTCAGTGATGCCAGGCATAGTCGCAAATCGAACACCAGCCGCACAGGCATTACGTCTGGCATCGGTATGGGTGAAAGATTTGGTTGTGGCTGCCACGACTAAATCGAATTGTTTAAATAGTTCGGCAATTTCAGAGCTCGGCTCTTCCCCATTTATGTTTTGAGGCTTGATTTCAAGATAGATAGTCTCTTTGGCAATTTTTCTACCTTCATCATAAAGTGACAAACCAATCTCTCGTTTGTTCCAATCCGAGAGTATCAGTAGCTTTTCAGTTGATTTGAGTCCAAGAAAATGTTCAAGAGCTATGCGGCTCGCTTTGTCTAATTTTGAGTTTTTCATTAATATTTTGTAATTTAATCAAATACTTTTCTTAATATAGTCAAAGCGAAAGAAATTTTCACATAAAATGTTTACAAACGATTAATAATAATATGGAATCAAGTTCCTAATATCAGATAACTCGTTGAATGAATCTATATAAACAACTTTGATTTCTTTTGATTGGAGATATTTTTCTTAAAACTTCATACTTGCTCTATAAAAAGCAATCTTTCGTTTATAAAAATTGTATTGTCGAAAAAACAAGTATTCTTCAATTAAATAACTAATATTGCAATTAGAAACAAGTTTGTTTTGTTCAAATAGCTGATGAGGGAAAAGGATGCTAATACTCATATTTTGCCTCTATTCATTCTGCATTTATCACTACAATATTTAACTTCGTCCCATACTTTCTCCCATTTCTTTCGCCAAACAAATGGTCTATTGCAAGTGGCACATACTTTTTGAGGTAGGAATTCTTTCTTTATATTTTTCATAATAAATACTAAAATTAGGGCTTTGCATAGGGCAAACGACCAATGCCTTTTGAAACAAAATATGCATCAAGACCTTGGCTAATTAATATATCTGCTTCCGATAATGAAACGAATCCATCAGTTCCAACCAAAGAAGCATCTATATCAACCTGCATTATGCTGCCAATAATTAGTATAGTATTATTGATAGGAATAGAAATAGTGTCTTCCAATTTCATAGCTATCTTTACAACAGATTCTTGAACAAATGGTGCAAAGAAATTTGAATGATATGCTTCATTGAATCCAACTTTCTCAAATTCTGAAACACCTTTTTCGTATCGGGCAGAAGTTTGATGTGCTTTTTCGTGATGCGAATAATGTATGTAGTTTAAAGTGTATTCTTTTGTGTCAAGAATATTTTGAAGCGTATCGCGTTGCACACTTTCTGGTCTGTTTATTAATCCAAATAATGCGGGGTTTGCACCAAGGTGAATAAGTGAATTAAATATTGCTAAGTTCGAATTTCCCTCAAGTGATTTAGTGCCTACTAAAACTGCCTGGCGGAAACCAGCTAAAGAATTTACAAAAGCTGTTCTATAACGTTGCTCTAATTGTTCGATATCTTCTTTTTTAAAAATCATTTTTGTATCTTTATTGTTTTAAAATCTTTTCTACTTTTTTCCAATATGAAAAAAAGGAAGGGTAATAACCAGAAATTTCTTCTTCTATCCAATCTCTTTCGTCTATATTGCCCGTATATCCTAAATTAAGTGGGTGCTCTTTGTAATAAATATGTTCTGTGTTGACTTTGTAAATATCAATTAAAGAAGTGAATGAGCCAGTATAAATTTGCAAATTGGGTATATTATCCCCCAAAGCTAACATAAAATCTATACATTTTGAGCTAATTGGATATTTTGCGAAAAAGTTGGGTTCCAATAGTAAAATCCTATTTCCAATCTTATCCTTATGCCAAAGTGGATCAAGATTGTAATAATTATAAATGTATGTTGGAAGTTCTGTATTAAATTGAATTATGTTAGAATTTGGTAATTCTAATTCAAATGAGAACAATTCTGTATTAATCAGATTTGTTGGAGTATCAATTATTTCGAGTGCTTCGTAGGAATTATCTAAAAAAGTGTTTACTTGATTTGTATAGGTAAATTTATTGATATTTTCCTGATTTGCATAATATTTTTTATTGCTATTTGCTCCTGCTACCCATTGCCAGCTACAAGAATTGCTAGCCCAATCTCCATCTAATAAATGGTAGTACATCCATTGAGCAGGATGGTGCCAATGTGATTTGGCTATATTGCAAACAAGAGAGGCAATGTACATTCTGCAATGATTGTGCATATACCCAGTTTTATATAATTGTTGTATTGCAGTGTCCAAACCTTCTATACCAGTGGTTGCATTTAATATATTTGAAGGAAATTCATAGTTTGAAATTGGAGTTTGGGTGTGTTTTATTTCAATATTTAAATCTTTTGTTTGTGCTACCCTTTGGAAATAATCACGCCAACAAAGTTCTTTCACAAATGATTCTATTTCTGAAATATTATATCCCTTTTTTAAAACATAAGTAAGAACCTGCTTTGTGCTTATTACTCCTCTTGAAATATATGGAGATAAATGAGTTACAGCACCATCTATATAATTGCGGCTTTGCCCATATTTGATTGGGTCAATTTTATCCAGTTTTTCTAAAATGGCTAAATAATTTGTTGTAAATTCAAATTTCATACTTGACTATTTCAAATTTATACAATTAAATACCTCTTTGCAAGCTACATTTGAATCTGTTGATTTCGGGATTTCTTCTTTTAAGATGCTTCATACTTACACCAGTATTCACTCTTTTTCTCCATAAATTAAAACTACTACGCTTTAATGTACTTCGCATTAGGGCAATTACATTAGCTTCGGAAAAACCAAATTGCACTTTTATAGCTTCGAATGGAGTTCTGTCTTCCCAAGCCATTTCTATTATTCTATCAATATCTTTTTGTTCCATAATTACATTAAGTTTTAATTTTCTCGTAAATCATTTTCCCAAATTCAGTAGAAAGAACCCCAAAAAATAAAATAGCAGCTCCTATTAATTCCCTACCAGTTAGCATTTCATTCAGTGCAAATATTGCAATTAGTGATGCAAAAACTGGCTCTAAACTATAAATCAAAGATGCTTTCACAGGGGAAAGTAATTTCTGATAGTTTGTTTGCAAAAGTGATAAGACGAACGAAGCTATCACTCCATTATAAAATAAAGCAATTAATAATTCAGGATTGATTTCTAATTTCATATCTTTTACATCGGTAAAGATAAATGCAAGTAAAGTAACTGGCATTGCTCCAACAAATTGCATTGTTACAAGTTGCACAGTTTCGTCGAAGTGGGTACGCTCTTTAGTGAACATATCCATTAAAGTGACATAAAATGCCCAAAAGAAAGTAGAGCATAGAGTAAGAAAATCTCCAAATTCAAATTGCGAAAGGTTGGGATTGGTGAATACACCTAACCCAAAAATACAAATAATCACACCTATCCATTGCCAAAGAGTTACATGCCGTTTGAAAACAATGCGATACGCAAAAGGAACAAATGCGGCGGCAAGTCCAGTAATGAAAGCAGTTTTGGAAATAGTAGTATAAACTAAGGCATAAGTTTGAAGCATAAAGCCACCACCGAAAAGCAAACCAAGAATTAATCCTTGATGTACTGTGGCTCTATCAATATTGCGAATTTTTTTCCAGAAGAATGTTAAAGAAAGTAAGAGAGCTATGCTAAAGCGGAGAATAATAAAAATAAAAGGGGAAACGCTTTTCAAACCATTTTTAGTGAATAAAAAGGTGCCACCCCAAATAATTGTAATTAAGAGTAGAACTAATTCACCTTTTTTATCTTTTAAATTCACACTAATTAGCTGATATTTCAGCCATAGCTTCAGGGCAGACTTCGGCTTCTTGTTTTTGCTCTTCGGAGCAAGTGGCAGTCAGGTTGTAAAATATTTTGTTAAGTATATTTCGAGTTACTAATATTTCATCATCTGAAATTCCAATTAAAGAATCTTCAAAAGTTTTTTTGGCAACAGGTATAAGCTTGTCTTTGATTTCTCTACCCAACGAAGTCAGATAAATCATGTTTATTCTGCGGTCGTCTTTGTCAGGAATACGAACGACATAATTATTCTTTTCCAAATTATCAATCAAACGAGTGATACTAGGTTTATCACGATTAGTTCCAGAGCAAATCCCTTGTTGCGATTCACCATCTTTTTCCCAAAGTTTGATAAGCACAGACCACTGCTCAGCAGTGATATCGTATCCTACTTCTTTGAAATTCTGATGTAACTTGCGTGAAAGAGCCATTGAAGCTCTTCCGGCTATAAATCCGAAGTTGTCATCTAATTTATATTCTATGCCTGGACAGTTTTTTGTCATAATGATTGCCTATGCAACTATTAACGAAGTTTCAAAATAATTATTTTAGTACAATAGAAACTTCGGCGAAAGCATCTGCTGTTTCATAAACCCTAACGTGCATCACATCTAAGTTTTTGAACTTTTTGAATTCTGTTGCAAATTCATTCGCCAAGTAAATCGCCATATATTCCGAAGTTGTATTGTTCGGAATAATATATAATTTGAAATCGTTCTCTTTCAAAAAAGTGATGACTTTTTCATCTTTTTCGTTGCAAAGAAAGGCGTGGTCTAGCTTCTCAATATATGGTTGAACAATTCTATGAATATCGTAGAAATCTAACACCATGCCATTTTTATCCAAATCGCCAATTAATTCCACTCTCATTTTATAAGAATGACCGTGTATGTTTTTGCATGGACCTTCGTGGAATGGCAATCTATGAGCCATTTCCCAAGCGAAATCTTTACCTAATTTTACTTTCATTTTACTCAATTATAAATCAGTAATTTCTATATCTTCAATTCCATGTTTGAAGTAGTTTGCTCTAATAATTGATGTCATTCCACCACGAGCACCCCATTCGGTTGTAACTTCCATTTCTTCTGGCTCTACTGCCGCAACTAAATCATCTAAGATTTTATTAGTTACAGCTTCATAGAAAATACCTTTATTGCGGAATTCCAAATAATAGTATTTCATAGATTTCAATTCAACGCAAATTTGATCTGGCACATAGCGTACAGTGACTTTTGCGAAGTCTGGCAATCCAGTTTTTGGGCAAACAGAAGTAAATTCATTTGCTATGTGGACTATTTCGTAGTATCTGCCAGGATTTGGGTTGGGAAAACACTCAAATTCATAAGAAGATTCTTTTTTTGAAGCAGTTTTTTTTATAGATATTTCTTTCTTATTTACAGAAATAGCTTTGCTTTCTTTTTTGTTTTTAGACATAATTTTCACAACTTGATTAAAATTTCAATACAAAATTAACTATAAAAAGTTAAATTAAGAATGAGTTTATTGGATATTTAGAAAAATATGATTTATGATTACCCCAAAAGAGTTGTTTGCCTAACGGAGGAAACAACTGAAACACTTTATGCCCTTGACTTGCAAGACTTAATTGTGGGCATTACAAAATACACAGTTCGCCCTGCAGAAGCTTTGAAAACTAAGCCAATAGTGGCGAGGTATCTTGATGCGAAGATAGATGACATAATTGAACTGAAGCCAGATTTGGTTTTAGCTTGGTCGGATTTGCAAGCTGGAATAGTAGCTGATTTGGTCAAGCAAGGAATTGAAGTTTATTGCTTCAACCATCGTTCTGTTTCAGGAATACTTTCTATGATTTTGAAACTTGGCTCTTTACTTGGCAAAAGCAAAGAAGCTGCTGATTATGCAGATTCCTTATCAAAGAGAATCGAAACGGCAAAAGCGAAAGGACTGGCAAGAAAGAACAAGCCGAAAGTTTATTTCGAAGAATGGTACGATCCATTAATTACTGGGATAGGTTGGGTGAGCGAAATAATTGAGATTTGCGGAGGAATTGATTTATTTGAAGAGAATAGACATTTCCAAGATGCAAAACGAAGAATACTTGCTGATAATGATGTTGTGATTGAACGCAATCCCGATGTGATAATTGCTTCGTGGTGTGGGATGAAATTTAAGAAAGCAAGAATGACCAAAAGAGATGGTTGGGATAAAATCACAGCAATCAAAAATGATGAAATACATGAGATTGGGTCGGAAATTATATTGCAGCCAGGGCCAGCTGCATTAACAGATGGTATTGATATAATAATGGAGATATTAGACAAATGGGAAACAAAACAAAAATAGTAATATTACTCATAGTAGCAATGGGTATAGGGGCAAATGCACAGTTCAGAAACAATAAGTGGTATTTCGGGAATGGTTGCGGCATTGAATTCGATTCGAAAGGAAATATAATCAACAATAAATTGCCGAGCAAAATAAATACTGAAGAGGGGTCGGCATCAATTGACATTACAGATGAGTTATCACTATATTCCGATGGCATTACTGTTTGGGATAATGATGGGAATGTGATTCTCGACAAACTTAGCTCAAATAAATCTTGCACTCAAGCAGCAATGTTTCTGCCAAGAGTCCTTGAAGGAAGAATTAGCTATGTAGATGTAATCTCACTAATCAATTTTGCTAGACCACAGGGTGCAGCAGTTTCTCGTATATTTTTCGATGAACAGGGTAAATATTCTACTCGTCCAAATATGACTAATGTGAAATTCACAAAAGATTATTTGTTAGAAGAGAAAATGGCAGGATTTATTAATTATCAAAATAAAAATAATTTATATAATGTATTAGTATTTAAAGCATATAAGCCACTGATAAATAGAGATAGTCTATTTTTAATTGCAAAAATTGGTGTTTATAGAGATTCATTTGAAATTGAATTAAATGAACAATACTTTGGCGATTTGACTTCTAACACCCATCTTAATTCCACTGGATACTGCTATAATGGACAAATGGGAATATTGGGTTCTCTAATATTTGTATCTCCAGCCGATGGTTTAATACAAAGTTTATATTTCGATCCAAACAGTACCAGCAAGCTTTTGGCAACAAACAATTATTCGATTATTAGCAAAGTATTAAATAATTATATTGTGAATATTTATGGCATTAGTATATTTAATGGTAAAAATAATAACTTAATATTCACTAATGCAAGCTCAAAATTATATTTATTAAAGAGTATGTTTATTGATAATCCTATGTTTGACAACGATTCCACAAGAATAGCAAGTACTATTGATAGCATTGATGTTGGTAAAATATTTAATGAACCAGACATATCGCTTGGTGCTATTCAATCTTTTTATACAAGCAGCCCACCTACATATAATAGTTATCCGAGCTATATTGCTGTGCAAGGCAAAAATTATTTAATCAAAGTATTGGGAGATATTAATAATAATACTATAAATATTAGCAAAGTTGAAATAGGTGGAGAAGGGCAGTTAGGTTTGCCATCAAGACCAAATCTATTAAGCAGTTGCTCGGAAATGATTGATTATAGTTTGTTTGGCGATGCGGAAAAGAAAACTGATACTGTGAAAATAAATAAACTGAAAAATAATAGCTGTGGTGGGATTAGCTTCAATAGAAAAATAAATATAAATGAAATTCTAAATTTAAATTTGAAATTCCAAATAGCAAATGGGAATAACAACAAACTTTATGATGGCTCCGAAGAAGGTGCTGACGGAATAGCAATTGTATTTAGTAGGGATAAAATTGACAAATGCCAAAGTGCAGCAGGGGGCTTGGGATATTCTGGATTGCGAAATGCGATTGCTATTGAGTTAGATTTATTCAAAAATGAAGAAAACAAAGATCCCGATGGGAATCATCTCTGTTTGAAATTGCCTGATAGCACAGGGGTGTTAACATCTGTACATAATCAAAATGATAAATTTATAAAATCTTATGGATTAGTTCAAACTTTAAATGGGAATTATAATTTACAATTATCTAATAACAATAGTTTCTCATATTTTTCAATAGATAGTTTGTATGATCCTAAATCAAAGATTAGTCCTAAAAAATTTTCTGCTTCTGGGCAATTATCTTTAAATGAAAATATTCAAAAGTATTTAGGTGTAGATGATTTCTACATTACTATTTATGGAAGTACAGGCGATGCTGTGGAAGAACATAATCTTTACGATGTTCAACTTTGCAAAGGTTATAATTTTGAAGTAAGCAATCCGACTACTGTTGCAGATGCAACAGTTGAGAGTAATTCAGTATTTCTCACAAAAGTAATATTGACTCTGCAGGAAGCGAAAAAGCTAATAGAAGAGTTAGTCCAAACCAGACCGCAACTTTCGATATACGATGCAAATGGTCAGCGAATTGAAATTCAAGCTATCCCAAATATACAATTACAATCTGGTAAAGTCCTCTTCTTGATTGATTTCAATAGCGATACTATTTTTAAAAGAATAATCTTAATAAATTAAATTATGTCAATTAATCAACTAACTCTTGTAACAAAAACATTAAAATTTAGTCATTAATAGAATACAGAAAGTATATTTTTAAAAACAATTTATCGGAGGATACTATGAAATTCAATCGTACGAAGTTCTATCTTTTCAATATAATTCTAGCAATTGGTTTGATTGCTTTTTCTACAACAAGTTTACAGTCATATTCAGCTAGCAAAACAGGCTCAACATCATCTGGATGTGGTGGTCTCAGTTGCCACGGTAATAATAATTCTGCTACAACTTTTACTTACTCAAATAGCAAAGGCAGTTGGACAGTAAATACTGGCGAAACTATTCGTATTACAGTTAAAATTTCTAACTCGTCTCAACCTAAAGTTGGGTGTGATATAGGTGTTAAGACAGCACAAACAGGTGGTTCTGATACTGGAACTATAAGTAATCCATCTTCTGGTTTTCAAGTAATGGGTGGCGAAGTTACTCATAGTGGAGCTCAAACTCTTAGCAGTAGTATTGATGTATCATTCGATTGGCAAGCTCCTACTTCTGCTGGTACATATTTTGTGCAAGTTGCTGGGAATGCTGTAGATGGATCTGGAACTAAAGATGGAGATCAATGGAATACTGGAACTCAAGCTATTACTGTAGTAAGTGCTCCAAACTTAACTTTGACTGCTCCAAATGGTGGCGGTGCTTATTGCCCAGGTGGAAGCACTAATATTTCTTGGACTCAGAATGCAGCAACACTAATAAACATTACATTATCCAGCGATGGTGGAAGTAATTTCCCTACTACAATCGCAACAAATATACCTGCTGTAGCTTTAAGCTATATATGGGCTATATCTGGTTCGCTTCCAGCAGGCAATCAATATAGAATAAAAATTACTGATGCGAATAACTCTTCTTTAACTAGCCAAAGTGCTTCTAACTTTTCAATGTCAACTCCAACTGCCATCACAAAACAGCCTTCTTCTAAAGTTGCCTGTAATGGTACTGCAATTGCTTTCGATGTAAATGCAGTCGGTGGAAATTTGACTTATAAATGGAAGTTAAATGGTAATGATATTAGTGGGGCAACTTCAAAAACATATACTATTCCAAGTGTTATTCCTTCTTCGGCAGGCGATTATACTTGCGAAGTTTCGGGAGCTTGTGGCAACCCAATCATTAGCAATACTGCTGCATTGACAGTTACATCTGGCCCTGCAATAACAACCCAACCAATGGCTCAAACTGCTTGTATTGGTGGAGTTGTTACATTCTTTGGCGAAGCTACTGGTTCCAACTTGTCATTCAAATGGCAAAAAGATGGAGTAGATGTCCCAAATGCAACTTCAAAAACATTAACTTTGACAAACTTAGTTTCTGACAATGCTGGAAGTTATAAAGTGATTGCTGCAAGTTCGGGCTGTGCAATTGCTGCATCAAGCAATGTTGCCGCTTTGACTTTAGCTGCACCTCCATTGGTTACAACACAGCCAGTTGGATTCACACAATGTGAAGGTGGAGTAGGTAAATTATTTGTCACTTCTTCTGGAAATATTACTAGTGTAAAATGGTTTAAAGATGGAGTTGAATTAACATCGCAAACAAGTGCGACAATTAATTTAAGTAATTTATCAGCAAATGATAAAGGGGCTTACTACTCGACTTTAAAAGGCACTTGTAGCCCAGATGCTAATAGTGCTACTGTAAATGTAATTGTGAATAGCAAACCAGCTATATCTACACAGCCATTAAACAAAAGTACACCAGAAGGAACTAAAATAACAATGTTTGTGAATGCTACAAGCAATGCACCAAATACAGTATATCAATGGAAAAAAGGTACAACAAATGTAGCAGGTGCAACTTCGGCAACATTGACGTTTGATGCAGTTGCATTGACAGACGCTGGAGATTACACTTGCGAAGTTACAAACGATTGTGGTAAAGCAGTTTCAAACATTGCTAAATTGACTGTGTCGCCGACTGGTGGAGCTAATATCACTTTTGCTAGCGAATCTTTGGTTGTTGATACTTTAGAAGTAAACAAAGTTTATGATTTCGTTGCAAGTGGATTAATTAAAAACACTGGTACAAAAGATGGAAATATTACAGCACTAAAAGTAATCGGACCTTTGGCAAATTTATTGACGCCTAAGAATGTTACTTTACCTATGGCTATCAAAGCAGGGGAAACGAAAACAATTACTTTCGATTACAAACCAAATACTCGTGGAACAACTTTAGGTGAATTAGAAGTTACTACTGATGTATCTGCTACGCCAATTAACTTAGGAATTACAGCTACAGCTTATATTTTAGATGCACCAGTAACTTTATCGAAATCTAGTTTGGAAGTGGCTTCGCTAAAAGTTGGCGAGAAAGGCACAAACAAAGTTGGTGTGATAAACAATGGTAGCTATTCAGAAAAAGTAACAAAAGTAGTATTGTCAAATTCAGCATTTGCTTCAACTTCAGGATTAGCAATTGCTCCAAGCAAAGAAGAAAACTTAGCAATAGATTATCTACCAACAGTTGCTACAGATGTTCCAGCAACTGCATCTATATATTTTGAAGCAGCAAAAAATCCATTAACATTGCAGTTATTAGGAAAAATTGGAGCTTTAAGTGTTGAGCTTGATGAAAACTTAGTTGAGTCACTTCAAGTATCGCCAAATCCATCTAGCGATTTTGTAAACATTAGATTTGCCAACCAAAAAGACTTCACAATTGAACTATCAATAATAGATTTGAAAGGAAACTTAGTGAAATCGTTCGGTATGATAGCAGATAAATCAGCTGAGCTAACTTGGAACTGCACAAACGAACTTGGCGAAAAAGTATCGAATGGTACTTATATCGGAATAATCAAATCGAATGGCAAAGCTAAAATCTTCAAAATTGAAGTTAGCAAGTAAATATTTAGGATAGAAAAAGTTCTTGCATGACGCACAATCTCCCCAAAACAAAGGGGCTACCAGAAATGGCAGCCCCTTTGTTGTTTTATTAGTGATTTCTTTTTCAAAAATATAGTTATATTGCAAATAAATAATTGGATTATCTGAATGGAAAATAGAGAAAACTTCTTAACTAAAGAAATTAGTAATTTTAAAAATAATTACTCAAAGGTATTTTCGGACTATTTGCTTTGCTTTATTTCGGCTTTAATAGCGTGTGTGGCTGGAATTCTTTTAATTAATGGGAGTATTGACTCTTCAGATCAAGAGTTACTTACTAAATTGCTTTTAATTTCTTCTCTTGGTATTTCTTTGTTTTTTGCAATTGCACTATTCAATAAAGTTCAAGAGTTTAGCAACAAGAT
>CAZYXG010000026.1:0-32267 GCA_964650885.1 uncultured Hyphomicrobiales bacterium | reverse complement strand
TCCAATGGTAATGGCAATGGTTATAGCAATGGAAACGGCACATATACAAATGGTTCAGTAAATCACGAAGAAGGTTATAACCCAGCAAAAGCATTGGCTGTATCTCCAGATAGCATAAAAGTATTGAATAAAGTTACTAAAAAAGAAGAAGCAATTTTTGAAATAGATGTGAATTTGACAAAAGAGCTTGCTTCAAACACTCCAGAAGTGGAAGCAATCACACCATTCAAATTTGTAACTTTGAAAATGGCTGACGAAGTATTGAGCTATATACAAAAGCTTGACCCTCCTGGAATTGGATCAAGAAGCATAAAAGAATGTTTGACTTCTCAATTGAAAGCTGTAGTTAAGCCAAATGCTGCTCAAGCTTTAGCACTAGAAATGTTGAATTTCCATTATGATGCTTTTATAAAAAAACACTATCAAGTTATAACTAAGCAATTAGAAGTTTCCGATGAATTCCTGAAAGAAGCATTGGAAGTAATCAAAAGATTAAATCCGAAACCAGGCGGTGGAGATTTTCAATCTGAGATTAATACTGTAACTCCAGATTTCTTAATAGAAATTGATGAAGAAAAAGATGATTTGATTATAACAGTTAATGAAAGCACTATTCCAAAAGTTCAAGTTAGCAAAGCTTACGATGGTATTCGTAAGGAAGCAAAGTATAAACTTTATAATAAAGAAACTAAAGATTGGATTCGTTCTAAATTTGAAGATGCAAAATTTATGATTCAAGCACTTCGCCAAAGAAAGAACACAATGACAAAAGTGATGACAGCAATTGCACAAATTCAGAAAGACTTCTTCTTCTTTGGGCAATCTGGGTTAAAACCATTGATTTATAAAGATATTTCGGAAGTAACTGGATTGGATATATCCACAGTTTGCCGAATAGTTAATGGCAAATATGTGCAAACTGATTTCGGAACATTCGAGCTTAAATCATTTTTCAGCGAATCTCTTTCCAACGATGAAGGCGAAGAAATATCTACAACCGTTATCAAAAATATATTGAAAGATATAATTGGAGCGGAAGATAAACAAAAGCCGCTTAGCGATGACGACTTGAGCAAAGCACTGAAAGACAAAGGCTATAATGTTGCCCGCCGCACAGTTGCTAAATACCGTGAGCAGTTGCGTTTGCCAGTGGCAAGATTAAGAAGAGAAATATAAATAAATAAAAACAGAGACGCATAGTTTTGCGTCTCTATTCTTGTGTCTATTTGGAGACTAAGATTGGTATAACTTTTTGAGATGTTTTGTTGTAAATAATATTTATAAAATATATTCCAGTTGCAATGTCTTGTAAATCCCATTTTAAAGTACCACTAAAGTTACTTTTGGGTATGATGGAAATACCTTTTCCGAGTTCATCTACTTTATTTCCAAATAAATCAAATGCACTAATTTCAGAATCTGTAAACGGAATTGCAATTTCCCAATAAACATCACATCTTGCTTCGGAAATTGCAGGCTGCTGGTATGATGGATATGTAAACAAATATGTTTTTTGCTCATTAGTTTGATTATTAACTGAATTAACTAAATCTTTTCTTATCCTTATTTTATATATTGACTCTTTTCGTAAACTATCACTATGAAGCCTAAAGCAGTATTATTTTTAAAGATAATGTTCCTAAATGATGGATTCGGTGCAATCCAATCAACTTGTTTCCATTTAAACAAATCTCCCTCTACAGAATTTTCTAAAAATATATTTTCACCTGTCAAATAAAACTTCCCACTCAAATAAATTACTTGAAGATATGGTATGCTTCTATTTTTAAAGTAAATTTTCTGCACTCTATTTATTATTTGTTCATACAAGTATATGCTTGATTGAGTATTATTGCCTCCATACATGTTTTTTACCTCCCATTTTAATCCATTATCAATAGATAATATTATATTTCTCAACCCAAATGAATAACACAATAATTCATCTTTAATTTTGTATTTACTATTCTCAATGTTACTATTCATATAGAAGTTATCAGGAATACCATTTTTTGTAAATTTAATTTGTCTATTTGTTAAACTAAATATTGCAATTTCTTTTTCCCCCCATGCTGCAGTATAAATATCACCATTTCCCGAAATTCCACAATAATTCTCAAAAATTACATTGCTCACAGTGAGCTTTTAACTAAAATTCAGTTTGGGTTTCTATTGCTTAAATAACTTTTTGAATATTGCTATGTCTTATTCGTCTATAAATTCAAGAAATATTCGTATTTTTGTATAAGGTAGAAACGAAAACTTCGCAAAGGATGGTCACTGCCATACTCGACTGAGTCAATAGTTTCGCAATTAATTGGCTCAGTTCTTTTTTAAAGTCTTCACATAGCTACTCCCTCCTTAATATGTATCAAATTAGTATATAAATAAAATAGATGTTGCTAATCAGTAATTTTAATCTATTTTCTGAAAGCTTAAGTTCTTAATTACAACTTAAAAAATATATTTGACACATCAAAAAAAAGCTACATATTCGGGAAAAGTTTTCCACAGTATTTTTAAATATTTATTGTCAAAATCATATTTGGTTAGTAATTTTGTTCTCAATTAAAAATGAATGCAGAGTTAAATGAAAATTATAAAAGAAAATAGAGTATTCCTAATAGGGTACTTTTGTTTATTAATGCCAATGCTTTTTAACTTCTTGCTCTACCCAAAGGGATCTAGTTTGCAGCTATTGAATTATTGGCACAATCCTTTGGCAGATGTATTTTTCAAATATACAACTTATTTGGGCGATGGTTTGTTTGTTGGTGTTCTGATTTTGCTTTTGTTTGCAATCGAAAGGCATTACAAAAAACCATTGGAACTGCTAACAGTCTATGGTTTTACTGGTATAATGGCAAATATATTAAAAAAGATATTCGATAGTCCAAGACCTAAACTATATTTTCAATCAAAAGCTTATATGCAATTTGTGCCAGGGGTAGATGTTCATCTGTTTGGATCAATGCCTTCAGGACACACAGTAACAGCATTTGCAGTAGCACTATTTTTCAGTAACTACTATTCCAGAGGTAAAGCTTGGTTGCAAATTGTACTTTTACTATTAGCAACATTAGTTGGAATATCAAGAGTATATCTGAACCAACATTTCTTTGAAGATGTAGCAGTAGGATCTTTTCTAGGAATAGTTCTAACAATTGCCATTCTACATTTTGGAACTTGGTATCTTAATACTAAACTCAAATCAGAACCAAATTAATGTTCGTATCGTTTTTCGCCTGCTTTAATAGGAATTGACAAAATGTTTTGTTTTGGTGGCAATGGGCAAGTTGCAAAATCAGTAAATGCACAAGGTGGATTGTACGATTTATTGAAATCTAAAATAATTTTGTTTTGTCCTTCCTCAGGGTGTTTGGCATAAAGGAATCTCCCACTAGCGTAGGTATCATCTTCATTTGTTGGGTCTGCAAATAATATGAATAAATCACTTCCTTCGTCCAGTGCATCGAGAGAATATTCAGTTCCATTTAATGTGAAGATTAATTTTCCTGCTATAGGAGTTTGATTAGTCTGACCTAAAACGTTCGTGATAGGAATTGTTTTTTGGTTAGTATCAGTAATTAAAATAGCTTCTACTTTCCATTTTTCATCAACTTTATATCTTTCTATACCTTTGAACTCAGCTAATTTTTGGCTTTTCAAATTTCGGAGGCGAACACCAAACTTTTCCTCACGTTTTATAATTGTCCAACGTAGGTTTTGGGAACTTGCTAAAGGTGCTTGATCTGTTTCAGGGGATAAAAGTATTGATTCAGTTGTTACTTCGCCATCTACACTAATTTCAACTCCATCATTGACAGTCATTTTTACAATAGAATCAGTCAAGTTAAATACACCAGCTGATTCAGCAATAGTAGCTTCGGGAAATACAATTTTATTTTTAGCACCCGAACCAAAACTATTACCTCCATCGGAAAGCCAGTAAAGTCCTACTAAATTGAGCCAACCTGATTCAGCTTTAAGGCGATCTATACGTTTGCTATGCCAAGATTCAATATCGTTTTTGTAGCTGTCATCAGCGAAACTGAAAGCAGAAATGCAGAAAAGAAGTGAGAATGTTAGTGCTATTTTTGAGAACTTTGCCATAATTGTAAACCATTGAAATTCAGTGTTATTACAAACATACTACATTTTAGATAGAAGATTTGAAAAAAATGGAAGGTTTTAATTTAAGTCGTTTATTGTTGAAAATTTGATTAGTATAACTTACTAGAATACTATCTTTAATTTTTATTAATTTTGTAGTCAGTATGAAAAATAAGAACCCAATAAATACAGAAATTTTTAGATTTGGTCGGCATAGCTTAATTGGTATGATGACGGGCACTTCTCTCGATGGAATTGACTTGGCTTTTGTGGAGTTTAGCTTTAGCAATGGACAAATTGCTATTCATAGCACAATTTGTGACTCATTTGAGTACAATGCTTCACTTCGTTTGAAAGCCAAGGAAATGATGGCTGGTAATGTTTCCGCAAAAGATTTTTCACAAATGGGCTTTGCATTGGCTCAAATGTATGCCGATGCTTTGGAAAGTTTCTTCAAAAAACATAATATAAATAAGGAACAAATTTCTGCTATAAGTTGCCATGGACAAACAATTTGGCACGAGCCAAAGAAATCTACTTTTGGCGATTACCAAATTGCATCAAGTTTGCAATTGCTTTCTGGTGGAACTTTGGCAAAACTAATTGACTTACCAGTGATATATGATTTTAGAGTTGGAGATATTGCTTTGGGTGGCGAAGGTGCTCCACTTGTACCTATTTTTGATTATTACTTTTTTCGAGAACATTATAAAAGCTTTATTGCACTTAATATTGGTGGAATGGCAAATATCACTTATGTATCGGGGGAACAAATTACTGCTTGGGATACTGGCCCTGGGAACATATTGATAGACCTTGCAATGCAAAAGTTATACGGCAAACAATATGATGCAGATGGAGCAATTGCTGCCGCTGGGCAAAAGAACGAAAAGCTATTTGCAGACTTGATACGTGATACGTTCATAAGCAAAGAGCCACCAAAATCAACTGGCAGAGAAAGGTATAATTGGGATTACTTGCAGAAATTCAACTTGGAAATTCCTAATGTAGATTTGATTTGTACATTAGTTCATTTCACTGCTTATTCGATAGCAGAGAATATAAAGCTATTCACAAAAGATGCCAATGTGCTAATTGCTGCGGGTGGCGGAGTAAGAAATTTATTTTTAATGAAACTTTTAGGCAACTATATGAGTAATTTTAAAATCAAAACAAGTGCAGATTTCAATTGCGATATAGATGGCAAAGAAGCGATTTGCTTTGCGTATCTAGGTTATAGAACTTTATGCGGTTTGCAAAGCAATTTGCCAAGTGTTACTGGTGCTTGCAAGGAAACAATACTCGGCAGTATTGCATTTTAGTACAATAAATTTCTCTTTTTTCGTTAAAATTATGTTTATTAATATAAATTTGAAAAGAAATGTTTAGATTTGAAAATAGTGATTATCTTTATCTCTTAGGGCTGATACCAGTCTTTTTTGTACTTTTTGCAGTATTCCGATTTTTTAGAGCAAGAGGTTTGAAGAAGTTTGCTACTAGCAATATGCTAGAAAAATTGCAGCCAGAGGGCAGCAAATACAAACCATACTTGAAATTCACATTTATAATGCTGTCGCTTACTTGTGTTATAATGGCAATATCTAGACCTCAAATGGGAACTAAACTTGAAGAAGTGAAAAAAGAGGGTGTGGAAGTTATTGTTGCATTGGATGTATCCAATTCAATGCTTTCCGATGACATAAAACCAAATAGATTGGAAAGAGCAAAATTCTTAGTGAATCGACTTTTGGATAAACTTACAAATGATAAGTTTGGATTAATTGTTTTTGCTGGTCAAGCATTCTCACAATTGCCTCTTACTACAGATTACTCAGCTGCAAAATTAATATTAAATTCTGTCGATACAGATATTATAGCTACTCAAGGAACTGCTATTGGAGCAGCTATCGAACTTTCAGCTAAATCTTTCAGCAAAAAAGAAGAAAAAGTAAATAGAGTGCTAATAGTAATAACAGACGGAGAAAACCACGAGGACGATGCAGTAGATGCTGCAAAAGCTCTTGCAGAAGAAGGTGTTATAATTCATTCTATTGGAATGGGAACTATAAATGGTGGACCAATTCCTATTAAAACTGCAAATGGAACAGACTTTATTAAAGAGGGCGATGGCTCTACTGTGATTACCAAACTGAATGGCGATGCCCTTAAAGAAATATCGGATGCTGGAAAAGGAAGTTTTATTTATTCTGGTAATTCAGACCCTGATTTGAACTCGCTTGTGAAAGAAATTGCAAAGATGGAAAAGAAAACATTTGGTGAAAAAAGATTTAGCGATTACGATGATAAATTTCAATATTTTCTATTGGGTGCAATCGGATTTGCACTGCTTGAATCTATCTTTTCGGGCAAGAAAAACTATATTTTTGTGAAAATTGGCAAATTCATAAGTGGGAGAAAATGAGAAACTTTATTTTAATATTATTAATAATTACGGCAACTCAACTCTTTGCCGATGACTATAAAGAAAGCATCAATAAAGGGAATAATAATTATAAAAACAAAAAATTTCAAGATGCTGAAAATAATTATAGGCAATCGCTAAAGGCAAAGCCCAACGATGATAAAGCTAAATATAATTTGGGCGATGCTTTATACAAAAACAACAAGCCAGCTGATGCTGCAAATTCATTTTTAGAAATTGCAAATAGCACAAAAGATAATGATATTAAATCTAAAGCATATCATAATCTTGGGAATGCTTTGCTTAAGCAAAATAAATATGAAGAAAGTATAGCTGCTTTTAAAAATTCACTAAAAGCAAACCCAAACGACCAAGAAACTAAATACAATTTAGAATATGCCCGCAGAAGAATGGTGGCTGAGCAACAGCAAAAGCAACAGCAGCAAAAAGATGGCGGCGACAAAGATAAGAAAGATGATAAAGGCGACGGCAAAGACAAAGATAAAAAAGATGGAAAAGACGGAAAAGATGACAAAAACAAGCAGCCCAATAATGACAAAGCCGACAATAAAGACGGCAAAGGCAAAGAAAAAGAGGGAGAAAGCCCTAAACAAAAAAATAAAATAAATAAAGATGAAGCCAATAGAATACTCAATACTCTTAACAATCAAGAAATGGATTTGAGAAAGAAATTGAAGCAGAAAAAAGGCGAGAAAATTACAATAGAGAAAAATTGGTAAGCAAGGTGAGATTAGAGAAAATGAAGAGATTTAGTATAATTATAATAATTCTATTATTTGTATCGTTTGGACTAAGAGCCGAGCTGAGATTTACTGCAAATGCAAACAAAACTACTGTGATTGAAAGTGAGAACTTTCAAGTATCATTTTCTGTTAATGGCGATGGTGGGAAATTCAATCCGCCGAATTTTGCTCCTTTCAAAGTATTGCAAGGTCCAAGTACATCGCAATCAGTACAAATAATAAATGGTAGCTATTCTAAATCGCAAAGCTACACTTATTTAATTCAAGCACCTGCAAAGAAAGGCAATTATATAATTAATGCTGCTACAATTGATGCAAATGGAAAACAATTACAGTCCAATCAGATTAAAATAACTGTTGCAGAAATGTCAACTGCACAGAAAGCTCAAAAAGATCAAGAACAAAAAACAGAACAAAACTTACAATCGAACGCTGAGAAAGTAATTGATAAAAATTTATTTGTGAAAGTAAATGTAGATAAATCTTCTGCATATATTGGTGAACCAATTATAGTTCGATATAAATTATATCGCAATCCACAGCTGTCAATAGCAAAGTTGGATTTGGACAAAGTGCCAGTGTTCAATGGATTCTGGATTAAAGATTTGCGTGATAGCACCCCAGTACAATGGAAAGAAGAAATAGTAAATGGTGCGAGATTTCTTACTGCGGAAATTCGTTCATTTATTTTAATACCGCAGCAAACAGGCAAGCTATTAACCGATGCACTCGAATTTAAATCTGTTTGTCGCTTGGAAGTGGGCAATGGACGTCGCTCCAATGATTTTTTCGATAATTTTTTTCGTAATAATAGCTACAAAGATTTTCCAAGAATTATAAAATCTCCACAAGTTCAAATTAATGTGAGTGAAACACGCTCACCAAAACCAACAGAATATAGAGATTTGTTGGGTCAATATACACTTGAAACTACACTCGATAGGAGTAAAACCAAAACTAATGAACCAGTTACTTTGAAATTAACTTTGAAAGGGAATGGTAATCTAAACTTTTTTGAACCACCAAAATTAAATCTACCATCTGATTTGGAATCCTACGACCCTAAAATAAAAGATGATATTAGCTATACCCAAGCAGGAATAAGTGGCACTCGCACTATTGAATATTTAATTATTCCACGCAATGCTGGGAAATTTACTATTCCAGCAATTGAACTGCCATACTTCGATTTGAGAAAACGTGATTATATTACATTGAAAGGTGGCGAATATGAAATCACTGTGGAACAAGGCAAAAATGAAGGGGGTGTGGTTAGCAAATCTAAATCGCAAATGGTAAATAGAGATATAAATGACATTAAAACTAATTTGGGTTCAAATGGATTCAGCCAAAGACTTTTCGGTAGTGGGCTATTCTGGGCTATGCTATTGCTACCAGCATTATTTATTATTGCGATTATAATATGGAAACGCAAGCAAGAAGAAGAATCGGGCAATATAGCTGGAATGAAAAATAAAGCTGCATCGAAAGTGGCAATCAAGAGATTGAAAATGGCTAAACTACATTTGGATAAACAGCAGAAAGATGAATTTTATGAAGAAATAACAAAAGCACTTTGGGGTTATTTATCCGATAAATTCACAATACCAGTTTCCGATTTGACCAAAGAAAAAGTACGCACAAAACTAGATAATATAAATTATTTGGAATTGGACAAAGAGGAACTAATTGCTGTGATAGACGAGAGCGAGTTAGCAAGATTCTCCCCAACTAACATGGCTGATGCAATGCCAAGAATCTACACCAAAGCAAGCGAAGCAATTATTAAACTAGAAAGCTTTGTGAAAGGGTGAGTGGAATAAGTGAATTTATTATTTATTTGTAGTAGAAATAAATGGAGGAGCCGAACCGCTGAAACTATTTTTCGTAATCATCAACAATTCTACGTAAAATCAGCAGGCACTGACCAAAATGCAATAGTTAAAATTAATACAAAGCTTATTACTTGGGCTGATTTATTATTCGTTGTGGAAAAGAAACATAAAATTATTATCCATCAAAAATATTCAGAAATTACAAGAGAAAAAGAAATCGTTGTACTTAATATTCCTGACGATTATCAATATATGGATGAAGAATAAATTACAATTTTTAAAGATTTACTGCATGATTATTTTGGATAAAATTTTCACTTTATCTCTTTTCCACTCCAAATACTTTTAATTGAAACTATATGGATGAACAAAACTAATGGTACTAAGAAGCACACTAACCACGAAAATGGGTAGTATAGCACAGCAATATTTGGTTGGTCAAACGCCATTTTTTGCAGTGGAGTGGGTGCCGATAGAATTCCCATTCCTACTACATTTGCCAACATAATCAATCCGAATATATTCCAAACCAAATACATATTTCGTGATAAAGTTTTGCGATTGAAATATAGAAATGCCACAAAAGGAGCTGTCATTCCCACGATTATATCCAAGTTTCTGCCGTCGTAGGTCATTTCTTCAGGCATTGCTTTGGCGGTGCAAAGCCACATAATCCCTATTTCAATCGGCACTCTTATCACGTGGATATAATTCAATTGTTCAAGATTTATGCTTGCTATGAATTCTTTTTTGAAAACTAAAAGATAGACTATCAGTAGAATTGGCGGAAGAATCATTGCCAACATTCTAGGAGGCATAGCATCTAAATGTGTTGTATAGAAACCAGAAAGCGATAATACTCCTTGGAAAATTAGCCAAGAAAGTATAGTTGCCAAAGCAATAATCGGTGTTTTAGAATCCTTACCGAAAGATTGCCTTAATACAGCAACAAAAAAGAGTAGAGCAAAAACCACTATTCCGTGGAAAAGCACGGCCGTTTTCATTTCCCAAAGCATAAATCAAATCCACTTTCAATTGTTACAAACAAATTTCAATAGCGAACTTACAAAAATCTACTCAAATATCTTGTTTTATTCTAATTTTAGCCTTATTTTTCGTGTAGGTTTTGGCAACCAATTGAAAGAATTTATTTAAACAGGCAAATTGTATGGAATTCGGAATTAAAAATATTGTTTTTATTTTAGTGTTTGGCTTGGCTGCGGCTATCTTTGCGAAGAATGTTTCTCGGCTTATTGCTTACCTTAAGCTTGCTAAACCCGACAATAGATTTGACGATATACCAGCTCGGCTCAAACAAACTCTGTTTGTTGCTATCTTCCAAACAAAGATTTTCAGAGATAAAGTGGCTGGTCCAGTCCACGCACTAATCTTTTGGGGATTTTTAATTTTGCTTTTTTCGGCTGGAAACTCAATGCTGACTGGTTTTGGATTCAAGCACCCATTCGATTTCCTTGGCTATATTTATTCTGGTATTACCTTTGTAACCGACTTCTTTATTGGGTTTATAATTTTGGGTGTACTTATGTCGCTCAATCGCCGTTATATCCAAAAAGTAAAGCGTTTGCAAGTGGAACACGAAAAAGTGGAAGCGGGGCTTATTCTTTTGACTATCTTTTCAATTGTTACTTCACTGCTTTTTGAAAATGCCGCTGCTACAAAGTTAGGACATGATTCGCAATATGCTTTCCGTCCATTGGCTATGTTTGTGGCTACAATTTTGCCTGAAAGCCCAACAGCACTTGGCATAATCTATGAAATTGGCTGGTGGATGCACATTGTGCTAATCTTTGCTTTCACAAATTATTTGCCTTTCTCTAAACATTTGCACGTGCTTACATCGGTAATCAATGTATTCTTCTCTCGCACTACTCCAAACAATACTTTGAAAAAAATTGATTTCGAAGAAGAAGGAGTTGAGAAATTTGGTGTTGTCGATGTGGAAGATTTTTCTTGGAAAACTATATTAGATGGTTTCACTTGTACTCACTGTGGCAGATGCACTAGTGTTTGCCCTGCAAATCAAACTGGTAAAGTGCTTGACCCAAGAGAAATTATAGTACAAATTAGAAATCGCACTATGGATAAAATGCCAATATTGCTAAAACAAAAGCAAGAAAAAGATTTGGCAGAACTTGAAAATAGAGAACCAGTTGAAATTGAGCTTAGTGAAGCAGAACAAACTATTATGGGCAAAAAGCTTATTGGCGATTATATAGATCCAGAAGCTTTATGGGCTTGTACATCTTGCTCAGCTTGTATGCAAGAGTGCCCTGTGAATATTGAACACGTGCCAGCAATTATTGATATGCGTCGTTCTTTGGTGATGATGGAAGCAGACTTCCCTGCGGAACTGGGCAGTGCATTTACAAATATAGAAAACAACTCTTCGCCTTGGGCTTTCCCAACTTCCGAAAGAGCGGACTGGACTGAAGGAACTGGAGTGCAAGAAGCAGCAGAAAAACCAGAATTTGATGTACTTTTCTGGGTGGGCTGTGCTGGCAGTTTCGACGATAGAGCAAAGCGAATAACTAAAGCATTTGCTAAACTTATGCAAATTGCTGATATTAATTTTGCAATTTTAGGAAAAGAAGAAAATTGCACAGGCGATCCGGCCAGACGTGGTGGCAATGAATACTTAGCCGACACTTATACAAAAATGAACATTGAAACAATGAACGGCTACAACGTGAAGAAAATAGTTTCTACTTGTCCGCATTGCTTCAATACTTTAAAAAATGATTATCCTCAATTTGGTGGGAACTATGAAGTAGTGCATCATACTCAATTCTTAGAAGAATTAGTTAGCTCTGGCAAAATTCCACTTAGCACAGATGCACACGAACAATTGCACGTAACTTACCACGACTCTTGCTATATAGGCAGATTAAATGAAGTTTACGATGCTCCACGAAATTTGCTACAAGGAATTAAAGGACTTGACATAATAGAGCCAAAACGCAGCAAAGACAAAGGATTCTGCTGTGGAGCTGGCGGAGCTAGAATGTTTATGGAAGAAACTGTTGGCAAACGAGTAAATATTGAGCGTGCCGAAGAGCTACTAAGTACAGGTGCTAAAACAATTGCATTAAACTGCCCATTCTGTATGACAATGATTAATGATGGAGTGAAATCCAAAGAAATAGAAGACGTAAGAATTCTTGACGTATCGGAATTGATACTGGAGCATGTGCAGAGGTAGTGAGAAGAAAACTGCTTTATGCACATAAAGATAGTTGGGTATAAAATTTCAAAAGAAAATATATATTTTAGATTTTTAGAGACGTGCAATTGCACGTCTCTTTTATTTTTGTCAAAGTACATTTTGCAGTGATTTGCAGTTGTATTTTTTTTCTGAATCCTAAAATCTCTTTAACTCTTATACTCTTGCTTCACAATTTCTATAATTCATTTTTAATAATCATTCGCTATTGTAATAAATATTCCATTGGGAATGTGTAGCGGTGGTTTTCTGGTAAGAATTCATTGTAATATTCTTTTCCCTCTATTTCTTTTATTCCGAGATGTTCGGGAGTCCAAACACCCTCAGTCAGCAAGCTGACAGCCCCCTGAAGGTGGCAATAACATTTCTAGTATGACAATAAAAAAGCTCTACCTTTGTTAGGGCAGAGCTTTTAATGATTTTTAGTTTAAGGAATTTAAGGTGAAATCTGAAATGTAGATTGAATTATAAAATATTCGCAAACTCTAGGATTTTCTCGCACACAAATTCGGATTGTTCTTTTGCCATTCCAGGGAAGATAGGCAGACTTAATAGTCTATCGGCTGCAGCTTCGGTATTTGGGAAGTCGCCTTTTTTATAGCCCAAATGCGAATATGCTTTTTGCAAATGCACCGGAATTGGATAGTGCAAACCATTTTGGATTTCGTTTGCAGTCAAAAAGCTGCTACAATTATCTCTTTGCTCTTTGCTTTCAAAACCTAATTCATATAAATGATATATATGTTTTGATTTGTCTCGAACTTTTGGAACTTTTAACTTAGGATGATTCCCCAATCTTTCATTATAGATAGCGGCAATTTCGATACGTTGTTGGTTCCATTGGTCAAGTTTTTTGAGTTTAACAGAAAGCACGGCTCCTTGCAAACCTTCCATTCTATAATTGAAACCCAATTCTTCGTGTATATATTTCTCTGGCTGCGAGTGGTTTCTTAGCTTTTTGATTCTTTCGGCTATTTTCGGGTCGTTTGTGGCAACAGCACCAGCTTCGCCAAAAGCTCCTAAATTTTTACCAGGATAGAAACTAAAGCAAGTCGCCAAGCCATGTGAGCCAATTGATTTGCCTTTATAAGTTGTGCCTTGTGCCTGAGCAGCATCTTCTATCAATGCAAGATTATTTTTATCGGCAATTGCTTTAATTGCATCTAAATCTGCCGACTGACCGTAGAGATGAACACAAATTATAGCTTTTGTTTTGCTTGTAATCTTGCTTTCAATCTGTGTTGAATCCATTGTATAGTGGTCATTCTCAATATCCACAAATACTGGAGTTGCCCCTGCATAGCTGATTGCCCAAGCTGTTGCGATAAAAGTGTGGGAAACCGTGATTACTTCATCTCCAGCAGAAACACCTGCGGCAATTAGAGCCAAATGGAGTGCAGAAGTGCCGCTATTGACACCCAAAACAAACTTTGCATTCAAATAGGCAGCAAATTCCGTCTCAAATTTTTCGACAGCAAAGCCAAGAGAAAAAGCTGATTTATCAATCACTTCTTGTATGGAAACATTGATATCATCACGGATTTGGGCAGTTTGGATACTTAGGTCTAAAAAGGGAACTTTCATGATTTTTAAGATTTATTTGAAAAAAGAATAAAATTATTTGTTTAAGTACGTAAAATGTATTAATTTTGTTGTTCTTATTTGAAACGAGTAGAAAAATGACAGCAATAGAATACGTTAACGAACTTTCGATTAAAAATGTAATCGAATTTAGAAAAAATAAAGATACGGAACAATTCAAAGATATCCCTACTTTTAAAGCAGGCGATGAAGTAATTGTTGCTGTAAGAGTAATTGAAGGCGAAAAAGAGAGAATTCAAAATTTTCGAGGGATTGTGATTGGTCGCCAAGGAAGCTCTACTTCTCATACATTCACAGTTAGAAAAATTTCTAACGGAGTGGGAGTAGAAAGAATTTTCCCTCTATATTCACCAATGATTCAAAACATTGAATTAGTACGTGAAGGTAGAGTTCGCAGAGCGAAACTTTATTATTTACGTGGAATGAGCGACAAAAAAATCAGAAAGAAATTGTCGTAAGCTGCCCGCTCACTTTGCAAAGAAATATTTACAGAAAAGCCGTTTGAAAAAACGGCTTTTTGCGTTTGTGAGGGGTGATGGGTCGGGGGAGTTAAGCGATAACTTGTAAAAAATATACGAGAAGGTTTATAGAAACAAAAGAAGATTAAAATTAATAATTTCACTTTTTATTTTGAACTTTCAAATACATAACTTAAATTACAATAAAGGGTTTTGCACTTTTAATGTTTTCTTAGTATATTGAAATGTGAGTTATTTGTGAAGGTCTAAAAATGTATAATGTATTTCTATTATTATTTGCTTGTTTATTAAGCCATTCAAGTTTATCTGCTCAATCTATTGTCAACACGAATCAAAATAATTTCTGGTTTTTTGGATTAAAAAATTGCCTAAATTTTGGAACTCCAAATAAAGAACCTGTAAGGTTAAATGGTTCACAATTAGTTTCAGTTGAAGCTAGTTCCTCAATAGCAGATGAAAACGGCAAACTTTTATTCTATACAGATGGAGTAAGTGTATGGGATAGCACGCATTCTGAAATGCCCAATGGCTATAGTCTTTGGGGTAGTCGCTCTGGCTCAAACGGTGTTATAATCCTTCCAAATCCATTAAAAAAGAACATTTTTTATATATTCACTACAAGTGGAGCCGAAGATTTAAGCTTAAATTTCCAGTTGCCACGAATGGGAGTGAATTATTCTGTTGTAGACATGAGATTGAATAATGGCAAAGGTGACGTTACTCAAAAAAATATAAATCTCTATTTTCCTTCAACTGAAAAATTAGCAGCCGCAAAGAATTTATTGACAAATCAAATTTGGCTAATAACCCATGAGCTAAACAATAACTCATTTGTTGCAATCAAAATAGATAGTAGTGGTGTTAATTCGATACCTGTGATTTCTAAAATGGGAGTAAGTCATACCAATAATACAAGTAACTTATTCAACGTAGCAAGAGGACGATTAGTAGTTTCACCCGATGGAACAAGACTATTGTCGGCAGTAATTACACCAGATAGAGATTTATCAGGAGTTTTCGAGCTATTTGATTTCGATCCTAACAATGGTAAAGTTTCCAATCCTCAAATTCTAGATTCAAATATATTTGCATACTCAGGAGAATTTTCATCGAATGGAGATTTAGTTTATATTAAATCGAATAATTCATTAACTCAATATAATTTAAAATTTAGAAATATCGAAAAAATCAGGAAAAATAAAAAAGTATTATTAAATGGGGGAGGATACTATTTTAATGCACTTTTAAGAGCTCCGAACGAGAAAATCTATATAGTAAATGAAGGATACTACTATCTAAGTGTTATTAATTCGCCAAATAAACTAGGCAATGATTGTGATATAAAATTATATTCCCTTCAATTAGATTCATTTAGCTTAGTGGGCTTGCCCACTTATTTAAATAGCTATTACAACGGGAAAAGAAACGATACAAACTATTTAGAACCTATCCTCACTGTCGATTATCCAAAAAATGTTTGCATTGGCGATTCAATATTTGGGAAATTAAGCGTTAATTTTGCCAAAAGAATTAAAGTATTATTTAAGTATAAAAATAATATATTGATTGATAAAGTAATAAATGATTCTCTTTATAATTTTGCATTGCCACCTTTGCAAGACTCATTGAATTTAATAGAATTATCTGTATCTAATGACACAAATAATATCTATGAAGAGTTTACTGAATCACAAAATCTAATAATTTCAGCCAAAAGATGCTGCTCGGATATGGTTGAGAATGGTAGCTTTAATAAAATCACGATGCCAAATTCATGTTATCCTATTGGTTACGAAACTGAATTAGATTTCAGAATTAGTGAAACTAAAAGCTGTATTGATAAAGAATTTACAGCAACGGGGCAAATCAATTGCAACTTTGAAGCGTGGTATGGAAATAAAAATTTCGAATCAACTTCAAGAAATGCAAATAGTAAGTATGAATATTTCTTATTTGGAGACCCATTGCCAAATAATCCTCAAAAAGCTTGGATTAATAAAATACCAACTAAATTAAATACAAAATATAAATTTACTGCTTATGTAAGAAATGTAGAGAAATACATTAGAGATCAAGATAGCAATAAATCTTTGACAATGTGGATTGGAGCAAATAATAGATATTACTCGGATACTGTAGCAAAATTTGAAAATATTAGATATTCGGAGAATTGGAGAGAAATCACAGGGGTATTTACTCCCAATTACTACGAAACAGAATTTTATGTTGGCGTGTTGGGTAAATCAGAGAATCAAGTTTCAAGCTATGGCTTTGGCATTGATGATGTGAGAATTGAACCATTGCCAAATTATAAAATTATTCTACAAAAAGATACTACAATATTTGAAGGCACTTCTGTTACTCTCAACACAACAATTGGAACTGAAGTAACTACAAAATGGACACCTGCAGAAGGTCTGAATAATTCTAATATTTTAAATCCAATTGCAAAGCCTAAACAAACTACTATGTATAAGATTGAAGCCTTAGATAGATTTGGTTGTTCTTACTTTGACAGCATACTTGTAAGGGTAGTAAGTCCTAAAATTGATATTGCAAAACCAGAAAAAGTTTGCCTTGGTGATTCGGTATATTTAAAAGTAAAAATAAATTTTTCTAATAATTTTAAATGTTACGTTTACAGGAATTCTCCAATCAGAGCTCTTTTAAAGGAAATAGATGGAATTGATTCTATTGCAAATATCACTTTATCACCATTTACTGATTACAATAATTATCTACAACTAATAGTTGAAAATCTTGAAAACGAGAAAATTAGAGATACAATTAATTATTATATTAACGCACGAAATTGCTGTGGAGATGTAGTTATAAATGGTGATTTTAATATCATAACAGCTTCATTATCTCCTTGTGCCACAGTAGATTATTCAACTGATTTAAACTTTAGAGCAGGTTCAATTCCTTGTCCTAATGGATTTACATCTTTAGGTCAAATGAGTTGCAATGGAAATGCAAGTATTGGAAATAGTAATTTCTTTTCTGAAACACATTCAGATAGAGGTAACTCAGGATTAATTTACGGAGATCCATTAATTAATACTCCTCAACGAGCTTGGTATCAGAAAAACCCAACACGTATCAACACTAATTATAAATTTACAGCTTATGTAAGAAATGTAGAAAAAATTGTTCGTAATAATACTACAAATGGAAAAAGTTTAAACTTCTGGCTAGGCACAAAAGATAATATCAGTTCGGACACAATTACAAAAATTGAAAATATAGAATATAATCAAGATTGGCTTGAACTAAGTGGCTTCTTTACTGCTAGAGAAAACGAAACAGAATTATCAGTTGGAGTAATTGGAAAAACGGGAGATATCTTAAGTAGCTATGGTTTCGGAATTGACGATATATCATTAATTCCTTTGCCAGATTATAAAATTGAACTTAGCGATAGCTTAATTATTGATAATGGCAAAGATACCAAGATTGATGCTCAAATAAATACTAATGTTTCAATAACTTGGACACCACAATCTGATTTGGATAATCCTTTTAAATTAAATCCTTCTGCTAGCCCAAAGAAAACAACTAAATATTATTTAGAAGCAATTGATAAATATGGTTGCAAATTTAATGATAGCATTAAAATTGTTGTTAACCAATTAAAACCTATAACAACTTTGACTAAACCAGAAAAAGTTTGCCTTGGTGATTCGGTATATTTAAAAGTAAAAATAAATTTTTCTAATAATTTTAAATGTTACGTTTACAGGAATTCTCCAATCAGAGCTCTTTTAAAGGAAATAGATGGAATTGATTCTATTGCAAATATCACTTTATCACCATTTACTGATTACAATAATTATCTACAACTAATAGTTGAAAATCTTGAAAACGAGAAAATTAGAGATACAATTAATTATTATATTAACGCACGAAATTGCTGTGGAGATGTAGTTATAAATGGTGATTTTAATATCATAACAGCTTCATTATCTCCTTGTGCCACAGTAGATTATTCAACTGATTTAAACTTTAGAGCAGGTTCAATTCCTTGTCCTAATGGATTTACATCTTTAGGTCAAATGAGTTGCAATGGAAATGCAAGTATTGGAAATAGTAATTTCTTTTCTGAAACACATTCAGATAGAGGTAACTCAGGATTAATTTACGGAGATCCATTAATTAATACTCCTCAACGAGCTTGGTATCAGAAAAACCCAACACGTATCAACACTAATTATAAATTTACAGCTTATGTAAGAAATGTAGAAAAAATTGTTCGTAATAATACTACAAATGGAAAAAGTTTAAACTTCTGGCTAGGCACAAAAGATAATATCAGTTCGGACACAATTACAAAAATTGAAAATATAGAATATAATCAAGATTGGCTTGAACTAAGTGGCTTCTTTACTGCTAGAGAAAACGAAACAGAATTATCAGTTGGAGTAATTGGAAAAACGGGAGATATCTTAAGTAGCTATGGTTTCGGAATTGACGATATTACTTTGACACCAATCGTAGATTACAATATTTCAATAGCAAATAGTGATACAGTTATTTACGAAGGCGACAGCATTAAATTAATTGGTATTTTTGAAAAATCAATTGATACAAAATGGTCGCCTACAATTGGATTAAGTAATCCGAACAGTTTAATTACATTTGCAAAGCCGATAATACCAACACTTTACAAGCTAGAAACAACTGATAAATATGGTTGTAAATTTAGTGATAGTGTGTTTGTTGGCATTAAATCTAACAATAAGTACTGCAAACCATTGCTTTCCATAAAACTTTCGGATACTACTATAGAATTGGCTGATAAGTTCTGTATCAAAGGTTCACTATTGACTCAATGTAATAGTTTGCCTTTGCCAGATACATTACAAGTATTATTCAAAATACCAACCAAATTGTTTAAAGTTATTTCTGCTAGTGAAGATTACATATTAACGAAATCAAACAATTATAATAATCTGTTAATTAAATTCCCAGCACAAAAGTTAACTAATAATCAAACTTACAATTTTGATATTTGCTTGGTTTCATTATTAGCAGATACTTTACAAAGTGATTTTTCAGCATCGGAGGATACTAGTCAATATATTCTAATTGAAAATGACCCAAGTTTTATAACACTCACTATGTGTTCTGATAAATTAAGATTAGTCAATTTTATTAATCTAACTAGTTTTGATTTAAATGTTATGAACGACAAAGTTAACATTTATTTAACAACAGAAGAAAGAGGTGAATATGAATTTATCATAATTGATATAAATGGACACCCAGTTGCATTCAATAAATTTATTACTTCAAAAGATTACTATAATAATGAATTTATCCAATCATTTGATATAAGTCAATTATCTAGTGGACACTATTTCTTAAGAATGAAAAGCCCTTACGGAGTTTTAATAAGCAAAAGTATTGTTATCACAAAGTAGTATTTTCTTGCAACCATTCAATATCAGTAGTTTTACTTAGTTTAAATTAAAAAATTCTAAGTAATTTTGCCTACTTGTAATTTTATGTTTATTGGGAAAGTATGATTGAAGAATTAGAGAGTATAATCAGTGAATTGGAAAATATGAAGAAGATACAGTTCGATTTCAATGACTATCAGAATGCTTTTTTTAAGGCGAAACCTGCTGAATATTTCTGTTTGGAACTCAATGGAGAAGCTGGTGAACTTGCTAATTTGGAGAAAAAACTCTGGAAAGGCAATAAAATTGAAAAGGATTTACTGGAAGATGAAGCTGCCGATGTCTTCATTTCTTTAATGAATTATTCAAATGCACGCAGAATCAATTTGGCAGAAGCAGTTAAAGGGAAACTACGCAAGATTGAAGAAAAAAGATCTGCTTTGGCAAAATTAGGCGAAATTTATTGATAAACTAAAATCCATGGAAGGATTCGGCTTCTAAATGTTTCTTCAATTGTGCTATTAATGGAATCGGAGTAGGATCCTGCTCGTTCATCATAGCTAAATAATAGCTTGCCCAATCACCAAAGTAAATCAAGTCCATAGTGCGAGCCAAAAGTGATTTCCCTTTTCCGCTAAATTCATGTACTTCTTTGCCTAACGATTCATAGATAGTTCGCAAAGCGCTGAATCTAAGTTTCACTCTTGTATTATCTAACTCATCTGTGATAAACAAAATCACAAACCTATATTGTAAATCGTCTGGCATCACCCATCCGCAGATGTCGTTGTGGTTGGCTTCTGGCAGAAATCCGCCGAATGCTAAATTTTTTGCATTTTCTTGGAATTGCCCTCTCCAGCGTAAGTTAACTACGTCAGTAAGTTCGGACGATGAGTAAACTGTGGGAATTTTACCTTTCAATTTGCTCGCCAAACGATATGCAGGATTATTTTCATCAATTTGAGAGTAAATTACAGAGCCTTTCTGGAGCAAATTAAGTGCTTCATTGATATCTAGGGCTAATTGCTTATTTGTTGCATCAATGTTGTAAGTTTTTGCAATCAACATAAGAATTGAGAAAAAGGAATAACCAATGGCACAGCGTGGTTGCAAACCATCGGGGATATTTACTAAGCTAAGTTTATTATCTTTTGCAATTTGTTCTAATTTGCCGCCTGTTGTAATGCAGACAATATTTTGTGTGATTTCAAGAGCTGCTGTCAAACAAGTAAGTGTTTCTTCGGTATTGCCCGAATAGGAGCTTGCTATTATTCCCCATGAGCTATCAACAAATTTAGGAATAGAATAGGAACGATTGATTTGTATATTTATCCCTTGCAGCCCATCTACACTTTGCAAATAGGAACGCACGAAATCGCCACCTATTGCTGAACCTCCCATTCCCAAAATAAGTATATTTTTGGGAACAACTGGGAATAGCTGCATTTCTTTGGCTATATATAGTGTTTCTTGGACTTGATTGGGGAAATTTTCCAAAACGGAAAACATATTACTTCTATCTAACGAACTTAATTTGTCTATTTCTATCATTGTGGTTTGAACAATTGCAATATTTTAACGTAAATTTAATATGCAACTTAGCTAAATGATACCAAACTACCCAAAAATAGTTTGAGATATATGTATTTTTAAGTTAATTTTAGGTTCTTGAAGAAAACATTTTCAAATAATTTATTTCAAAAATGAAAATTTCAGTCATTGGACTTGGTTATGTTGGGCTACCATTAGCTTGTGCTATAGCAAGAACAAATAAATATGAAGTGGTTGGTTTCGATTTGAACGAACCTAAAATCAACAGTATAAAGAATAAAATCTGCCCTATAGATGATGTGCAATGCGAAAAAGATTTGCAAGAGTTATCGTTTGAGGTGTCAACGGATATGGCAATTTTGCAAAATTGCGATATATTTATCGTTTGTGTGCCAACTCCTGTGTTGGATGATTATCTGCCAGACCTTACCCCTGTGAAATCTGCTACTGAAATTGTAGCAAAATTTATTCGCAAAGGTGACAGCATAATAATTGAATCTACGATAAATCCAGGTGTTTGCGATGAAATAGTTGCACCATTGCTTGAAGAATTGACTGGAATGAAAGCAGGGACTGATTTTGATGTGGCTCACTGCCCAGAACGAATCAACCCAGGCGACCCAAAATGGAACGTTTACAACATACCTAGAAACATTGGCTCTACTTCGCCTGAAGCAACTGCAAAATTGGCTGAATTTTATCGAATTGTGATAAACGCAACTATAAACGAAATGCCAGATTTGAAGACGGCTGAAGCTACAAAAATTATTGAAAATACATTCCGAGATATAAATATTGCATTTGTGAATGAACTTGCTAAGTCTTTCGATGTGTTGGGGATAGACCTTAAAAAAGTAATTGAAGGGGCAAGCAATAAGCCATTTGCTTTTATGCCACACTTCCCAAGTTGTGGAGTGGGTGGACACTGCATACCAGTAGATCCTTACTATTTAATAGAAAGAGCAAAGCAAAGTGGATTCGACCATAAGTTTTTGAAGTTGGCCAGAGAGATAAACAATTCAATGCCTGCCTATACGATAGAGCTTTTAGGTGGTGCACTAAACACTATCAAAAAGACAATCAATGGTACTAAAATTGGTTTATTGGGAATGAGCTATAAAGCCAACGTTGGAGATTTAAGAGAAAGCCCAGCTATTGAGCTGAAATCAATTTTGCTCGAAAAAGGTGCAGAACTGGAAGTGTTCGATCCATATTTCCCTGAATATAGCACAGTGGCTAATTTAGAAGAATTGCTAACTAAAGTAGATGCAATTGTGCTTGCAACTGACCACAATGAATTCAAAAATATTTCAGGTGCAATGTTAAAATCAAAGAATGTACAAGTTGTGATAGATGGTAAAAACTGTTTAGACAGAGACGGAATAAAATCCGAAGGTGTACATTATAAAGGAATAGGAATCAAGTAATTTGAATTACTGATAAGATTATTAAAAAAGGGAACTATTAGTTCCCTTTTTTTTGGATTGGAGTTAATTTTATTATAATAGAACATATAATATTATTATTTTCATATTTTACTCCTTAATAAATTTGTACACTTTTGAAATATTATTTTGAATTACAACAAAAAAGTAAATTTTATTTTAATCTAAGCTTAATAAGATTTTCTTGCTACTTGGATTTGGTTATATTTGAGTAGTGTCAATTCCAATTACAGAATCAATTTTAGTTGTTTTGAAAATTGCATTATAGATATAACTAGGGTCTATATCTCCATTCTTATCTATAATCCTATTGTATCTTGATTCTCATAAAATTTCTTCTTTTGCTTTAATTGTAGAGAGCATAGCTATACAAGCTATTGCGAGAATTAGGATTGATTTTATTCGTAAACATCCCACAAAAAAAACTCTGCTACCTTCCGATAGCAGAGCTAAATCTGTTCTTTATACTTTAAGTATTAGTGTTTCATTTCGGCCATTACGGTTTCTATATCAACTCCCAATCCTTCTGCTATTGCTGTTCCTAATTTTGAATCTACTCTAAACCAATGGCAAAGCTGTCTATTTACAATTAATTCTTTTTTCGGTCCAGAAATTCCGCTCATTGCACCAATAATATTTGATATTAAATTATGCCTATCATAATCATTCATCACATTATTAAATAAGGCAGCGGGCTGAGAATAATGATCATTTTCATTTTCACTATTTCTATCATACCAATCTGCAATATTGCTATCCAATTCCCAAGCTGGCTCTCTATATGATTTGTCTTCTTCTATATCATCGAAACTATTTGGGTAGTAATTTGGCGAATCTTCACCATTGCCGTCCACTCGCATTTGCCCGTCTCTTTCGTAGTTGTTTATAGAATAAGGGCAACGATTGACTGGAATTTGTTCGTAATTTGTGCCAAGACGGTAGCGATGTGCATCTGGATATGAAAGCAAACGACCTTGCAACATTTTATCGGGTGAATAACCAATTCCATCTACCACATGAGCTGGTGAAAAAGCACTTTGTTCTATTTGTGCAAAATAATTTTTAGGAACTTCATTCAATTCCATCACACCAACTTCAATAAGTGGATGATCTTTGTGCGGCCAAACTTTTGTCAAATCGAAAGGATTATATTTATAGTTTCGAGCTTCTTCTTCAGTCATTAGTTGAATATGTAATGTCCATTTAGGGAAATTCTTTTCTTCAATAGCTTCCAATAGGTCTCTTTGCGAGAAGTCAGGGTCTTTCCCCTTCATTTCTATAGCCAAATCATTTGTGAAGTTAGTAATTCCTTGTTGCGATTTAAAATGGAATTTAACCCATATTCTCTTGTTATCGCTATTTATCATGCTGAATGTGTGCGAACCATAACCATTCATTTGTCTATGCCCGTATGGGGTTCCTCTGTCACTCATCAAAATTAATACTTGATGTATAGACTCTGGATTCAAACTCCAGTAATCCCACATCATAGTCGGACTTCTCAAGTTTGTTTTCGGATCTCTTTTCTGAGAATGTATAAAATCACCGAATTTTTTAGCGTCTTTTACAAAAAATACTGGTGTATTATTGCCGACCAAATCCCAGTTACCACCTTCGGTATAAAATTTTATAGCAAATCCACGAGGGTCTCTTTCAGTATCGGCACTACCTTTTTCGCCAGCTACTTGACTGAAACGAGCTAATAGTTTCGTTTGCTTGCCAACTTCGCTAAATATTTTTGCTTTTGTGTATTTAGTAATATCGTTGGTAACAGTGAAAGTACCAAATGCACCACTGCCTTTGGCGTGTACAACTCTTTCAGGAATTCTTTCTCTGTTAAAATTTGCCATTTTTTCGTGCAAAATATAATCTTGCAATAGCAATGGCCCTCTCGCTCCAACGCTTTGAGTATCTTCGTTGCCATAATAGGGGCGGCCAGAAGCAGTAGTCAATTTTTTGTGACTCATAATGTATCCTTTCTTGAGTTTGTTAAAATCATTTATTCTAAATTGGTAAACTATACCTTATATAGCAAGTAAATATTATTTATATTTGTATAGACATTATCAATATAATAGAAAAATGAACATACATCAGTTAGAATACATTGTGGCATTGGACACACATCGCAATTTTGTGAAAGCTGCCGCTGCCTGCTTTATCACCCAAGCTACGCTTAGCATAATGATAAAAAAGCTAGAGGAAGAGCTTGGTGTGGCAATCTTCGATAGAAGCAAACAGCCATTGTTCCCAACGGAATTGGGTGAAAAAATCATAGCACAATCTAGGATTATACTTCAAGAATATTCAAATTTGAAAGAAATTGTGGATCACGAAAACAATGAATATTCTGGGGATTTGAAAATTGGGATTATTCCCACATTAGCACCTTATTTGATACCCAGATTTTTAAATTCATTTTTGATTAAACACCCAAACATAAGATTACACATAAGCGAGATACCAACAAATTCAATAGTTCAGAAGCTAAAGGAATATAGCTTAGATGTTGGGATTATGGCTATTCCTTTTAATTCAACTTTGAATGAAGAAACTATATTCTATGAAGAATTTGTGGTGTATTCTGCTGCAAGCGATAAAGTGCTGAAAAAGAAAGTGCTAAAACCAACTGATTTAGCTGAAAGTAATTTATGGCTATTAGAAGAAGGGCATTGCCTTCGCACTCAAGTAGTGAACCTTTGTGGGCTGCAAAATGTAGGTAAAAATAATAATCAGATTGATTTTGTTGCTGGCTCAATTGAAACATTAAAAAAGTTGGTAGAAATGAATCATGGAATAACTGTACTGCCCAGTTTAGCGTTGGATTTTATGAGCACTGAACAAAAAAAGAATGTTAGATATTTTGAATCGCCACAGCCAGTGAGAGAAATAGGATTTGTTACTTATAGGCAACATTTGAAATCTAAATTAATCTCCGCTTTAAAGCAAGAGGTGTTAGCGGCAATCCCAAAAGCAATGAGAAGGCAAAAAGGTAAATTGGTTCAAAATGCTGACAATTGAGAAGTAATAAATAAATTTGAATTTGTGGGAACTTTATTAATATTACTACTAATCTTTTTTAATTTTATTACATTGTATTATTCTTACAAACTCTCTTCTAAATTCATTGCTGAATTTGATTAAGAAGAGGGCTTAAAAGTTAAAGTAATATATGCTTAATTCAATTTTGCTTTTTTAGGCTTGCATTAGCACTTTATAAGGCACTGTGAAAATATTCGTTTCGTATTTTAAAGATTGGCTGATATTTAATGAGCTGCGAATTGATGCAGAAATGATTTGTGATTGATAAACATTAGTGTCCCAAATATCGCCCACATCGGAAAGTAGGGTATAGATAACTACTTCTATCATAAAGAAAGTATTTCGTGTTCTAAATTTTAGTTTTGGGTTAATGTAAAATTCTGATTAAAAATATTTGCTTTTGTAATTATTAATACTTATTTTTGATATAAGTTTAGATTTTGTATTAAGTTTTGTGGCAAATGTCTCGCATTTCGGATAGCTGCAAAGATTGAATAGATATTTAAACATCATTTTAAAAACATAAAATAAGCGTTAAATATGAGCAAATTATATGATAGAACAAGTATTGAAGGTTCGGCAAGATATTTTCAAAACTGTGTTCGAAACGGAGACGTAGAAGGTGCGTTGGATTGTTTTGACGAAGAAGCAATTTATATTTCTGGAATAGGTACATTTGTAACAGGCAAAGAGAATATTCGCATAGCTTTAGAGCAAGTGTGTGCTCTTAAACCTGATTTGCAAGCACAGCGAAGCACGGGGTTTACTGTTGGCAACATAACCGCTTGGGTGGACGAATGGACGATGAAAGCCTTATTGCCTGACGGCACAAAATTAGATATGAAAGGTACGTCAAGTGATGTATTAAAAAAACTACCTAATGGTAATTGGGTATATTTGGTTGACAATCCTTATGGTGCCGAATATTTACATCTTTAAAGAATTGATAGTGTAAATTGGTGTTGAAGAAAAAAACCTTTTTTTAACAATTTCTACTTAATATCAAAAATTACCTTCCCAAATATATCAAAATAGCCACTCTATTTAATTTAGAGTAGCTATTTTATAATATACTATTGTAAAGATTACTTAATTTAATTTTGCTTTTTCGGCTTGCATTTTTGCATTATCTGCTAAAAAGATTTGTACTCCAGCGTCTGTTAGTGGGTGGCGTAGTGATTGCATTAGCACTTTATAAGGCACAGTGCAAATATCCGCACCGCATTTTGCAGATTGAGTGATATGCAATGGGCTGCGAATTGATGCAGAAATGATTTGCGATTGGTAGCCATTAGTGTCCCAAATATCGCCCACATCCGATAATACATCATAGCTATCAGCAGCTATATCGTCCAAACGTCCCATAAATACAGATACATAAGTTGCACCAGCATTTTCGGCAGCAATTGCTTGCGGTGGGCTGAAAATCAATGTAACGTTCGTATGAATTTCTCTTTTTGCCAATTGGCTAACGGCAGCTAAGCCAGTCGCAATCATTGGTATTTTAATAGTAGCTTCAGGGAACCAACTTAAAATATCTTCCGCTTCGGCTATCATACCAGCAGTTTCTGTTGAAATTACTTCCACAGAAAGATGCCCACCAACAGTAGAATATATTTCTTTAATAATTTCTTTTATGTTGCGTTTTGGGTCTTCTTTTGCCAAAAGCGAAGGATTGGTAGTAACGCCTGATATTATGCCAAGTTCAGCACAGTGGCGTATTTCAGTAATATTAGCAGAGTCTAAATAGAGTTGCATAGTTTTCCTTAATAGTTTAATTAGTTATTGTATTTTAATCTTCAAAAATTTTCGTTTGCCCACTTTAAATAATTTAAAGTCAGTCAAATCAATTTGAGCATTGGGGTCAGTTACTTTTTCGTTTTCTAAAAGTACTCCACCTTGCTCTATCAGTCTGCGTGCATCTTTATTCGATGGAGCTAAACCAGCTGCTACAAGTATTTTAACAACATTTGGATTATCTAAATCGTTTGCTGCAATTACTTTTTCTTCGATTTCGTCTGGAACTTCTTTATTTTTAAAGATACGTTCAAATTCATCGAATGCAGCTTCGCCACTTCCAGCTGGGTGGTACAGATTCACAATTCGCACTGCTACATCTACTTTCGCATTGCGTGGGTGCAAAGTGTTTGCTTTCAATCCTTCATCTACTTGCTTCACTTCTTCATCTTTAGCATACGCACCATATTTCAAATAGCGTGAAATTAGAGCGTCTGGTATAGACATCACTTTGCCGAATATATCTCGTGGCGAATCAGTCAATCCAATATAATTATCAAGCGATTTACTCATTTTTTCGACACCATCAGTGCCTTCGAGTATTGGCATAGTCAAGATACACTGGGCTTCTTTTCCATAAGCTCGCTGAATATCACGTCCAACAATTAGATTGAACTTTTGGTCTGTGCCGCCAAGTTCCACATCGGCCTCAATAGCAGCGGAGTCCATAGCTTGAGCAAGGGGATAGAGCAATTCGTGCAAGCTAATGGGAGTATTTTCTTTATAGCGATTGCTAAAATCTTCACGTTCCAATATTTGAGCTACAGTATATTTAGCAGTAAGAGTTATTACTTCGGCAAAGTTCATTTGGTTGAGCCATTCGGAATTGTATCGCACTTCCAATCTGTCATCTCGCAGAATCAAATTAGCTTGATCAATATAGCTTTTGCCATTCTCTCTAGTTTCTTCGAGTGTTAATTGTGGGCGAGTCTTACTTTTGCCAGTTGGGTCGCCAATCATGGCGGTAAAATCGCCAATTATTAGAATGGCTTTATGACCCAAATCTTGGAATTGACGCATTTTTTGTAATACTACAGCGTGACCAATATGCAAATCGGGGCGAGAAGGGTCTGCTCCCAGCTTAATTATCATTGGTTTTTGAGTTTTTATAGACTTCTCAATTTTCTTAATGAGTTCATCCATAGGGAGTAAATCAACTGCACCCTGCTTTATAACATCTAATTGCTCATTGAGCGAAGGGAAATTCATAGAAATTCAACTTTAATCAAAATTATTAGCTCAAAAATAAGAAAAATTGGCTTAAAGTAAGGCATTGGTTTTGAACCTTCGGTAAAATTGTTAAACTTTTCAAAAAACTATTTCTTTCTCTAACCGTATATAAAATGAATTTGCAAATTGCACAGAATGGTGTTATATTTACAATAATTCATAGTCACTTGAGCAAAAAAGAATGTACTATAACCCTGCTGGCATTACTGGAAACAATCTCTATCCTTGGCAATACACCTTGCTCGATGCTGGGAATAAGTAAACTCAAACAAATTTCGATGTTAAACCATTTGTTGGCACAGAATGGACAAACTCTACAATCAATAATAAAACATACAACCGACTTGGTTTCTTAGGGCTGCAAAAAGACAAAGAATCGAACTTAGGCGACCACGGAGTACGAAAATACGACAGTGAGATTGGTAGATTCATTTCGATTGATCCTTTATGGGAAAAGTTCATTGATTGGTCTCCTTATCAATACGCATATAATAATGCAGTTGTTTATTTTGATGCGAATGGTAAGCAGGCTGATATTAAATACGACTATTCAGGTTCAATCCAATTTATCGGTGGAAAAGGGATGGATGCCGAGTCAAAAAAAATATATCAAGAACGAGTAAATTTTCTAGCGGCAGGACCAGCAATGGCATTTCTTCTTGGTGGAATTACAGATGGATTAATAGCTTGGGGATTAGGTACTAAAATTGTTACATGTTTTGCCGCTAGGGTATTTGCAAGTGCTGAAGTAGTTGCCACTAAGGGGGGAGGATTAACTAAACATGGAGCAGAAAGAATTGCAGGAGCAGCAGCAACAAGAGGGGGAGTACTTTCTATTGAAGAGGTAGGCGCTATTAGATCATTAGTTAAAAATCGATTATTCAAGGTGATGGTGCGAATGTTTTTATGCATGAAGTTTCACCTGGGAGATACAGTGGATTTATAGAAAATCAAAATACAGGGAATCTTATTACAACAATGAATAATTGGTCAAAAAAATCTATTAATAAAATGGGAAAAAATCATGGATGGTCAGTTGAATAATAATTCAGAAGTGATGTGTTGTTTTTGTGGAAATTATCTTCCATTAAAAGATGCGTTGGTGTTAAGTATATATCCTAATATTGAAAGTAAAGAAAGCCAACAACTTTTTTCGCATAAAAATCATTTTGTAGAAAGGGTGGTTAAATCTATTCCACTACACCCTGATTTTTTTGAAGATGAAGATGAAAGTGAATAGAAGTTGAATTGCCACTAAGGGGGGATTTGCTCCTAAAGGTTGGTTAACTCAAGCAAGTAAAAAAGGTGGTGGGACTGTTTTCAAAGACCCAAGTAATCCACACAATATAATTAGGCAAATGCCAGGAAATACCAATAGCCCAAATGTGTTACAACAAAGTCCTTATGTCAAATTCATGAAAGAAGGGAAGTTCTATGATTTAAATGGGAAAGTTCTTCCGAATGATAATGTTCCGGGAGCTCATATTCCATTAAACCAGTTTAACATTAACAATATGCCTAAATTCTAAAGAAATGGATAAGATAATTGAGAACATTTATAGAATGATAGTTGAATTGGCGAATTTAAGCTTACAACGGAAAATGTGGTTAAATGAAGACAATGACACAGGATTAATTTCATCTTATACCGAGTTAATGTGTTCGTTGTTTGATGAGTTTAGTTTTGATGACTTTATTGATAACAGAGTTTCTGAAATTAGCCTATCCAATTCAGCCATTTTTGAGTTGAATAAATTAAGAAATTTGTTAAATAATTATAAAGATAAAGAAACGGATGAAGAAATATTAAGTGACCCTGAATGGAAAAAAATTGTTGAACAAGCTAAAATAGTTATTAAAGAATGGGATAAGATGTAGTTGCCACTAAGGGGGGAAGTAACCTTGCATTACGTTCAGATATTGTTCTTGGTGGAGGAAGAGGAGGTGGATTAGTTAAGAATCTTACTGGTCCTGCAAATAGTGTTTTGAAAGGTTCAGAAGGTAGAATCTTCATTACAAATGATGCAGGTAAAGTTGTTTGGGATATAACTGCTGCTAGAGCAAAACCTGTAATTCCAGGAAAAGGTTTTGGTTCATTTGATTATGGAGAGGTATCACAGCAATATCTTGATTTGATTAATAAAATATGGGGTAAATAAATATGGAATCTATGTGGAGTACATCAATTAATTATTTATTAGACATCTTTAAAGGGGCTGTATTATCAATTATACCATGGTTAGATAAAGCAAAAATAAATTGGAAAGATGAAGATGCGTATGACGATTGGGATAATATTGTAAATGCTCTTTTTGAAAATATCGTTTGCTCTTCTATTGTGGGCGAAGTTTCGAAGAATTACCCAATCGCCAAATATAATTATCATTATGATGATTACTCTAATGTTGATTTTATCATAATTAGAAGCGGTGAATACGCAAATGAAAATTTAGCCTTCATTTCATTTCAAAGTATTTCAGATCCATTTGATAATATCAAGGTTGCAATACTGAATATTTCCTTCAAGGTTGTTAAAAGGGTATCAATAAAAAATGAAAATATTGACTTTAAGTTTTGTAGAAATAAAAATGGAAAAAAAGAATTGATCGATAATTTTGATGTGCTGATATAGTTGCCACTAAGGTGGTAATGAGCCTTTGGACATCAACAAGCAAGTTAAGTTCTGTAAAGAATGCCTTTGCACATTAGAAGAAACACGGAGCGGAATTCCCAGAGTTTTTAAATGCCAAACAGTATGTAGAAGGTGCTAAGAACTTTATGAATAATTCACCCGCAGGAACTTTAATGAAAACAAGAGCCAATGGCGATATTTTAAAATACCATTCAGGAACAAATACATTTGGTGTTATGGACGCATCAGGAGTTCCAAGAACTATGTTTAGACCTACGGACGGCATGAAATATTGGTTAAGGCAATAAAAGGATATAGAAATGAATGATCATAATTGCAGAGTTTGCGGACTATACATTGACGATTTGCCTTGGGGTGAAGACGGCAATTGTCCTAAATATGAAATTTGTTCTTGTTGTGGGGTAGAATTTGGTAATGAAGATTACACAATAGAAGCCGCAAAACAGTATAGAGAAAAATGGATAAATGAAGGTATGAATTGGTTTGAACCAACTGAGAAACAAGAGAATTGGGATAAAGAAGAACAGTTTAAAAACATACCACAAGAATTTGTGTAAAAGTAAAAGCACGATTTAGGCGGGCTTTTTAAAAATGAAAATGAAAACAATTTTCAAAATATTATTTTTTTTACTTGCTATATTTCAAACAAATATTGGCAATGCGAAAGTTGCTGTTATTGATTATGTAGTTT
>CAZYXG010000025.1:31507-33483 GCA_964650885.1 uncultured Hyphomicrobiales bacterium | reverse complement strand
ATAGGGAGAAATAATTTGAATTATGATGTTAAAATCAGTTTTACATTCGTCACTCATAACTATTAACTAACTCAAATAAGCTCATTTATTAGAAAAGATTAGCTAAAATTGCTAATATTTATTTAATTTGCATTATAAAATCCCCAAAAAGCAGCAAAACATTTTAAAAAAGAGAGAGGTAATATGGTAAAGTCATTGGCTATACTGTTTGTTTTATTCACGCTATCGAGCAGCAGCTTCGCATTGGCGGACTCCGCTCCTACCGAGGAAATCAATAGAGCTTTATTGCAAATTGCAAATGGCAAGCAAGACGAAGTCAAAGCTAAGCTCTTGGATATGCTTGTTGAATATCCAGACGATGCTGGAGTACAATTTGTACTGGCAGCTGTGCTTGAAGATGGTTTCAAAGCAAAAGATATTTACGAAAAAATTCTAAAGAACTATCCAGAAAGCGAATGGGCAGATGACGCTATGTGGCGCGTTTTGCAATTCAGTTGTTTGATAGGTGACACCACCAAATCACGAATACTTTTGCAAGATTTTAAAGCGAAGTATCCAAACTCGCCTTATATGGTGCCGGCAAATGATATAGTTCGCACTGCGTTTGGTATTGCAAAAGGTAAGTATGGCAAAGCAAAGTTTTCGGAAAATGTTGCTATGACAGAGAAAAGTGTGAAAGATTTGCATACTGATGCAGGTGAATCGCACGAAGAAAACAAGAAAGAAAGTAAATCATCAGCTAAAGCAACCGAACAAGAGAAAAGTAAGAAAACAACAGCTGAAAAAAAGGAAACATCGGAAAAGAAAGAGAAGCAAACAAGTAATTCTGAAAAAAACTCCGACAAAGTTACTACGTATGGTTTGCAAGTGGCAGCATACACAGATAGAGCCACAGCCGAAAAAGAAATGCGTAAGTTTTTGGATAATAGAATGAGAGCCGAAGTGCGAGAAAAGAAAACAAAAGATAATGATGTTTTGTTCACAGTAGTTATTGGCAATTATAGTTCAATGGAAACAGCTGAATTTGCAAAAAATGTAGTGAAGAAAGAATGTAAGTGCGATCCACTTATAATCGAAAAATAATTGGTTAGTCAAAGAGAAATAGAAAATTTTGAGCAAATTATTCAACAACAAAGATTAATATTTGCATAGTCTTTGAAATTTGTCTAATTTTAAATTGAATAAATTATGTTTGTTCAAATAAATGACAAAAAAGGGGTTGAAAAGCCAAAGGGCTTTAGACTAAAATTGAATGGGTAAATCAGTAAAAGTAAATATTGACGGCAAAGAATACAGCATTCGTGGAGAGAACGAGGAGCATCTCCTTGCTACGGCAGCGGAAGTGAACCGTCAAGTTGCTAATTTAAAATCACAACTCAGCGAATACAACAGAGATTCTTTATTTACTTTGGCTGCACTAAATTTGGCAGAAAAGAATTTAGTACAGAAAAATGAATATGAATCGGATATGAACTACTTGGCAAGCGAACTCGAAAAAATAACAGAGTTTTTAAACTCAAATTTAGACAAACAAGCACATTAATTTAATCGAAAGCAAGTTAAAGCATTTCGCAGCAGAAACATTTTAAAATAATTGATTCCACTCAGTTTTGGCCTACTCAATCAAGCTTTAAACTAAGAAGTTTATTGCCTCATTAACTATCGTTGTCACGCATTAAAAAGAATCTATAACTCAATTATAGGGAGATTGTCTCCGGCAATCAATAGCGGGCTACACATTGCTTCGGCAAGAATTTTACAGCTCCAATGGAGCTGGGGGATCAGTAGATTATAGCGATTTTCGGGCATCACCCACTGTGGCTGAAAGGGATTCTTTTTTTTCTCTAGATACTCCTCGAAAGGGAGTCGATAGTTAATGTTGGCTTTGTTTTTTAAGTGGGAAACACCCCCCTGCCCCCTTAATAGGGGGGAATAAAAAGGGAAGCCCTCCTTAATAGGGGGAATAGGAAGAAAAG
>CAZYXG010000025.1:1430-31407 GCA_964650885.1 uncultured Hyphomicrobiales bacterium | reverse complement strand
AATAGGGGGGAATAAAAAGGGAAGCCCTCCTTAATAGGGGGAATAGGAAGAAAAGGAAAAGGGTAACACTCTGCCCCCCTAAATAGTTGGGAATAGGAAGAAAAGAAGAAAGAGAAATTCCTCCCTATAAAGGGAGGTGTCAGCTTGCTGACGGAGGGTGTAACGGGAAAGCCAGACATCATTAGAATTATGTTAGGAAACACCCCCCTGCCCCCCTTAATAGGGGGGAATAGGAAAAGATGAAAAGGGAAACACTCTGCTCCCCTTAATAGGGGGAATAGGAAGAAAAGAGTAAAGAGAAATTCCTCCCTATAAAGGGAGGTGTCAGCTTGCTGACGGAGGGTGTAACGGGAAAGCCAGACATCATTAGAATTATGTTAGGAAACACCCCCCTGCCCCCCTTAATAGGGGGGAATAGGAAAAGATGAAAAGGGAAACACTCTGCTCCCCTTAATAGTTGGGAATAGGAAAAAGTTGAAAAGGGAAACACCCCCCTACCCCCTTTAATAGGGGGGAATAGGAAAAGTTGAAAAGGGAAACACTCTACCCCCTTAATAGGGGGAATAGGAAGAAAAGGAAAAGGGAAACACTCTGCTCCCCTTAATAGGGGGAATAGGAAAAAGTGTTTGAAATTGATTTTATATAAGTTTTATTGATGAATATTTTTTGACGAAGGGAGTCATAGATTAATGAACGAAATAATGATTGTCGTTCTCAGCTTAGTTGGTCTGTTCGTTGGTTATTTGGTTACTTTTATGACTGGCAAAAAGTCAGTCGTTACCAAAATCCAAGAAGCAGAAGACAAGTCGAAAAACATTTTAGTTGAAGCAGAGAAAAATGCTGCCAGCTTGATGAAAGAACGTAAGCTCGAAATTAAAGAAGAGTGGCACAAAAAGAAGCAAGAGTTTGAAAACGATACTGAAAGCAAACGCCAAAAAGTGCAAGTGCTTGAAAAACAAGTGAAAGCACGTGAGGAAGCAGTTGAGTCTAAACTTGAAACTATTCTAAAAAAAGAAAAGTCTCTACATAATTTTGAACAAGACTTACAGAAGAAAGAGAAAGATGCTGCTGAAATGAACAAAAAAGCAGCTGAAATGTTCGATGAGCAAACAAGGAAACTTGAAAAAATCTCTGGAATTTCAAGAGAAGAAGCTAAGAAACAGCTTATTGATGATATGATTTCGCAAGCTAAAACCGATGCTGTGCAGAAGTTAAATCAGATTCGTGAGGATACTAAAATCAAGGCAAATAGAGAATCTCAAAACATTATTGTGCAAGCAATTCAACGTACAGCTTCCGACCACAGCTCTGAGAATACTATTTCTGTTATGAATTTGGAATCTGACGAAATGAAAGGTAGAATCATCGGACGTGAGGGTAGAAATATCCGTGCTTTCGAAGCTGCTACTGGTATTGATTTGATTATTGATGATACTCCTGAAGCTGTTATTATTTCTGGTTTCGATCCATTCCGTAGGGAAGTGGCACGAAAAGCTTTGGAAAAACTAATGGCAGACGGCAGAATCCACCCTACTCGTATTGAAGAAGTGGTGAAGAAAGCTGAAAGTGAGATGGAAGAAGAAATGATTAAAACTGGCGAGAATACTTTGCTGGAATTAAACATACACAATATGCGACCAGAGCTTTTGAGATATATCGGTAAAATGAAATATCGCTCAAGCTATGGACAAAACTTATTGAATCACTCTATTGAAGTGGCTTATTTGGCTGGTATAATGGCAAATGAGCTTGGTTTGGATGTGAACTTGACTAAACGTGCGGCATTGCTCCACGATGTCGGAAAATGCGTTGATAAGGATATTGAAGGTCCGCACGCTATGTTGGGAATGGAACTTGCTAAGAAAAACAAGGAACATCCTATAGTTTGCAATGCAATTGGTGCCCACCACGAAGATATAGAAATGGAATCACCAATAGCTGTAATTGTGCAGGCGGCAGATAGTATAAGTGGCTCTCGCCCTGGTGCAAGAAGAGAATCTTTAGAAAACTATGTGAAACGACTTGAGAAACTGGAAGAAATTGCTAAACGCCACACTGGAGTTCAAAAAACTTTTGCTATTCAAGCTGGTAGAGAAATCAGAGTAATAGTTGAGCCAGAAAGAGTGAACGACCAAAACGCTGACGATATGGCTAATTCAATTGCTAAGCTGATTGAAGAAGAAATGGAATATCCAGGACAAATTACTGTTACTGTAATTAGAGAAAGTAGATTCGCTGCAATTGCGAAATAAGCTTTTTACTATTTAATACTTATTTAAAGGGAGCCGAATGGCTCCCTTTTTTTGCTGTCTAAATAAAATACGAAGTGCTGTTTGAGAGTTAAACTTTAATTTCTTTCCATTTTCCTTTTTTGAAATAATACCAAGCGAGAAGTGCTAATATGGTTTCTGAAACTGGAATTGCTATAAATACCCCAGTAGTTTTCATGTCAAATTTGACTGCCAATAAATATGCCATAGGTATTTGTATGCACCAAAAACATACGAAATTAATTATAGTTGGGGTTCTTGTATCTCCAGCACCATTTAGTGCTTGGGTCATAACCATACCAACGCCATAGAAAATATAAGCCGTTCCAATATATTGCAACGCTTTTACTCCGTAAACTACTACACTGTCGTCTTGGGTGAAAATTCGAATAATAGTTTCTGAAAAAAGTATAAACAGTGCACTTACAAATGCCATAAATATTGCATTATATTTTGCCGTTAGCATAACGCTTTCTTCAGCTCTTTTATATTCCTTTGCTCCCAAATTCTGACCTACTAATGTAGCCGCCGCATTGCTCAAGCCCCAAGCGGGAAGTATAAAGAAAATTACATTTCTTATTGCAATTTGGTACCCAGCCGAAGCAGTTGTGCCACCTGTTTCGGCAACGAGTTTAGTAAGTATAATCCAGCTGCCACTTGCTATTACAAATTGAACTGTTGCAGGCCATGCAATTATAATTATTGATTTTATAATTGTGAAATCAATATTAAAGTATGATAGTTTGAACTTGATTAATCCTTTGCCACCAACCAAATGATATATTTGATAAAGTAATCCAGTGGTTCTACCTATCACAGTAGCTATTGCTGCACCTTTCAAACCATATATACCAATAAGTATAGGACAAAGTATGATATTGAGAATACTTGCTATCCAAAGACTTTTCATTGCCATTGCGGCATCGCCAGCTCCTCGGAATATGCCATTGATTAAAAACAATAGCATAATTGACATACTTGAGCCAAGCATAATCTGGGTGAAAATTGCACCGTCTCGCACTATATCGGAATTAGCTCCCATAAATGCTAATATTTCTGCTGCGTAAATCACTCCAATTATGCTTAATAGCAAAGTGAAAACAACTGAAACAATTATAGCTTGAGCACCTGCTTTTGCTCCTTCATCAATATTCTTTTCTCCAACTCTACGAGCAACAATTGCAGTAGCAGCAACACTTAAACCAATTGCAAAAGAATAAATAATTGATATAACTGATTCGGTCAGTCCCACTGTGGCAATTGCATTTTGCCCTAATTTGCTCACAAAAAACATATCCACGACAGCAAATATACTTTCGAGACTAAGCTCAAGAATCATAGGGATTGCAAGCAATATAACAGCTTTGGGAATGCTACCTTTGGTATAGTCTTGCTCTGCAGAGCTGAAAGATTGTTTAATTAAAGAAAATATTTGCGAGAATTTAGAAATAGTAGGATTATTCATAGATAAAAATCAAATATTTGAAATAACGAAAAACAAAGATATGGAATTTATTTTGGCGAGGCAAAGCCAAACAAACGATTTCGTGATTACCACTTCATTTTTTCGCATTTGGATTGTATAGAAATTTATGCAACAACAGATAAAAAACTCTCATAAACAATTGTGTTAAAATATTTCGCCTGTTTGTTTTGAAATTGTTTTGCAATTTAATAACAAGAATAAATATAAAAAATAAAATTATCATTGGCTATCTTTTCGATGTGAGAGCTGGTAATTTAAACGTTGCGAAAAAGAAAGCAGATCAACCCCTACTTGGCGTGGGCGTGTGGTTTGTTTTCTGCAACTAGCCATACTAGTGCTACACATCGGAGCAACTACATAACCCACGTTTTTTATATAAACAAATGTATCTTTTGGTTTATGAAAGATACAAAAGGTAGGTGTTTTATGAGTTTAATAAATAAATTTAATAAAGAGAAACTAAGATTTCTTTCATCCATAAAGTTTTTAGCTATTTTAGCAATATTTGTTTTAAATTTCCAACTTTTACAAGCTGACCCACCAGCAAACAACCCAAATGATCCTTTTCGAGATTTCAATTTAGATAGTATTAGCCCTTTTTTGCCAGCAGTTGTTAGAAATTGTACAGAAAATTGTGACACTTCTAAATTCGATACATCATTTGTTAATAAAAGTTGGAAACCATTATGCATAATTAATGGTCAATCAAAAGGAGCTTACATTATAAATATTCAAAAAGAAAACGGAGAAACAATCAATGAAAAAATTATTATTGATTAGTAATTTGCTTGGTTTAGCAATCTCTATAATAGAATTTGTAGGTAATACACTATTTGCATTATCATTATACAGTGACCATATCTTGAAATCAGACAATTATGGAAAAACTTGGGAATTAGAGAAAATCCAAAATATTGCTAATTACTTCTATAGCCCTGCCCAAAAGCAGTATTACAAAATAGATTCTAACAGGTTTTTAATTCCAGTTTTAAATAATCACTTATACTCTGTGAAAGTTGAGAATTATGAAAATATTGATTCTACGATAGTTCCAAATGAGAATATAGATACACTTATAACTACAGATATACAAAAGTCTGTCAATGAAGAATCAGTTCAAATAAGACAGTTTGGAAATCAATATGAATTAGTTAGTACTTCAAGTTTCATAGGAAATCAGATTATTGAAATTTATAATCAAAAAGGCATTATCGAAAAGTCGTTTGAATTTGTCAAAAGCAACCAAAATGAAGTTCATAGATTCAAAATCAATTTGCCTGTTGGTGTGTATTTTGTTATGATTAAAGAAGGTGAAACAATTGTTACAAAAAAAATATTGAAATTTGAATAGTTAAAAAAAGCCAATCAATTCTGATTGTCTTTTAGGTTATCTATAAAGAGATTTTGAGTTTTTTCATTTCTTTTGTTTGTTCCATTCGTCCCAGCCACCTGTGAAAATAAATATATTTTTAAAGCCAGCTCCAAGCATATCGTCTGCCACTTTATGGCTTAAATCGCAAGTGCCACCAGTGCAATATATCACAAAGATTTTATCTCTTGGCAGTGTCATAATCTTTTCCATATATTTCACTTCTTGTTCGTAAGGGAATATATTAACGGAATTGCCAATATGTCCTTTGGCAAATTCTTCGGCATTGCGTGCATCAATAAAAAAGAAACGTGGATCGTTCAATCGTTGTTTCACTTGGGCAAATGTAACTGTTTTTTCAATGTTTGATTTGTCGTCTGGATTTACATTATCAGTTTTAACATTGTCGTTTTTATTAACTGATGCTATATCTTTAATAGTTTCTTTAGGATTTTCTTTTTCTGTTTTTCCAGTTGTTTTTTCTTGAGTTTCAACTTTGCTAATTGTTGTGTTCTCAATTACTGGTTTTGTGGCAATTGGCACTTGTGCCGCCAAACTATCCAACAAGTTGTCTGCAACAATTGGTGCTTTATGTCCAATCAAAGGTAATGGCTTTGCTGCAAAATTATTTGTTAATAAAGCCAAAAGAACAGCAACTATTACAATAGCAGCTATTTCAAGTCCTAATTTTTTCAAATCACAGCCCCCTTACTTTTTTGATTTTAGAATAAGCAGAATTTATTGTTGACATTTTGTCCTGAGTCGTTTGGCTATTATTACCAACTGCATCGGGGTGGTTTTCTTTCACAAGCTGCTTGTATTTTTGTTTAAGAATTTCGTTGGACACATTTGGGTCTAGTCCCAATGTGTCGTATTCCTTTTGCAAGGGATTTGATTTGCCATTTGCATTGGTTTTTGTTTGGCTTGATTGCCTATTGTTAGTTTTGCTTTCTTTTGCCGCACTGCTTTTTGACGAATTCAGTTCGTCTATAATTCGTTTCAATTCTGCATCTTCCGATTCAGACAAAGTGCTAGTATAGTCGCTATATCTTGTGTCGGTGTTAATGTAAGACTTTGCAAAATTTGTCAGTCTATCAAATAATTGTCCCATTTTCTCTTTTTGTTTTTCTTTTATTGACTAAAATATGCAATTGTTGTTTTATCTTTGTGAATTAAATTAATAAACTAAATTTAGAATGAAAAGTTTCATCTTGATTATTTTGCTTTTTGCAGAGCTATGCTTTGCATTTGATTTATCCAAATATGGAATAAAACCAACTTTTACTTTCGATTCGATTGCAAATAGAGCAGAGCAAACTTGGACGATTGATTCAAGTGCTTTGGAATATACCATTTCAAGCAAGCGGATTTCAGATTCTACTTTTATTCTCCTAAAGACCTATGAGGGGAAAGCAATTGCCAATGTGATTAGTTCCAGTCAACTAAAAGATGTCAAAGAATATCAAATCTATAAAAAAGGTAGATTCCAAGATTCTACTATCTACTCGGCATATTCATATTTTGTGGCAGGAATTGACACAACACTCCCAAAATTTCCTAAGAAAATGTTAATACTGATTGATGATTCTTTCATTGATTCACTTTCAAATTTGATTGAAAAACTACAAACAAAACTTGCTGAAAATTTCATTGCTACAGTTGTTCTTCCTACACCTAGAGCAGAAGTATTCAATTCGAAAGCTGTATCAGTAACAAAGAATATTATTCTTAAATATAAACAGTTGCATCCAGATATTAGTTCTGTATTGCTTTTGGGTAGAATTGCAGTACCATACTCAGGCGATATTGCTCCAGATGGACACCCAGAGCATCGAGGTGCTTGGCACTCCGATGGGTTTTACGGAGATTTGGGGAACAATTGGACAGACGATATAGTTTCAAGTAAAAAATCAAGTTTTCCAAGACAGTTCAATATGCCTTTAGACGGCAAGTTCGACCAAGTACGTTACGATAAAATTGATTTAGCAATAGGCAGAGTAGATTTCTTCGATATGCCAGCATTTAATGAAAGTGAATTTGAATTATTGCAAAGATACTTGGAAAAGGACATTGAATATAGAAATGCCAAACCAACTAATAGGAATGGAATTGTATTTGATAATTTCAAAAATATCTATGCCTCCAATGCGACCGAAAACATCAATAATATTTGTAATTTCTCAAAAGTAGAATATGGTAGAATTCGAGAGCTTTCAAGAACAAAAAGCTATTTGCTGGGGTATATCAATGGTGGTGGAACTTCAACTTCCAGCGATGATGGACTTTATACCGAAGAGCTTGCTAAATTTCCATTGAATGTTACATTTCTTTCGATTTTTGGTTCGTATAATATTGATTTCGATTTCCAAAACAATTTGCTCAGAGCAGCACTTGCTTCCAAACCAGCGAACATAGTTTGCTATTCTGGCACATTCCCGCAATGGCATTTATATAGAATGGGCTTTGGTTATTCTATTGGCGATGCTCTTTTGCAAGTGCAAAATAATTCTGGTCAATACCCAAGCAATTACGATATAGAAACTAGAGGAGTTCATATCGCACTATTGGGCGACCCAACACTAGATTTATACCCGAGTAATGATTTGGGAATTGTTAGCAATTCTCAAGACAATAATTTGTTGAAAATTAAAATTAATTTTAAAGAATCTGAAGCAAAACTAATTGGTTTTAAAACAGTTATATTAAAGAATAACTATACTAATTTTCAAGAAATTGCTGAATTTGATTCCACTAAAAGAGATTTCACTTTTGACTTGGGTGAAATTGATTCAAATCAAGTGCTGATTTATCCCATCTTAGAATATACAGTTCCCACAGGGAAGTTTCGGAAAATAGGGGGCGGCAAGCTTATCATTGCAAAATAAGTGCAAAGTATCTTTATAATTCATTAGGGATTATCTGTAAATTTGCAGTTAATAATCACCTAAATAAAAATAACAAATGCCAGACCAAGCAAATATAGAACTTAAAGCAAAGCACGAAGACTTTAGAATTGCAGCCATAGATATGGGCACTAACTCATTCCATATGGTGGTGGCTACTGTGAATTCAAAGGGGATTATGAAAGTGATTGCCCGAGAAAAAGAAGTAGTGCGACTTGGCTCATCTTCTGGCGAAATGAAGTTTATCCAAGCCGAAGCGTTTAAAAGAGCTATTCGCACTCTTTCTCACTTTTCCGAAATAGCCAAAACAGAGAATGCTGATATTGTAGCAGTTGCCACAAGTGCAGTGCGTGAAGCAATTAATAAAGAAGACTTTATAGATAGAGTTAAGAATAAAACTGGTATTGAGGTTCACGTTGTCTCAGGACAGGAAGAAGCTCGTTTGATTAACTTAGGAGTGATGAATTCACTTAATATTTTCGACAAACAGACATTGGTTATTGATATTGGAGGAGGAAGCACTGAGACTATTCTTAGTTTTAAAGCAGATACAATTTATTTAAATTCTGTGAAACTTGGTGCAATTCGTTTGACAAAGAAATTTTTCGACGATGGAGATGTAACTGAAGAGAAAATAACTAAATGTGTTAACTATATTAAAGGTGAATGGACACCAATTTTAGATAAATTAAAAGAATTCACTTTTGAAAATGTGATAGGAACATCTGGCACAATTCAAACGATTGTATCAATGGCTATATTATATAAAAAAGGAAGTTTGCCTGATTCTTTAAATGGGATTGGGGTAAATAGAAACGCAATTCTTGAAGTAATTGAAAAGCTAAAGAAATGTAGAAATGTGGCAGAGATTGAGTCATTATCAGGCGTTGATAGCTCTAGAGCAGATATTTTGCTAGGCGGTGCATTGATTATTGAATATGCAATTAAGTATTTGGGAATTAAGAGAATAGTACTCTCTAATTATGCACTTAGAGAAGGCATAGTTTTCGATACCTACCAAAAAGTAACACAATTAGATAAGTATCATCATTTATCGGACTTACGTTTCCATTCAATTTTAAATTTATGCGAAAAGTATGAATCGGATTTGAAACACGTAGAACACGTTAAGTATATTTGCACTGAATTATTTAATGGCACTAAAGAGATGCATGACTTAGGAGAAAAAGAACTTGAATTGCTTGAATCTGCTGCCTATTTGCACGATATTGGTTTCCATATCTCACACGACTCTCATCATAAACATAGTTACTACTTAATCAAAAATTCCGTTTTACCTGGCTTTACGAACGATGAACAAGAAGTTATTGCAAATATTGCCAGATATCACAGAAAATCACATCCAAAAAAAGTGCATGAGAACTTTGCTCATCTCTCCGAAAACAAAAAAAACACAGTTTGGGTTTTAGCAGGCATTTTGCGAATTGCTGAAGGAATTGACCGAAGACAAATTGCTGCAGTTGAAAATATTTCAATTGAAATCCAAGCAACAGAAATCCTAATCAAACTCAAAGAAGCTGACGGGAAAACCGCAGAAATAGAGCTTTGGGGAGCAAACAGAAGAAAGGAAATGCTTGAAATTAAATTAGGCAAAAAGATTAAATTTGAACTTCTTTGAAGAAAAATGAAATTATTTTGAAATTCCATGTAACGGAATCAAGATTACTTAGTTATTTGAATTATAAAGCAAATTAACTACAAAAATATATTTTTGAAACTGCTTGTAACGAAAATGAAAATAATTTGGGTTATTTGTTGAGCAATTTGAAAAACTTGTTTCTTATTTGGCAAATTTTTTCTAATTTGTGAAACAAAAAAACGAATCTAAAGAATTTGATAATTAAAATTTTAACCTTAAATTTAGGAGTAACATTATGAAATCGAAATTTACTAGTAAATTTCTTGTACTTATGGCTCTTTTTGTTCTAATATTTAGCTCTGCTTTTGCAGGTGGCGACATAGATGAATCAGAAATAGCAAGTAAACTTAATAGTTTGGCTGGAACTTCCAATGTTGGAAGGGAGTACATTTTCTCAATACCGCCTCCTTATGATGCAGAATCAGGTGGTTTTGATAACTTTATCAGAGTGTTTGTCATTTCACCAGTAGTAACTAATATTAAAGTTGGTATTGGTGGAGCTTACAAAACATTTAAATCGAAAGGTAATGGTTTAACAGTAGTAGATATTCCTGCTGCTTCTGCTGCACCTTTCCCATTTATAGCGACTTCACAACAGCCAGCAGCACGTATTTATAAAGACAAAGCAATCCACATTTTGGCAGAAGAACCGGTAGTAGTTTATGTAATCGTTCGTTATAAATATACGACTGATGGTTTCTTGGCAATACCAGTTTCTTCTTTAGGTAGAGAATATGCTGTTGCAACTTCTCCTCAATGGGGTGGCAATTTCAATTATAAGCTTACACCTTGGGTAAACATCACTGCCGCATTCGATAAAACAAAAGTTACATTCACAATGGGTGGTGGAGCTGTTCAATCTTTTACAGAAATTGATGGTGGTTCTCTGCTTGGCACAGGACAATCTCGTAACTGGAATATGAACAAAGGTGAAACACTTATTTTTGCAGCTTCAAGTAAAGATTCTAGAGGAAATGTAACCAATGGCGATGGTCAGGATTTGACTGGTTCGAGAATCATTTCAAATAGACCAGTTGCACTTGTAACTGGACACGCTTGTAATAATATTCCTATTGCTAATACATATTGTGATTATACCTGTGAAATGGAATTACCTGTGGTATCTTGGGGTAAAAATGTGATTATACCACAAATTGCTGTAAGAAAAAAACCAGGCATTATTAGAATATTTGCAAAAGAAAACGATACTGAAATTTTCAGAAATGGAGTTTCTTTTGTAAATGTAACTTCTACTGTAGGTGCACAAGGTGAAAGTTTCCAAGAGCAAAGACTTTGGCCAATAGAGCAAGCTCCTGCCCCTGCTGTTTTAACTTCGACTAAACCATTCTATGTAATGTACTATAATCCTGGCACAACAGAAGATAATTCAAGTAATTCTGATCCATTTGTAATGGTAATGACTCCTGTTGAACAATATCAAAATGACATTATTTTCTGTACTCCGAATGCTGCTGGTGGCGATCCATTTAGCCAAAACTGGTTAAACGTGGTTGTTGAGGCAGATGTGAATGGTCTTATTCCAAATGATTTTGAATTTGGTACATTCACATCTGATTGGCAATGGCAAAAAGTAAGAATTATGAATGGTGCTACGATTGCAAGTCTTCCTCCATTCAAAATGAATGTGGATGCTGCGAATCCAGACAGAAAGTTCTTAATTAAAAACATTTCACTTCCTTATAGTGGTGTATTTAGGTTGCGATGCCCTTCTAAAGTTTTTGCTTCATATTCTTATGGTTATGGCTTCTATGAATCTTATGGTTATCCAACAAGTGCTGCATTGGCAGATTTGTCAAATATAGATGTGTGGAAACCAATTCCAACTTACAAAATGGAATGTGATGGCGAAAATGGTATGACAATTAAATCAGGTAGTGTAATGGATCCAATTATCAATGGCGATCCAGCTACTCAGTCAAAATTGTCTGACGCATATATGAAAGAAGATTCAAGTTATAACTACGAATTTAAGTTACTTTCTGAAATTATACCAGGAGAAACTGAACAAACTAGTTGGTCTTTAACTAAAATTAATCCAAGAGAAGACTCAAGAGCAGATTTGGTTTTCATAGATAGAGCAGGAAATGACACAACAATTACAATTTTGGACATTGCAACTAAATTAGATTTAGCAAAAGATGAAAACTTTGGAAATTTCAAATTAAACGACCCAGCAGTTTCAAAAACATTCTCTGTAACTAACAATTCTAAGAAAATAGTATTGGTAGAAAAATTAGAGTTATGGAAAAAAACAGAAGGCTTTAAAATAGAACCATTAGGTTTCACATTGCCAACTAATTTCCAAATAGGCGAAACTAAAATATTCAACGTAACATTCACACCAGACAATAATTTACCAGTTGGTAAAAAATTACTAATTGATTCAATTGGTGTTGGCGATAGCTGTTTGTATGCAAACTTAGTAGAAGTTAGAGCAAGCTTAGGCGCTCCGAATATTCTTGCAGACGATCACAATTTTGGTATCTTTAATATAGATTCCCCAACTCCATTTCAGAAACAAGTAAGAGTTCAAAACCCTTCTGTTGAAGCAGATTTGACAATAACTGGTGCTTCAGCTTTGACTAACCCAGCTTTCACAGCCGTGTTTAATTTGGCAAATGGGGCTATAACTAAAACTCAAGATATAACTCCAGCAAACCCAATTACTATTAAAGCTGGTTCTTATATTCAATACGATGTTTTCTTTAAACCAACAACAACTGGCACATTCAGCGACCAAATATTATTTACAGCAGATGCAACATTACCAGATAACGTATCAAAATTTGATGGTATAGGTAGCCAAGCATTGCTTGCAGTAAATGGTCTTGATTGGGGTGAATACAGAATCAACAGACCTGGCACTTTCAATATAGCCCCAAAAATTGGAGTAGATAACTTAGGAAAAGCAGTAATAACATTAGAAAACAATGGTACTGATGAAGTAGTAGTAGACGACATTCTACTCAACAGTAAATCAGGAAATGCAAACTCATTTTTATTGGATGACCAAGTTACTCCATTGACTAACATAAAAACTAAATATCCTAACATAAGAGTGGCAGCAGGTGGAAAATTTGTAGCACAAATTTATTTCTCTCCCACAGTAACTGGTACTCATGAAGTGGAATTGACATTTGTAAATAATGCAAATATAGCAGATGTGAAATCAACATTGAAAGGTACAGGTATCGTACCAAGAATGGTTATTACTCAAGTAATACCATTTGGCAGCACAATAGTAGGCAACACAGCAAATCCAAATCCAGGATTGTTGTCGATAACAAATCCAGATAAATCAGCAACAGCTTGGGAATTTGGCGATACATTAACATTGGGTGCATTCAATGCAAACCCAGCAATAGCAGATAACTTAACATCGTTCGGTACAGAAGGTTTCCGCTATGCAAACTCAGGCATAGATTCTAAAGGAACACCTATTCCAAATTTGAATGGCTATAAATTAGCGCCAGGCGAAGCAGTATTTGTGAATGCGGAATTCGTGGCACAAAAAGCAGGCCCAGCCAATGCAACATTAGTATTGAATTCAGATGCAGAAGTAAGTGCAAACCCATCAGTATTTAATAATAGGTCAGTTTGGACAGGTGATGGTTTGGTTCAAGGTGTAAACTTGACAACTCAATCAACAGCAATTTGTGCAGGAACAGTAGCAGTATTGAACTTTGAATTGTTCAACACAGGCACAACTCTAATAACAATATCAAACTTTGCATCAAATTACAACACAAACTTGACATTAAATGATGCAGCAATGAATAGTGCATTTACAGTAGCAGCAGGTTCATCAAGATCATTTACAATGACATTTAGCCCAACAGCAGCTTTAGCCCAAAGAACAGTAACTTTGAGCTATAATACAGATATTTTAGGCGATGTAAATCCAAGAACAGCAAGTTTCGATATAACAGCTTATGATTACACACGTACATCAAGCTCAAATGTATTGAGAGTAAATGCTGATAAATCATTTGGAGTACCTATTCTACCATCGGAAGGTGTAAGTATTGGCGAGCAGTTTGGTTATAAAATCACATTAGATGCAGGAGCAAATTTTGATAATGCAAAAGTTGGTAATTTAGAAGTAAGTTTCACATACCCAACAGAATTTATCAAACCACTTTACAACAAAAACCCTGCTGAAGTAAACAATATCAATGTAAACTCATTATTATTGGGTGGAGCATTGGCTGGTAAATATGCAATAGATTACGCATCAATTACAGAAATACCGGCTGGTAACGAAACGAAAGTAATGTTTACAATCAAAGCAATAGGCACAAATATATTGAGTGGAGCTGGCGATATAGCGACAGTAAGATTTAATACGTTCTTGCCGACATACACAGATTCGACAAAAGATGCTAAATTGCCAGAAAAATACACAGCAACAATAAAGCATACATTATCAGATTTAGGCAATTCTTGCTTTGAATTTTTGACACCAGCATTGACAACATTAACATTGAATGATATTTGTGCATCACCAATTAGAGCAATAGTTTTAAGTGGTAAAAATTATCAATTGCAACAAATTAATCCAAATCCAGTTGGTGCAGCTGGAGGCAACATTAATTTCAGTGTAGGTATAGAAGGACAAACAGAATTAGTAATCTACAACAGCAATAAAGAAGTAATAGCAACAGTTGCTTCAGGTTTGATGAAAGAAGGAAACTACACAGTGGCACTTCCAATGGAGAAATTAGCTTCTGGAGCTTACTTCTATGAATTGAAATCAGGTTTCTATACAGACGTTAAAAAACTAATCATTGCTAAATAATTAGTTTTGGATTTATAATTAAAAAAGGGGTTCTCTATCGAGGACCCTTTTTTTTTGTGCAAAAAATGAAAAAGTTACATTTATTCAAATTTCTTTGTAACAAAAGTTTAAAATTTATGTTTATTCAATTAGAAAGAAAAAAAATTAGAACATATTTGGCAAATTTTTTCTAATTTGTGAAACAAAAAAACGAATCTAAAGAATTTGATAATTAAAATTTTAACCTTAAATTTAGGAGTAACATTATGAAATCGAAATTTACTAGTAAATTTCTTGTACTTATGGCTCTTTTTGTTCTAATATTTAGCTCTGCTTTTGCAGGTGGCGACATAGATGAATCAGAAATAGCAAGTAAACTTAATAGTTTGGCTGGAACTTCCAATGTTGGAAGGGAGTACATTTTCTCAATACCGCCTCCTTATGATGCAGAATCAGGTGGTTTTGATAACTTTATCAGAGTGTTTGTCATTTCACCAGTAGTAACTAATATTAAAGTTGGTATTGGTGGAGCTTACAAAACATTTAAATCGAAAGGTAATGGTTTAACAGTAGTAGATATTCCTGCTGCTTCTGCTGCACCTTTCCCATTTATAGCGACTTCACAACAGCCAGCAGCACGTATTTATAAAGACAAAGCAATCCACATTTTGGCAGAAGAACCGGTAGTAGTTTATGTAATCGTTCGTTATAAATATACGACTGATGGTTTCTTGGCAATACCAGTTTCTTCTTTAGGTAGAGAATATGCTGTTGCAACTTCTCCTCAATGGGGTGGCAATTTCAATTATAAGCTTACACCTTGGGTAAACATCACTGCCGCATTCGATAAAACAAAAGTTACATTCACAATGGGTGGTGGAGCTGTTCAATCTTTTACAGAAATTGATGGTGGTTCTCTGCTTGGCACAGGACAATCTCGTAACTGGAATATGAACAAAGGTGAAACACTTATTTTTGCAGCTTCAAGTAAAGATTCTAGAGGAAATGTAACCAATGGCGATGGTCAGGATTTGACTGGTTCGAGAATCATTTCAAATAGACCAGTTGCACTTGTAACTGGACACGCTTGTAATAATATTCCTATTGCTAATACATATTGTGATTATACCTGTGAAATGGAATTACCTGTGGTATCTTGGGGTAAAAATGTGATTATACCACAAATTGCTGTAAGAAAAAAACCAGGCATTATTAGAATATTTGCAAAAGAAAACGATACTGAAATTTTCAGAAATGGAGTTTCTTTTGTAAATGTAACTTCTACTGTAGGTGCACAAGGTGAAAGTTTCCAAGAGCAAAGACTTTGGCCAATAGAGCAAGCTCCTGCCCCTGCTGTTTTAACTTCGACTAAACCATTCTATGTAATGTACTATAATCCTGGCACAACAGAAGATAATTCAAGTAATTCTGATCCATTTGTAATGGTAATGACTCCTGTTGAACAATATCAAAATGACATTATTTTCTGTACTCCGAATGCTGCTGGTGGCGATCCATTTAGCCAAAACTGGTTAAACGTGGTTGTTGAGGCAGATGTGAATGGTCTTATTCCAAATGATTTTGAATTTGGTACATTCACATCTGATTGGCAATGGCAAAAAGTAAGAATTATGAATGGTGCTACGATTGCAAGTCTTCCTCCATTCAAAATGAATGTGGATGCTGCGAATCCAGACAGAAAGTTCTTAATTAAAAACATTTCACTTCCTTATAGTGGTGTATTTAGGTTGCGATGCCCTTCTAAAGTTTTTGCTTCATATTCTTATGGTTATGGCTTCTATGAATCTTATGGTTATCCAACAAGTGCTGCATTGGCAGATTTGTCAAATATAGATGTGTGGAAACCAATTCCAACTTACAAAATGGAATGTGATGGCGAAAATGGTATGACAATTAAATCAGGTAGTGTAATGGATCCAATTATCAATGGCGATCCAGCTACTCAGTCAAAATTGTCTGACGCATATATGAAAGAAGATTCAAGTTATAACTACGAATTTAAGTTACTTTCTGAAATTATACCAGGAGAAACTGAACAAACTAGTTGGTCTTTAACTAAAATTAATCCAAGAGAAGACTCAAGAGCAGATTTGGTTTTCATAGATAGAGCAGGAAATGACACAACAATTACAATTTTGGACATTGCAACTAAATTAGATTTAGCAAAAGATGAAAACTTTGGAAATTTCAAATTAAACGACCCAGCAGTTTCAAAAACATTCTCTGTAACTAACAATTCTAAGAAAATAGTATTGGTAGAAAAATTAGAGTTATGGAAAAAAACAGAAGGCTTTAAAATAGAACCATTAGGTTTCACATTGCCAACTAATTTCCAAATAGGCGAAACTAAAATATTCAACGTAACATTCACACCAGACAATAATTTACCAGTTGGTAAAAAATTACTAATTGATTCAATTGGTGTTGGCGATAGCTGTTTGTATGCAAACTTAGTAGAAGTTAGAGCAAGCTTAGGCGCTCCGAATATTCTTGCAGACGATCACAATTTTGGTATCTTTAATATAGATTCCCCAACTCCATTTCAGAAACAAGTAAGAGTTCAAAACCCTTCTGTTGAAGCAGATTTGACAATAACTGGTGCTTCAGCTTTGACTAACCCAGCTTTCACAGCCGTGTTTAATTTGGCAAATGGGGCTATAACTAAAACTCAAGATATAACTCCAGCAAACCCAATTACTATTAAAGCTGGTTCTTATATTCAATACGATGTTTTCTTTAAACCAACAACAACTGGCACATTCAGCGACCAAATATTATTTACAGCAGATGCAACATTACCAGATAACGTATCAAAATTTGATGGTATAGGTAGCCAAGCATTGCTTGCAGTAAATGGTCTTGATTGGGGTGAATACAGAATCAACAGACCTGGCACTTTCAATATAGCCCCAAAAATTGGAGTAGATAACTTAGGAAAAGCAGTAATAACATTAGAAAACAATGGTACTGATGAAGTAGTAGTAGACGACATTCTACTCAACAGTAAATCAGGAAATGCAAACTCATTTTTATTGGATGACCAAGTTACTCCATTGACTAACATAAAAACTAAATATCCTAACATAAGAGTGGCAGCAGGTGGAAAATTTGTAGCACAAATTTATTTCTCTCCCACAGTAACTGGTACTCATGAAGTGGAATTGACATTTGTAAATAATGCAAATATAGCAGATGTGAAATCAACATTGAAAGGTACAGGTATCGTACCAAGAATGGTTATTACTCAAGTAATACCATTTGGCAGCACAATAGTAGGCAACACAGCAAATCCAAATCCAGGATTGTTGTCGATAACAAATCCAGATAAATCAGCAACAGCTTGGGAATTTGGCGATACATTAACATTGGGTGCATTCAATGCAAACCCAGCAATAGCAGATAACTTAACATCGTTCGGTACAGAAGGTTTCCGCTATGCAAACTCAGGCATAGATTCTAAAGGAACACCTATTCCAAATTTGAATGGCTATAAATTAGCGCCAGGCGAAGCAGTATTTGTGAATGCGGAATTCGTGGCACAAAAAGCAGGCCCAGCCAATGCAACATTAGTATTGAATTCAGATGCAGAAGTAAGTGCAAACCCATCAGTATTTAATAATAGGTCAGTTTGGACAGGTGATGGTTTGGTTCAAGGTGTAAACTTGACAACTCAATCAACAGCAATTTGTGCAGGAACAGTAGCAGTATTGAACTTTGAATTGTTCAACACAGGCACAACTCTAATAACAATATCAAACTTTGCATCAAATTACAACACAAACTTGACATTAAATGATGCAGCAATGAATAGTGCATTTACAGTAGCAGCAGGTTCATCAAGATCATTTACAATGACATTTAGCCCAACAGCAGCTTTAGCCCAAAGAACAGTAACTTTGAGCTATAATACAGATATTTTAGGCGATGTAAATCCAAGAACAGCAAGTTTCGATATAACAGCTTATGATTACACACGTACATCAAGCTCAAATGTATTGAGAGTAAATGCTGATAAATCATTTGGAGTACCTATTCTACCATCGGAAGGTGTAAGTATTGGCGAGCAGTTTGGTTATAAAATCACATTAGATGCAGGAGCAAATTTTGATAATGCAAAAGTTGGTAATTTAGAAGTAAGTTTCACATACCCAACAGAATTTATCAAACCACTTTACAACAAAAACCCTGCTGAAGTAAACAATATCAATGTAAACTCATTATTATTGGGTGGAGCATTGGCTGGTAAATATGCAATAGATTACGCATCAATTACAGAAATACCGGCTGGTAACGAAACGAAAGTAATGTTTACAATCAAAGCAATAGGCACAAATATATTGAGTGGAGCTGGCGATATAGCGACAGTAAGATTTAATACGTTCTTGCCGACATACACAGATTCGACAAAAGATGCTAAATTGCCAGAAAAATACACAGCAACAATAAAGCATACATTATCAGATTTAGGCAATTCTTGCTTTGAATTTTTGACACCAGCATTGACAACATTAACATTGAATGATATTTGTGCATCACCAATTAGAGCAATAGTTTTAAGTGGTAAAAATTATCAATTGCAACAAATTAATCCAAATCCAGTTGGTGCAGCTGGAGGCAACATTAATTTCAGTGTAGGTATAGAAGGACAAACAGAATTAGTAATCTACAACAGCAATAAAGAAGTAATAGCAACAGTTGCTTCAGGTTTGATGAAAGAAGGAAACTACACAGTGGCACTTCCAATGGAGAAATTAGCTTCTGGAGCTTACTTCTATGAATTGAAATCAGGTTTCTATACAGACGTTAAAAAACTAATCATTGCTAAATAATTAGTTTTGGATTTATAATTAAAAAAGGGGTTCTCTATCGAGGACCCTTTTTTTTTGTTGTAGGTTTTATTGTTTCTTTCTGTAAATTTCTTTTGCACCGAGAATGGTATCTTTTAGATGGGAAACAATTAACAAGGAGTCATTTAGCTCATTAATGAAGTATCTAATCACCTGTGGATCGGGATAGCGTTCGGTATGTGTCCAAACTGCAATTGTGTCACCATCTAACTCCCATTTGTCGCCAATTTCTAAATAAATATTTTCAAGCTCGAGGGAATAATCCTTTTTGAAATTATAGCCATCATAACCGCCGCCTGTCTCTAATCGTTTGAGCCAAATACCTATAAGTCTTTCTTTATTCTCATACTTGTCAGCATATTTACTGTTTTTGGTTTTGTCTTTCACGGTGCCTTGTTCAATTTTATCCACTGGCTCTTCTCTTTTGCCAGATTTTGTATCGCAAGAAGCAATGGAAAGAATTGATGCAATAATTACAGAAAATGTTACTAATTTGAATTTATTCATTGAGTACCGAATTTAGTTTCTACACAAATTTAAACTTTTTAATCTTGGAAAAAAAATACAAATACTATTCGCTTAATAAACCTTTTGGTTATTTATCCCAATTTAAGGACGAAGACGGCAATTTAGGGCTTGGAAACATTTTAAATTTGCCAACAGATGTCTATCCTGTCGGTAGGCTGGATAAAGATAGTGAGGGATTGATTATACTAACAAACGACAAAACTCTCAATGAGCGGCTTCTAAACCCGAAATATAAACACATTAGAACTTACTTGGTACAAGTTGAAGGTGAAGTAGCTATGGCACAATTAAATTTGCTTGAAAATGGATTGGAGATAAATGTAGATGGTAAATTATATAAAACTAGCCCAGCAAAAGTAAAATTGTTAGATATAGTGCCAGACTTTATTTGGTCGAGAATCCCGCCAATCAGAGAGAGAAAGTCTATCCCTACTAATTGGATAGAAATCCAACTCACGGAAGGGAAAAATAGACAAGTAAGGAAAATGACAGCAAAAGTTGGATTGCCTACTCTCCGCTTGATAAGAATTAAAATAGAAAATTTGGATTTAATGGGCTTGAAATCTAGCGAAATTAGAGAATTAGAAAAGCAAGAACTATATTCAAAATTAAAAATCAAGGTTTAACTTTGATTGGAATCCAAATCTCTTCTTCGGATTTTGGCTTTTTTGTGTCTGTTAATATTTAAATCAATTTGAAAATTAATAGAATCTCGAAAATCACATTTCTCAATAGTTGTATATTCAAAAATTGCTTTATATAAATCAAAATCTACAAAAATAGCTTCCTTTAAATTTGCTTTAGTGAAATCAACTCCTTGAAGAAATGATTGATTAAAATATGTTTTTCTTAAGTCCATTTTATTAAATGAGCTATCATTTAAATTGTAGGAAATAAATTTAAAACTCAATCCAAATTGTTTACATTCAGTGAAATATAATACAAGCATTTTACAATTAATAAAATCCACATTTTGAAATGAAGTGTTGGAAATGATTGATAAATTGAAATTGGAATTATTAAAACTAGATTTATAATATTCGGCAAGAGGTAATTGAGAAAAATCAATTTTTTCAAATTTCTTATTTTCAATGAAGTCCTTACTGCGACTTGGAAAGATTTAGTATCAAAATTTAGAGTTATTTATTAAGTACTACAATAGATTGGTTGTTATCCACAAGGCCAGTGGATTCTAACTGTCGAACTTTTGAAAGTAATTTTGCATCAATAGTAGTACCTTTTGGCACAAGTACAGAGCCACGAATAGTAACTACATCTTGGCCAACTACCATACCGACTTTTAAATCAGCAACTCTCAATCTGACGATAGATGTTTTTTGAATAACAATTTTATCTTCAGATCCTACTTCATTTCCGCCATCAGCACTTTCTACTATTTGGATAGACACTTCTGGTCGTTTAACCAAAGGATCTTTGTAAACTTTTAATTCTTGTTTAATTGGTATAAAATGCCCATCTTTTTCAAAATTGACATTATCCAAAAATGTTTCTACAACTAATTTATCCATTCCTACCGTATGGATATCAATATTTGCTTTAAACTCAGTATGTTTCCGAAGAGTTTCTTCAGGAGTTTGAGTTATTTCACCCTTTTCATTTAGCTCTGATAACTGGCTATTTTCCATAAGGTAAACATAGTTATGATACTTGTTGGAAATTGCCAATGATTGATACTCTTGACTATATTTTTTTGAAAATTCTTCGCCAGCATTCATTTTTACATCAAGAAAATCATATAATCTCAAATTCAAATCAACTATTTGTTTCATTTCTGGAATTATCAATAAATTCTCGAAAGTTGATTTAAAATTTCCATATAAATAAGCATTTATTTCGGCACTATGTTTTTTGCTGGGTATTAATAACTTATGGTTGTCATCTAAATTTAACAAATGTAGATTATGTATTTGAGCTGCATAACCCAATGTAGCTTTATCAACCAAAGCCAATTTCAAGTCCTTAGCCAATGTGTTACACATAGCAAGGACAGCACTAGTATGTGGTGCAAAATATAAATTCTCACTTTTCTGAATTTGATTGTTAAGCAATTTAGCAATGCCAATTCTATCATTCTTTGGCTTTTCGCTAATTTCTCTTTGGCGAGAAACTTCATTGGTAAGTCTAGCAAGTTCCGCTTCAAGCTTTTTATTTTGTGCTTGAAAATCGCTGCTAATATGTTTTAGATCGCGTTTATTGATATGATACTGAAATCCAATTCTCACAGCTTGCACTAATGAAATTTGTTCTACTGGTTTTGTTAAATACATAAAAGCTTTTGATTGGTTTATTATACCAATAATTTCTTTTGGCTCAGTAGTTCCAGTAATTATAATTCGAGTGCTATCGGGAGTGATTCTGAGCGTTTCTGCTAAAAATTCAGCACCGTTCATTCCTGGCATCAAATGGTCAGAAAGAATAACCCCAGGAATAAATCCTTTTTTTAAAAGTAATAAAGCATTTTCGGCACAGTCAGCTGTTTGCACTTCGTATAAGTTCGCAAACATATTGCCAAAAAGTCTTGTGATGAATTTGTCATCATCTACAATTAATAATTTTCCACGTGAATTTGGTTCTGCCATTATGCAATTTAGTAAAAATTAACAAAGATTCTGAATATTTTTTAAGAAATATAAAGAAATAAAAAAAATATTATCTAAATTGCAATTATTGATCAATTAAATAGAAAAAGTTACCATAATGACTCCAGAAGAAATTTTCCAACAAATGTACTCAAATGATAGATTTAGTAAGTTGTTAGACATAGAATTAGTAGAGATTTCTGAGGGCAGATGTGTTTTGCAAATGATTATAACAAGCGAAATGCTAAATGGATTCGATATTGCCCATGGAGGTATAACTTATAGTTTGGCGGATTCGGCTCTTGCATTTGCCTCCAATTCTTATGGCAGAAAAGCTGTTTCTATAGAAACTTCCATTAGCCACACAAAACCTTGTAAAGCAGGCGATGTTATAACTGCTTCTGTCACTCCAATTTCAGTTACAAGTAAAATTGGGATTTTCAACGTAGAAATTAAAAACCAGAAAGAAGAGCTTGTGGCTACATTTAAAGGTACTGTTTACCGAACTAGTTCTGAATACTGATTAGCAAGAAATTGATAAATATACTATTCATTATGATATGGCAGATTCTCAATTATAGAAAAAGCTCTATAGAGCTGCTCTGTGAAAATAAGTCGAATTAGCTGGTGGGTGGTCGTCATTTTAGACATTGAGATAAGTCCATCAGCTTTTTCTTTGAAAGCACTATCGAATCCGAAAGCTCCACCTATCACAAAACTAATATCTTTGCCAGTATTCATAGACTTCGTAATGAATTGAGCGAATACGCTTGAAGTATATTCCTTTCCTTTTTCGTCCAAAAGATACAGTAAACCATTGTTTTTTCCTGTGTATTCTTCAATTTTTTTCGCCTCAAGCAATTGAAGTTCTTTTATAGGGAAGGAGTTACCATTTTTCACATCGGACAACTCTATCAATTCAAATTTTGTAAATCTACCTAATCTTTTGACGTATTCATTAATTCCTTCTAAAAGGTATTTTTCTGAAGTTTTGCCAATTGTAATTAACTTTATTTTCATTGCTTTTCATTTTTAAATTTTTCAATTGTTTACATCTTTTGCTTTTTTACTTCCTATCATACAATTATATTTACAAAATGATTACTATTGGAAGAAAAGAGAAAATAGATTTGCCAAATTTAGGCATTCTTGGTTTAACTGCCAAAATTGACACTGGCGCATATACTTCTGCTTTACATTGCCACCATATTGTGGAAGAGGAAATGCCCGATGGCACTACTCGTTTGCGTTTGGAATTGCTCGATCCGTACCACCCCAACTACAATAACAAACTTCTTATAATTAAAAATTTTAAAAAGAAAAAAGTACGCTCCAGCAATGGGAAAACACAAACCCGATATGTTGTCAATCTTTTAGTTAAGTTTGGCGATTCTAATTTTAAGACACATTTTACTCTTACTAACCGCAGCAAAATGAAATATCCTATTCTTTTGGGAAGAAAATTTCTAAGGAATAAATTTATAGTTGATGTTTCAAAAATATTTTTGTTAAATTCCTAAAATTAATTAACCCAAAGAGTGCTTTATGAGAATTGTTGTTTTATCACGAAATTCAAAACTTTATTCTACTCGCCGACTTGTTGAAGCTGGCAAAGCTCGTGGACACGATGTGCGAGTGATTGACCACACAAAATGTAATATAATAATTGAAGGCGGGAACCCCCGAATTCAATATAATGGAGAAGAGCTGACCGATATTGATGCTGTAATTCCAAGAATTGGTGCGTCTGTTACATTCTATGGAACAGCTGTAGTTCGTCAGTTTGAAGTGATGAAAGTATTTTGTGCCAATGGTTCTCAATCAATAGTTCGCTCAAGGGACAAATTACGTAGCTTGCAGATTATCTCGCAACTTGGCTTGGGAATACCAAAAACAATTTTTGCAAACCACCCCAAAGATACCGATGTGGAATCCATTATCAAGCAATTGGGTAAAGCACCTCTGATTATAAAAATATTGGAAGGAACTCAAGGGCTGGGTGTCGTTTTGGCTGAAACACACAAAGCAGCAAAATCAGTAATCGAAGCATTTTCTGGACTAAAAGCTGAGGTGTTAATCCAAGAATTTATCAAAGAAGCTGGTGGGGCAGACATTCGTGCATTCGTAGTTGACGGTAAAGTAGTGGGAGCAATGAAAAGACAAGGATTGGAAGGAGACTTCCGCTCTAATTTACATAGAGGTGGTAAAGCTGAAGTTATAGAGCTTAATGCTGCCGAACAAGTTGCTGCTATTCGTGCTGCCGATGTGATGGAACTCAAAATAGCTGGTGTTGATATTCTTCAATCGGAACGTGGACCACTTATTCTTGAAGTAAATTCATCGCCAGGGCTATTTGGAATAGAAACTGCAACCCAAAATGATATAGCTGGAGATATAATTGAATATATCGAAAGAAATGTTGGTAGTTCTTCAAATAATAAAGAAATTTAAGGTAAGATAAATATGCCAGATGTATTGAAATTACTTGGGAATTATATTGAAAAGGGTGAAAATAGGATAATCAATTTGAATGTTGCTAAATTACCTTCTTCCACTAAAATTGATATTCCTATTTCTGTTTACCGCTCAAATAACGATGGACCAACTCTATTGCTAATTGCTGGACTTCACGGAGATGAAATTAATGGAGTGGAAATTATTCGTAGATTGAAAGTGGCTGGACATTTGCAACCCAAGCGTGGGACTGTGATAGCTATTCCTATTTTGAATATTTTCGGCTTTATCAATTACAAAAGAGAAACACCAGATGGCAAAGACATAAACCGATGTTTCCCAGGCGGAGATAATGGCTCGCTCGCAAGCTTGATAGCACATTCGTTCACAAAGGATATATTACCAGTGATTGATTTGGGAGTGGATTATCATACTGGTGGGGAAAAGAAAACTAATTTCCCACAGATTAGATGCGATTTTAATTTTAAGAAAAATTTAGAATACGCAGAAGCATTCCAACCGCCATTCATAATCAATTCGCCACTTATGGATAAGACTATTCGTAAAACTGCTCAAAAAGCAAATAAACCAATATTAGTTTATGAAACTGGCGAATCACTTCGGCTAGACCCACAAGGAATAGAAGAAGGAATTGCTGGAACACGTAGATTGATGAAATCGCTAGGAATGATAGATACTACAAAACATTCCGAACATTTACCCATTGTGCTTTCTAGAAATAGTTGGCTGAGAGCTAAAGCTTCGGGACTATTCAAACCAATGGTGAAAAATGGTGAGAAAATCAAGAAAAGACAAGTAATAGGTGTGATTTCCGACCCTTATGGCGAATCGGAAGTGAAAGTGAAAGCTCCACACGATTGCTACGTTTTTGGAATAAATAATTTGCCTGTAGTGCATCAAGGGGAAGCACTATTTCATATAGGATTTAACGAAGCAGACTAAAATGGGATTGAAAATAATTAAAGAAGAGCTGAATGGATTAGTTCTTTTTGAAACGGCAGTATTTGGAGATAGCCGTGGCTTTTTTATGGAAAGCTATAGAGCCGATGAATTTGAGAAATATGGTTTGCCGACTAATTTTATTCAGGACAACCATTCCAAAAGTGCCAAAGGAGTGCTGCGAGGTATGCACTTCCAATGGGACAAACCAATGGGTAAATTAATTCGAGTTACTCGTGGCGAAGCATTAGTCTGCGAGGTGGACATACGGCATAACTCGCCAACTCTTGGGCAATACCGAAAATATTTAATTAGCGAAGAGAATAAACAAGTGCTATGGGTGCCACCAGGATTTGCTAATGGATTTTTAGCAAGAGTAGATGGCACAGAAGTGCAGTACAAATGCACAGCCGTTTGGAATCCTGCTTGCGAACGCAACATCACGTGGGCAGATACCAAAGTTGGAATAGATTGGCAGTTCGAAGAAGTTGGAATAGCAGAACCAGAAATCTCCGAAAAAGACAAAACCGCCCAAACATTAGACCAATGGTTAGAAACAAAAGAAAGCAAATATTTTGTGGTGTGAGGGGTGCATAGCTCACCCCCTAAAGAGCTTTTGGGTATGTGGGGGTTGAGTTTTATAAAGGACACAAGACATCCGTTTCTAACTTCAATAACCTAATTTTCGGTATATAAGGTCACACTTCTTCCAAAACTATTGCTGCTACTGCATTATTGTCTGTGTGGGATAGTGTTACATAGCTTTTCAGATGTCCGTATTTTTCTTTCATATCTCCTCCAAGAACTAACACAGGCTGACCCGATGGTTCGTTTTGAATTGCTACATCTTTGAATGAAAAGCCTTGTGTGATACCAGTAGAAATTGCCTTGGAAAATGCTTCTTTTGCGGCGAATCTTGCTGCATAATGCACAAATTTTTTATCTTTCCACTTCTCACAATATTCAATTTCGTTTTCGGCAAAAAGTTTATTTTTAAATCTATCGCCATAGTTTTCTATTGATTTTTGGATACGTTCCACTTCAACAATATCAATCCCAATTCCGTAAATCATTTTTCTATTACCTTGTTTTGTTTTTTAATAATTCTACTATTGCGGGCAATGCCAATCCAGATGGTGCGAATATATTAGAATGATGCATTTTGCTTATACTGGTTTCATTTGCATTTATTTCCAAAGCATAAGCTCCATTGCGAACTGCTAAAGCAGGCAAACCTGCGGCAGGGTAAACCTCGCCAGAAGTGCCAATTGTTATGAAGAAATCGCAATGACTTGCATCTCTTTCTGCATTTTGAAGTACTTTTTCAGGAAGCATTTCGCCAAACCAAACTACATTTGGTCTGATTTTGCCGCCGCAATACTTACATTTTGGCAATTCACCGTTAGTGATATTTTCTACGTGGGGCTTATTGCAATCGAAACATTTGTTTTCAACTATATTACCGTGAAGCTCTTGCACATTTTGGCTGCCTGCTCTTTGGTGCAGCTTATCCACGTTTTGGGTATAAAGTGAAAGCTTAGGCGTAATCTTTTCTAATTCAGACAATGCCAAATGTCCTGTGTTTGGTCTTACAGAATCAACAATTGCTCTTCTCTCTTGATACCAATCCCATACTAATTTTGGATTTGACATAAATCCATCAATACTTGCCAGTTCTTGAGGATTAAATTTCGCCCATATACCATCGGGGTCACGAAATGTTTTCACTCCACTTTCTGAAGATATTCCAGCACCTGTAAGCACCACGATATGACTTGCATTGGAGAGCTTTTCTATTATTAAATCTGAAATTTCGAGTTTATTTGGCATAACTAAGTTTCAAATAATTGAAGATTTATTCGCATTTTTAAATAACTAACAAGAATTTTAATTATATTGCACAACTAAATTAATCAAAATTGGTACAAAATCTAAGTTCTTTTTTATGTCCCTAGAGCTATCCGACTTATATCCTCTCAGCAAAACTAAGAATCTGAAAGGAAACCGAAGACTTGCACGCGAAAAAGTTATGCAAGTGCTTCTTGCCTTTGAATTTTGTGAACTTGACATCAAAGACATCTTTTTCCACGTTTTTTTCCGAGAATTTAATTTCGAAGAAGATTTCGATGAACATTTCGACAAACTGCTTAATCCAGAAGAAATTTACGAAATAGAATCCGACACTCCAATTGTTTGGAAAGAGGAAGAAATTCTGTTCGCCAAAGAACTTATTGGACACATTTTAGCAAACAAAGACGAAACTAATAAACTTATTGAAGATTTTGCAAAAAATTGGGATATGGAACGCATTGCTCCTATAGACAAAATACTTTTGGAAATTGGAGTGGCAGAGCTTTTGCACTTCCCCGAAATTCCTCCAAAGGTGAGTATCAATGAAGCGATAGACATCTCTAAGAAATACTCAACAGAAAAAAGCAACCAATTTATTAATGGGATTCTCGATTCAGTTTTAGATAAACTCAAAGCCGAAGGCAAATTGAGTAAATCTGGTCGTGGACTTAAAGAAGATTAACCCTCCTACTATATGGCTAAATTAATGAGAAAATATACAATCTATTTATTGTTGTCAATCTTATTTGTTCAAAGTATTGCTTTTGCCCAACCCGAACTTATCGAAAAGCTTAAAGCTAACGTTAAATTCTTATCATCCGATGAGCTGGAAGGCAGATATGCTGGAACTCCAGGAATAGAAAAAGCTGCAACATTTATTACGGAACAATTTGCTAAGAATGGCTTGAAAATGTTTGGCTCTAGCTACACACAAAATTTTGATGTTCCAATTGAAGGTCAACTCGATTCAACTTCTTTTATAGATATGGCTGTGTTTGTGCCAAAACCAGGTGTACCAAACGATAAAATCAAACCAAGAAGTAACAAGCTTGGTGCAGGAAGCGAATGGTTGCATTTGGGCTGGTCCAAATCTGGAGTTGCAAATGGCGAATTAGCTTTTGTGGGCTATGGGATATCTGCTAAGGAATTGAGCTATAATGATTACGAAGAAATTGATGTGAAAGGCAAAGTAGTTATTTGCTTGACTAGTTCCCCCGATGGCGATAAGAAAGACAGTAAATTTGGCAAATATACAAGTTATACTTCAAAAACATTAAAAGCTCAAGAGATGGGAGCAGTTGGAATAATTTTTTTAAAAATACAAGGCGATTCTGCAAATGTATTTGATAATTTGGATTATTACGATGCTTCTTATATCAAGATTCCAGTTGTTCAAGCAAATAGATTTGCTATCAATAGATTCTTCCCTCGAAATGCCGATTTAGTTACATCTGAAAAAGAAATCAATAATACTAAAAAACCGAAAAGCTTTATATTGCCAAACGTAACTTGCAATATTAATATGAAAATCAATATGAAGCAAACTTCTACTTCAAATTTATTCGGATATTTTGAAGGAAGTGATTCAGCTCTGAAAAGTGAATATGTGGTTGTGGGAGCACACTATGACCATTTGGGATTAAGAAAACCAAGAAATTCAAAATCGGGTGCAAAGGAAATTCATAATGGTGCGGACGATAACGCTAGCGGCACTACTGCAATGCTAGAACTGATGGAACGCTTTGGCAAGGAAAAACCAAAACGCTCTATGATATTTATTGCTTTTGCAGCTGAAGAAATGGGGATACTCGGATCAAAGTATTTCGTGGCGAATCCACCTATTAAATTGGAAACAATATCTTCTATGCTTAATTTAGATATGGTAGGAATGAGCAAGAAAGATTCCGTTGAGATTTGGGGATTAGGAACTGCGGATGAATTTGATGCTATAGTAAATAAAACTACTGATGCTCAAGGGCTTAAAATAACTAAAGTGCAAACTGGAAAAGGCCCAAGCGACCATTCTTCTTTTGCAAAAAAGAATATACCAGTTCTAATGTTTTTTAGTGGATTCCACCCAAACTACCATCAGCCAACGGACGATTGGGACAAACTAAATTACGATGGAATGTCGAAAATAGTAAATGCAGCCACTGAAATTGCTAAAGAAATGGCAAATTTAACAGTAAGACCAGTTTTCAAAGAAGTCAAAGAAGTCAAAGAAGTTAAA
>CAZYXG010000025.1:0-1330 GCA_964650885.1 uncultured Hyphomicrobiales bacterium | reverse complement strand
AAAGAAGTCAAAGAAGTTAAAAAATAGTAAGTTTATCTAACAATTGCCAAAGAAGAAAGCTCCAAAAGTGAATAAGATTTATTTTGAATTACAGAACGATATTGAATTGCCTATCAAATGCGATTTGAGAATAAGTGAAAATGGCGAATCTAAACCAATTGTTATTATATCGCACGGTTTCAAAGGATTTCGCAATTGGGGATTTATTCCTTACTTATCCGAAGTGATAGCCAAATCTGGAGCTATTGCAATTAATATTGACTTTTCAATGAATGGTATTTTGGATGAAACAAAATCATTCTACGACAATGATAATTTTAGCAATAACACAGTAAGCAGACAAGTAGCAGATTTAAAACAAACTATCACATATCTTAAATCGAAACTAATTCCTGAATTAAATTCAATTTATTCTAATTGGAATGGAGAGCTACACTTAATTGGGCATTCGCTAGGTGGGGCGACTTCGCTTATAGTTAGCAATGAAATTAGTGGAATTTCATCATTGACTTTATTGGCATCTATATCCAACATAATGCGAACCACTCCAAGACAAGTGAATGTTTGGAAAGAAAAAGGATTTATTGAAGTTAGCGTGGCTTCGGGGCAAAAACTTCAGCAAAACTATAGTTATTGGGAAGACAAATTAGCTAACGAAGAGCGATTCGATTTGCTGAAAATTATTTCAAGCACTACTTTACCAGTCAATATTATTCACGGATTGCAAGATATAACGGTGCCTTTCAAGGAAGCCGAAGCACTATTGGCAGCTGCAATAAATTCCCCAAAAAGAAATTTAAAACCAATATTACATTGCAACCACGTCTTTAATACAAGACATCCTTTCGATGATACTTCCAATCAGCTACTGGAAGTAATAGACTCAACTGTTAAATTTTTAAATTTGTATAATTGATATGCGATTAGTCTGTTTGCTATTTTCTTTAAGTTTGATTGGGTGCGAGATAGTTACTATCAAAGCAGAATTTAAACGTAAAGCCAAAAAGATTGACCTTGTGCAAGATTCGCCCGAAGGAGCAGTTTACTTATTCAAAGCAGAATTAGATAGTAATAATACATATTCGGCTGCCGATTTCTTCTTAAAAAATGGAGTCAAGTATCTTGCAATAGAAAGATTGGATTTGGTGGACGAAGCAGACCGATTTAAAAGAATATTTGCTGAAAAGCTAATTACCACAAACAAAATAGACACTCTTGCCAATAGTAGTGTTAGTATAGCCACACAACTTAACTATTCAAAAAACATAAAATTCCTTACTACCAAAAAAGACACTCTTTGGTACATCTCAGAGATTACAATAAATTAAAT
>CAZYXG010000024.1:0-34497 GCA_964650885.1 uncultured Hyphomicrobiales bacterium | reverse complement strand
CAATATCTCCATTCTTATCTATAATCATATTGTATCTTGATTTCCAAATTATTTCTTCTTCTGCTTGAAGTGCAGAAAACATAACTATTAAAGCTATTACGAGGATTAGAATTGATTTTTTCATAGGTTTACCTATGGTTTAGGGATAATTGCAAAATACTTATATTCAAATTACAAAATTAATTTTAAATAAATAACTAGCCGCCAAACAAAAAAAAGACCCATTCAGTGTATGCTGAATGGGTCTAATTATAGAGTATTTTCTAATAGATTATTTTGTTCTAACTATTGATATTCTTCTATTTGTAGCTTTGTTCGCTTCTTCAGTGTTTGGCATTATTGGTTTAGTATCGCCATAACCAGCAGTAGTAATTCTATTTGCTGACACGTCGTGATTAACTAACCAATTTTTTACTGCAATTGCTCTTTCAAGCGATAATGACATATTAGTAGCCGCATCGCCAGTGTTGTCTGTGTGTCCTTCCAACTTAACTTCAATTTGTTTATTGGCGTTCATAGTTTTCAATAATCTATTCAACGATCGGACGGATTCTCTATCCAAATCGCTACTGTTTTCCTCAAAAGTTATAGTATGAAGATTCAAAGTAGTACCAACTTCAAAATTTTCATAAGCCAATTGATCGTAATTATTGGTATTGTCGAATATATTACCAAAATTATAATTGACAGTCATTTGCCCTGCCCAATATGAATCATTAACTCCATCTAAGTATGGGTTTAGCAAATCTGTTGTAGTAAAATTCTGATATAAGGAGAAAGTAAAATTCCAATCTCTTGTTAATTGATAAGTGATACCACCACCAATTGGGATTATCAATGTGCTTCCAGAAATAGATCCATTAAGAGTTTTTCTATTGCCATTCTTATAAAAGGCATCTCTTCCGCCAGCTTCGGCAAGCACTCTATTTCTCTCGTTGGCATAATCAGGAGTCCAATTTGGTTCTACACCTCTACTAACGTAATTAGTTCCATTATTAATATCTTCTTTCAATCCATCTAAAGTAGTAAATTCTGCATCCCAATAATTATATTTACTATTATAAGCTCCATAGCCAAGCCCTGCATATAAATAAGGTTTGAAATCACCCAATTGAAACATATACCATCTTAAACCAAAATCAATTTTATAAATAGCAGACGAAAAACTACTTACAGATTCAGAACTAATTTTTTGATAGCTTAAGCCAATTTCAGGCGAAAGGAACGAACCGAATGCATTCGTCAGTACAGCATTAATTCTAAATGCACCGTTTACATCTCGTACTGGAGCTTCGTTAGCCCCATAGGATACACCCAAACCGGCACCTAATATGAAATTATTCTGAGAAAATAACGTAGGGGCAATTGCTATAACTGCTATTAAAATTATTATAATTTTTTTCATTGATACCTTAAATAATGAAGTTAATATTATTTTGAAAAAATGCAATTATTAACAAAAATAATATAAGTTCTTCCAATAATTTGCTGACGTATATATTCAGATTTCATTTTACGCTAACTACTTTTATTTTCAATTACTTGCAATTATATAACTTTTCTCAATAATTGTGTAAATTATATCTTTTTACACAAAATTATATTGATTAAATCAATAATAATGTAATACTATGCTATTCTTAAAGCTATATTTTTGTACCAACATTAATTATTACAAGGAATATAATGAAAACTCTAATTCGATCTCTTTGGGCATTAAGTTTTGCTTGCTCAATCTTTTTTATCGGCTGTTCAAATGCAACAGACCCAGTTACCACCGAAAACATTACTTCATCGGAAGATAATGCACTAATTGATGGAGAATTCTCTGTGCTGTTCGCCACGGCAAGTGCCCAAGGCGATGTTTCAAATGAAACAGCAGCAAATAGAAAATCAAATAGTATTGCAGGAAAAAATGAAAAATGTGACTTACTTCCAATATGTGCTACAGTTGATAACGACACCACTAAAAATGAAATCACAATTGATTATGGCAATCAGAACTGCCTTTGCAGCGATGGCTTAATGCGTCGAGGTAAAATTATGATTAACTATACTGGCACTTGGAAATCAATAGGCTCTATCATTGAAGTCACTTTAAAGGATTATTATGTGCAGGATTTGAAAGTAACTGGCAAAAAAACAGTTACTATATTTTCAACAACTTCATTTATAGTGCTTGTAGAAGATGCTACTATGATTACTCCAAAAGGTACAATTAGTTGGGCTTCAAATCATACAATCACTCAAACTAAAGGTTACAGCACTAAAAATACTACTTCCGATGACGAATTTTCTATTCTTGGTGGTTCAACTGGAACAAATAGTGAAGGGGTGAAATACACTGCAACTATTGATAATTTAAATCCTTTGATCAAAAGAGTTAGTTGCAAACAAAAAGATTTCTCAGCTGGAATTTTAACAATTCAAAATGACAAAGGTAAAACTTTGGTAATTAATTACGACCCACAAAATACAAAAGGTTGTAATAAAAATTCAACTTGCACAGTGAATGGTAAAACTTATAATATGAAACTTCGCTAATTTTATGTTGTGAGTATTTTGACTAAGGAGGATTGATTTATTTCAATCCTCCTTTTTTTATGAGGTGGTAGTAGTTGAAATTATGCTTTATGATTTCTATGATATTTTTAACATTCATTTGTGAAAGAACGTCAATCTAAAATAAATTTTCTATTATAAATGACCTTATCTTCATAATAGATATTTAGAACCCATTCACCTTTGATAATCTCAAATTCTTTTTCTAAGGAATAATTTCCATTATTTACAAAATTAGTTGGCAAATAAATTCTATACTTAATGAATTTAATTTTTTTATTGTTTGCAGGGTCTATCATTTCTTTTGGAAATATCCATTCTATATCTAATGGTAATATTTCATTTGATTTACTACTTAACAAATATTCGACACCAAACTCTGTTCCTAATTTAGCTTTTATTTTCTCTGTATTTTCGATTATAAACGCTGTATCAATTACAGAATGATCAATATCAGTTCCTAATATTTTTCCATCTTTTATTGAGCTATTTGAATTGTATGAGCCATAACTTTTTTCAACAAATTGAAATTTTATGTTATCGGAATACATGATATTATACATTGTTAATACTGACAATAAGTACAATATAGTTGTTTTTATTAACTTCATTTTTTTTGTTGAATTGTTAAAAAATTGGAATCTTAGCTTTTAATTCCGACAAACTCATTGGAGTTGGGTTGGTTTTGCCTTGTTCATAATCTTCTATACTTTTCAAAATTAATGGATTAGTAATTTCATTTGATTGAATAACTTTCACATTTTTAATGAAAGTAACTGATTTGAAAAATTCTTAAGCAAAAGCACTTTTATTTTGCAAAACATCAACTAAGTTCTTAATCTTTTAATTTTGATTAGTTTATTTTTATGAATAGCAATTTAACTATATGTTTCTTATATACAAAAAAAAAGCCCCAAATTTCTTTGGGGCTTAAGTTTTTCTATTATTCTTAGAAGTTTAGAAGCGATACTAATTCGTCATATACTTTGTTTTCACTCGGTAACACATCGTCCTCAAAGTTCGGATGATATGGAATGTGAGTGTTTTTAGCACAAAGTCTGCGAATTGGTGCGTCCAAATAGCGGAATGTTTCGTCTGCTATGTTTGCCACAATTTCAGCACCGAAGCCAGTTTGCAAAGTGTCTTCATGCACAATTAATGCACGGTTTGTTTTCTTGATAGACTCGAATACTAATTCTCTATCCCAAGGCACAATCGTACGCAAATCAATGATTTCTACATTTTTGCCTAAGTCTTTTTCAATACGTTTTGCAGCATTCAAAGAGTCTTTCACTCCCATACCATAAGTAACGATAGTGGCATCAGTACCAGTACGAACCACTTTACCCTTACCAAAAGGTAGCAAATAATTATCATCTGGCTCAATAGTTTTTGCGAATGGCAATCGGTACATACCTTTATGCTCAAGGAATAAAACTGGATCTTGCAAACGGCAAGCAGTTTTCAATAAGCCTTTTGCATCCATTGCATTGCTAGGGTAAGCAATCAAAATCCCAGGTATGTGCGAGAAAATTGATTCAATATTTTGTGAGTGGCAAAGTCCACCGTGAATATATCCACCAACTGCCACACGAGTTACAACAGCAGATGAGAATCCACCATTTGAGCGGTAACGCATTGTAGAAATTTCATTTTTATACTGCATAAATGCAGGCCAAATGTAATCGCCAAATTGAATTTCAATTACTGGTTTGAAGCCTCGAACAGCCAAACCAAGTGCCACTCCCACTATAGATGCTTCGGCAAGTGGTGAATTGAATACTCTTTCTTCTCCAAACTGATCTGAAACGCCACGAGTTGCAGTGAATACGCCACCTTTGGGATCTGCAATGTCTTCTCCGAAAATAATCATTTTCGGATTAATAGCCATTTCTTCTTTAAGTGCATGGTTTATCGCATCTACTAATACTGCTTCTGGACCAGTTGTAGGTTCGTTAGCCGCATAAGGCAAGTTACGAGTAGATTCGTCAGCGAAAACATGCATCAATGATTCTTCTGCAATTGGATCTTCTTGTTCCCAAGCCCAATCAGCCGCAGCGTGAATATCTTGTTTTACAGCATCCCATAAACTATCAAATTCAGCTTGATTAGCAATTTTATTTTTCAAAAGATAATCTTTCAAAATTTTGATACAGTCTCTTTGCTCGATAGCGTTAGCCAAATCTTCAGCTGTACGATATTTTTTATGATCATCGCTCGAAGAGTGAGGCAATAATCTTTCCACATCGGCATGCAGCAATACAGGCCCTTTTCCAGAACGCATATGTTCTACAGCTTCTCTTGAAGCTCTTATTGACTCAAAATAATCAGTTCCATCAATATGGATTTTTTTCAAATTTACATAATTAGTAAAACCATCAGAAACAGAAGTTCCCATTGATTGGTCTTTTCTCAAAACAGAAATAGCAAAACCATTATCCTGAATACAGAATACTATTGGCAATAATTCTCTATTTGCCCAGTTAACTGATTCATAAAATTCCCCTTGCGAAGTAGTACCATCTCCAGAAGCCACATAAGTTACATCGTCTGTGCCGCCTTTTTTAGCAGCCAAAGCACAACCAGTAGCATTCAAGAATTGAGTTCCCGTAGAAGAAGATTGAGTTGGTAAATTAAGTGCTGGGTTCCCAAAGTGACCAGGCATTTGTCGTCCACCAGTCGAAGGGCAATCTTTTTTAGCAAAAGCCAACATAAAGTAATCTCTTGTAGTCATACCACGTGAGTATGAAAAAGCCATATCACGATAGTAAGTCCAACCCCAGTCACGCTCTTCCATAGTCAAACCCATAGCAACTTGGATACATTCGTGTCCAGAGCCACCAATATGGAAGAATGACTTACCTTGTTTCACCAATGTTAAGTGTTTTTCGTCTGTAAATCTAGATGTCATCATCAGCTTCAAAGCTTGCATCAAATCATCTTTACTTAAATTAAGTTCCTGATGTGGAAGAGTATTAGTTTTTTTAACTGTTTTAGAAATGTTAGCATTTGCAACTTTAGATTTTCCGCTTGCAACTTTAGTCGCCATAGTAATTCTCATTTTTAAAAAAAAATTGTATAGATTACAAAATTACTACTTACTTTTTAATAAAAAAACTTAAAACTTATGTCGTGGAATAAGATTTACAATCAAACAGGTATAAAAGAGCTTTTGCAAAAGGCAATTCTTGAGAATAGAATCTCAAGTTCCTATATTTTCTATGGGAAAGAAGGTATCGGAAAAGTAGGCACAGCAATAGAATTCGCCAAAACAACTAATTGTATGCAACCTTTATTAGTATCGCAAAGCCAAATTTCTGCTTGCGATGAGTGTATAAATTGTAAACAATTCGAAGGTTTTAAGTCAAATAACATAATTTTCGTATATCCTTCGCCTGTAAAAGAAAATAATGCTGGTGTTGGTGTGCTTAAAGAAGAGGAAATGCTTCATTTTCAAAATGAGTTTAAAGCAAAATCCGAAGATTACTATCATAAGATTGATTATTTAGACTCAAAATTGATTAAAGTTGTTAGCATTCGTGATGTGAAAAAGAAACTTTCCTTATCACATTCCAATAAATACAGAAAATTCTTAATAATTTTGGAAGCTGATAAATTCAACACAGAAGCTTCAAATGCATTTCTTAAAACTCTAGAAGAACCAAGCGAAAACACAACAATAATTTGCGTAACATCTAGATTTGATATGCTATTGCCAACAATAATTTCTCGCTGTCAAGCTCTACATTTCAAAGATTTAGAGTCAAATTTCGTGGGGGATTATCTCGAAAAAGTGCAAGGGATTGATTCCAATTACTCAAAAATAATTGCAAACCTATCCGATGGTTCAATAACTAAAGCTCTCGATTTCATAGATGAAGATTTTATGGAATTTAGAAACAATATGATTGAAGCACTTCGCTGTTTGCTTCGCCAAAGAAATTATAGAGTGGAGCTAATTCAGCGAATAGATGAAATAGCTAAACTGCCTTATTATAAGCTAATGATTTTCTTGGATTTAATTGTACTTTGGTTTTCCGATGCCTATAAACTAAAATATAGTGGGATAGAAGAAGGACTGAAATTTCAAGATAAACTCGAAGTTTTAAAAGTATTTTCTACCAAATTTAAAGTTGAAAACGTAGCATCTATTATTGAGCAAGTCGAAACTGCACAACGTAGGATTAATCGAAATGTAGCAGCGAATGTTTCGCTCACCACAATGTATTTGAAAATTAGAGAATTGCTTCTCTAAGCTACATTGCATTTTCGATATGAGTAACTTGGGTTGGCTTTTGCGAAAAATCAAGTATTATTACATCAAATCGCATTTCCTTATCTTGAATTTTATTAATAAATAGATAGCCCTCAGCTGCTTTTCGAAGCTTAGTGCGTTTGCCAAACCCAATAGAATTTATTGGGTCGGGGGTGTCATAGTAAAACTTTGACCTTACTTCCACGAATACTAATACTTTATTAATTTCTGCGATTATATCAATCTCGCCCAATTTGCCGAAAGTGAAATTTCTCTTTACAATAAAGTATCCTAGTTTTTCAAGATAATCAACTGCGAAATCTTCGCCAATCGTTCCCTTATCTCTATTAGACTGTTCTGCCATACCTCAACTTCTCCACCAATTTAATTTTAATTCAGGGAAAATAGAATTTCTTTTCTCGCACTCTACCAAATAATTCAATTCAGTAGTATCAGCAATTGCGTTTGCTTCTAACTTTTCTGCCAGCAATGCCAATCGGTTAAAGTCCGACAAATGATAGTTAAACCTCATTGAAGCATAATCTATTGCAGATTCATTCGAAATTAAAAATTGCCAATCGGAAGAATGTAGTAGCATAAGCTCACGCATCGTTTGCAAGAGAACTCTCTCAAGCAATTTGTTTTCTAATTGTGTTCCAGTAGCAAAAATCAACTTGCTAAACCTAAGCTCACAATTATAAATTTGTTCCCAAGTCCAATAATTGCTTGGGTTCGACCAGACATCGTGATTGTTATTTTCGCCCCAAGAGCCCTCTGGTAGTGAAATAATTTCCATTGGTTTAACTTGATCCAATGCCAATCCAGCTTTAGTGGAATGTATAGCTGGAGAGTGGTGCAATCCTCTCAGCAAATGTTCGATAAACATCACCCCTTCAAACCACCAATGTCCGAAGAGTTCGGTATCGAATGGAGTGCAAATAATTGCTTGCTCCCCTGTTACTTTTTCGTAATCATAAGCAGCTGTTTCTAATTGCTTGATATAATGATTTGTTTGCAAATTAGTTTTTTCTTCCACCCAATCTGGATGATACAAATCTTTATATTGCATATCGGCTTTCACATCTGTAACTCGCCAATAGCGAAGCATTGATGTATCTTGCTTTTTATGGAAATCTAAATAAGCTGGCTCTCCCGGATACCCAATTTCTCCACTCCATACTTTCAGCGATAAATCATTGCTGCGAGTGAAAATAGCAGCTGTTTTATCAACAGTTTGCTTATTCGATGCCACATTGAATAGTTTAAATGGGCTTGGATTGAAATTATGTTTATGATGGTCTTTGTCAACAAAATAAGTTTTTTCTTTATTGCCATACCAACCTAAAAAATTTGAACCTTCAAGTAAATTCTCATCTGTAACGAAATATTCCAAATTATGTTCTGCAAGAATTTCTTCTACTCCTTTTCTTAGCTTGTACTGATTGAAAGGAGCTACTGGAATTTCAGATTTCCAATTATATGCAGGGCGATATGCACACTCGGGCAACCAAATTCCTCTAGGAGCTTTGCCGAAGTGTTTAATATAGTTTTCAACTGCTGTGCGAATTTGCAAATAATCACTTGCATCAAATCCCAATAATGGCAAATAGCCGTGAGTAGCTCCACAAGTCATAATCTCTATATGACCATTATCTTGTAATTGCTTTAAGGAATTTATTACAGATGAACTATGCTTTTCAACGAATGAATCAGCTATTTTTTGATACCAATCTGCCCACCATTCCGATAAATATACTTTATGTAAATCTTCACCATTTACTTTGAATCTGACTGTGTCTGCTTTGGCAGAAGCAATTTTCTCTTTGCAATATTGCAAAAATTTTGCTGGAGTTTGAGTGTCTGCTAATTGCTCGCAAAGCACTGGCGATATATCCAAAGTTATTTGTGGACTAATTCCCTCGTCAATTAACTTATTCATAGAGTCCAAGAGAGGCACATAGCATTCCGCTATAGCTTCCATTAGCCAATCTTCGCCGTGGGGCCAATTGCCGTGGCTTAACACCCAAGGCAAGTGTGTGTGCAGTATCAATACATATTTTGCAGACATAATCTTTCGTTGAAATAATATCGTTGAAATCCAAAAAAAAGCCACTCGAAAGTGGCTTTAAATTAATTGATTGTTGAATTACTATCCATAAAACCAAAACTGTTCGCATTTCCATTGTCAAGTTTAATCTCACCGTTCTGAGCTTCATACTTATTTACGTTGTCTGCCAATGCCATAAGGAATAATTTCAAATGTTGTGGAGTCATCACTACTCGAGATTGAACTTTCGCTTTGCGAACTCCTGGAAGTATTCTAGTGAAATCAACCACAAACTCTGCTTGTGAGTGATGTATAATCGCTAAGTTTGAATAAACGCCTTCAGCAAGTTCTGGGCTTAATTCAATTTCAATATTCATTTGTGTTTGGTTGTTTTCTTCATTCATTTCTTGGTTGCTCATTGTTTTCCTAAATTATTATTCTAACTCTTTTAATTTTGCATCAACTTCTTTTGTTTTAGCTTCATCTTTAAGCACTGAGCCATAAATATTAAGTAAAATTGTGAAATATTTCACTTTCAATTCAGATGGTACTGAGTATTCCAAACTTTCCAATCTTTCGATTGTTTCTTTCAATTTATCTTTATCTTCCACTACTTGGTAAATATTTACCAATTCAGATAAAGCCCCCAAATCATCTTTATATAAAGTAGTTTGAGTTACTTTTTCAAAATATTCAGCAGATGTTTTCAAAATTGGGAAATACTTCGTTACTTTTCTAACGTAGTCTTTATTCTTTTCTTCTAATTCAATTTCGTCTTTTTCTACTGCCAAAGCTTTGTTTTTATATGATGAAGCTGTGTTATAAAGAGCTATTGGATACTCTGGGTCTATTTTCAATGACTTTGCATAGTATTCGATTGCTTCGTCGTATTTGCCATCTTTTGCTTTATAGTCAGCATAAACAGAGTAATAAGTTTTATTCTCTGGGTATTTCTGCATATTTTCTTCTAGCGTTTTAATAGCAACATCTGTTTTGCCTGTCATTTGGTAAATAGCTGTAATTGACTTATTTACTTCTGTATTATCTGGATCTATTTTTTGAATTTTTTGCAAATAAAGCATTGCATTATCATAATCTTTTTTGCTAAAGTAATATTCAGCAAGTCTAATGTATGGATCTATTTCAAAAATTGAAGGTATTGATCTTTCATCATCTAACCAATCTTTTGGAGGATCGAATCTCAAACCTGAAAACAACATTTTTGTTTCATCTTTTACATCTTTCGATTTTGGTTTTGATTTATAGTAGAACATAAACACATCTTTACCATCTACTAAATATCTATCAACTTGCTGGACGTCCCCATTTCGCAATGAATCAGTTTTGCTTTTCACAGCTTTACCTAATTTTTCAGCACATTGCAAGTTAGTCATATTAATTGTTACGTTATTTTTGACTAAATAATCATATTCATTTGTCATAGCTTGCGAGCAAGCAAGTAATGTATTGACAGCACCAGTTGTGTCGCCTTTTCTTTCCAATATAGTTGCTTTCGCCGAGTAAAAGTCAATTATTTGTGGGCGTATTTCACTGCCTGCATTATAAACTGCCAAAGCAGAATCAAGATAAATCATATCTTTTTTTTCTTTGTATGCTTCGAAATAATATTGACCATACTCAAAACATTTACTCCAAACCATATAATTCTGTCTAGCAAAATCATTTTTAAATTCTTTGCTTTGTTGAGCCAATTTTGGTTCTAATTTTTTTAAAGCTTTAGTAGCCGAAGGAATATCTCTTTGCTCTAATTTCAATTTAGAAAGCAAGAGTAAGCCACCTTCACTATTAGGGTTGCTTTTCAACTCTTTATCTAAGTTTTCTTCAGTTTTTTTATAATCTTTTTTGTTAAATGCCATTTGAGCAGTTTGAAGCTCTGGCGATGCACACTGGAAATTCTGTAGCAACAAAGAGCCAAGAATTAATAACGCTAAGGAATAGAAATATCTTTTCACGGATAATCCTTTATTTTTTTTGAAACAAATTGAAACTCAAATTAAAAAGATATTACCAATTAATTTGTATAAAATTGTTAATAATTTGAATATTTTTGAAATGTCTTAGTGGCGATAAGCAGAATTTTGTTCAGAACTCGTTTTTTCTTTCTTCATATTTAGTCTGCCCACTATGTATTCAATGTCGCAATTTGGGCATTTGCTTGATTTTGTGAATAGATATAAATTTTCTTTATTTTCTTCTCTATCCATTGCTATCACAGCTTTAGAGAAATTGCTTGTGCTTTCAATTACTGCAATAAAGCTTCTATGGGTCTTGATTAATTCTTTATCGTAAGAATAACCCAAGAATAAATCATTAAAGTTATTGTCCGATTCGGCAAGTGTTTTAGGTAGTTTCTTTAGCAAGACTCCATCTATTTCCACTTTACCTACACCATCGAAATTCAAAACTTCTGCTACTCTTTTCGAAATATCCACCAAACGATGCTTATTGAATGGACCTCTGTCGTTGATTCTAACAAAAGTTGTGTTATTGTTTGAGGTGTTTCTAATTCTTAGTATCGTTCCAAATGGTAAAGTTTTATGTGCTGCTGTAAAATCTTTATTACTAAATCTTTCTCCGCTTGCAGTTTTTCTTCCATTAAATTTTTTAGCGTAATAAGAAGCTTTGCCTTCAGATTTGAAATAATCGATATCATCATCGAATGTGATATCTGGCACAAGTGTATCTTGCTCAATAATAGTTTGATTTAATTTCGGAAATGCATACTTATCTGAATTAACTAAGTTATTAGTTGAATTTACTGATAAAAGTAAAGATAATGAGAAAAGATACTTTGCGATTTGAAATATTGAAATTGGATTTATTATATGGAAATACCTCAGTATTGAAACAAAATATTTGCAATGAAATTCTCAGTTTTTAGTGTTGTTATTTTTCTTCGGATATGTTAACAACATTTTAACTTACTTCAAAATAAGCATATTACAAATATAAACCAAATAAAACTGAAAAAAGTCCGTAGTTCCACGTATTTTTTCCACTAATTCTATGCTGGTAAAGTACATCGACGGTAAACTTTCCTTTTTGTTTAAAATTGAAGCCTACCCCAGCCGAAATGAATTGCTCCTGATTGGGAAATTCCCTGACATTGAAGTTTGTTAAAGTATTTTGAGAAGTTGGTGCTTGCCATTTAGCAAAAGCCATTAAAGAAGAGCTTTCAACTTTGTTGTAGGTAATTGCAATTTCTGCATTGTAGTAGTTACTAATGTTTTCGCCATTCATTGTATAGCCAAATCCAGTAGCCAAGCCAATGTCGCTGAAGAGATAATAATGTAGATGACTCTGAACATAAAAAGATGTAAAGCCATCATTCAAAAATGGATTGCTAGCAGTTAATTCCGTTCCCGATTCGCCACCAAATGGAATAGTCACTCCCATTCTCAAACTCGATTTCAATCGGTTATCGCTTAGCACAAATTTTGTATTCAATCGCAATGCATACAAATCCAATCTACTAAATTGTGGGCTTGTCTGTAATTTCACATCTTCTACGTACTGAATTTGACCGTTATTGCCAATTACATTACGTTTATAAGATTCTTGTTCTTTAAATGTTCTATGGTAAATGGGTATCTGTGCATCAAATGATAAATTAGAATCCAATTGGTACTCAGCTCCAATTTCGTAAATTGCCCAATTGTTATCAAAAGTATATTTTCCTTGAATTGAATCTTTCTTAACACCAAGGGTATCATAAGTATAAAACATTCTTGGGTTTTCTATAATGATACTTCCATCAGAATTATAGTAACCTCCCGAACTAAACGATTGATATTGTAAAGTTACTTTCAATTTGCTTTCTTTCTTGGCTTGTTTTTTTTGAACAAGAGTTGACATATCTTGAGCAAAAGCAAACTTTGAAAAGAAAATCAAACAAACAATTATGAAGAAATTCAAGCTAACACCAACTTTTTGCCATTATAAATCAAGTTGTAATCCCCATTTTGAGTTTCTATTAAACAAGAAAATGGATGGCCTTCGCTTTCAAACGGAGTTGGATACCAAAGGTTTTTCTCTTTGATTAATACAAAAGCTCCTTCGCTATCTCCAAAAGAGAAAAGTTCTTCGCTCTCTTTATTGAAAATATCAAAGTTTAGTTTCGATTGCAATAATTCACTCACGTTTTGCAAATTACCGCTAGGAATTCCAATTTCAGATATACATTTGAGCGATTCTAAAGAAAATCCTTCGCTTGAATTTTCAAGCCCTTCTCTAGCAATTAACTCAATTATATTCCCAGCAATATCATAGAAATAGATACTTTTAGCATTTAGTCCAGAAGAAGTAAATATTTCGTCGGCAGTCTTTGGGTCCAACATCAGAAAAACGTGTTCCTCAAGCCAAGCTTTTGCTTCTGCTATTTGATTTGAAGGAATGTTTATAGCAAAGTGGTATCTGCTTGGTATTTCCTTTTGTCTGTTTTGGAATTTCAGCATAGTTTCGCCAATTCGCACAGTGAAATATGCTTTATTCACATCGAGCAATTCCAATCCTAACACCTCGGAATAAAATTCTTTCTGTGTATCCAATACATTTGTAAAAAGATTAAGTGTTTTTATTTTCATAATGGGAATACTTGATTTGCAAATTCTATAGATTCTTCTAATTGATCGAAGTCAATATCCAAATCTATCTCTTTTTCTACGAAATAATCAATCATATTTTCAGTTGGCATATTGCCAACTAAATCATCGCTAGCCATTGGGCAACCGCCAAATCCTTTAATTGCACCATCGAATCGAAGGCAACCGCTCTTGAAAGCAGCTTCCACTTTCTCTTTCCACTTGTCGGGGTGGGTGTGCAAATGAGCTCCAAACTCAACAAAACTAAAATCAGGCACTATATTCTTAAAAACATATTCAATATTTTCTGGATTAGACACTCCAATAGTGTCAGCAAAAGAAATTGTTTTTATTCCAATATCAGCTAATTGCTCTGTGCGTTTTGCTATAATATCTATATCCCAAGGGTCGTTATAAGGATTACCAAAAGCCATAGACAAATAAACTACTAACTCTTTATTAAAGCTAATACAAAGATTATTTATTTCTTCTACTCTTTTTAGCGACTCATCTATGCTAGAATTAGTATTTCGCTGTTGAAAAGTTTCGGAAACAGAAAACGGAAAACCTAAATATTGAATCTCATCGAAGCGACAAGCATCTTCGGCACCTCTCAAATTTGCTACTATAGATAGCAACTTTGTTTTTGTATTGGTTAAATTCAAATATCCTATAAGTTCCGCAGTATCACGTAGCTGCGGAATAATTTTTGGGCTTACAAAGCTACCAAAATCAAGCGTATCAAACCCAACACCAAGCAAAATATTCAAATATTCAGCTTTCTTTTGTGTTGGTATAAAGTCGTGCAATCCCTGCATTGCATCGCGTGGGCATTCTACAATTTTCATTGTTAAGAAAAATTTTATCCAAATAAAACAACGTTACCAAACAAATATAAGAAATAATTTATAAAAATTTATTCCTATATCCTTAATAATATTTGAAATGACGAAATAAGGGTTTAAATTTGTATTCTATCAATAATTCTAAATAATGAAAATAGAATACGAAAAGTTACACGAAAATTCAAAATTAAGGCACTGGATAGTTGGCTCTATTCTTTTAGTAACCATTGCTATACTTATCACTTTCACTGACTTTGGGCTGCTCAAATGGCTAAGTTTGGAATATGAAAAACGCAAACTTATTGAAGAAATCAAGCAAATTCAGCATAGCAAAGATTCAATGAAAAATGAAGTTAATGCTATGAAATACGATACTTTAGAGATTGAAAAAGTTGCTAGAGAAAAATACGGCATGATTAAGCCAAATGAACAAATATTTTTTGTTCTGCCAGATTCTGCTTTAAAAGACACAACAAATAGGTAAATAAATCAAATGCACTTAGGAATTGATATTGGCGGAACAACCGCCAAATTTGGTGTTTATAATGAAAGTTTTGAACTTCAGCAAAGGGATAGTTTTTCAATTGAAACTATTCATACTCTTCCGCAATTCTTCATAAAGCTTAGAAGCAAACTTGTGGAACTGGAAGATAAATTCAAAATTAAATCTATTGGAGTTGGATTCCCAAGCGTAGTTCGAAAGAATGGCTGGGTTTTTACAGCACCAAACATTCCTTTTTTTGAAAACTTCAATATAATTGAAGAAATTAATAATATTACCAATCTAACTTTCGATGTGGATAACGATGCCAATGTGGCTGCAATTGCCGAATCGGAAGCTGGCGAAGCTGTGTTTATTGATGATTTTATCTATATCACACTTGGCACTGGAACTGGTGGGGCTATTTTTTCGGAAGGTCACATACTGAAAGGAAAAAATGGAGGTGCTGGCGAAATTGGGCATTTGGTGATAGACAAAAATCAACATAATGCAAAAGATAACCGCACTTTCAGGCAAGGTATTTTAGAGAACTTTACTTCTCGTGCCGCCATTATGAAACTCTACAAAGATAAATCGCAACAAAATTCAAATTTAGATGTATCAGATATATCTGCTCTTGCTGAAAAGGGAGATGAAAAGGCTATTGACGTTCTAAAAAATGTTGCAGAAGCACTTGCTGCTGGTATGGCTTCAGCTGCAAATCTGCTTGATATAAACTATTTCGTAATCGGCGGAGGCATATCCAATGTTTGCGATGTATTCTATGATACACTCAATAATCATTTGGCTCGCAGATTATTGCCATCTTTATCTAGCGATTATTCTATTCATAAAGCCAAACATTTGGCTGATGCTGGAATTTTAGGAGCTGCTATTATTGGCAGGAACAAATTAATTAATTTGAAAAAATAATGAAAAGAATAATAGAAACAAATCTTGCTCCCACTCCAATTGGAGCATATTCACAAGCAGTTAGTTGCATGGGTGAAACAATTTTTATCTCTGGACAAATCTCTCTTAATTTGGACAGACAATTGGTCGGCACTGATATAGAATCGCAAACCGAACAAACTATTAAAAATCTTGAAGGCATTTTAAAATCGCAAGGATTGACTTTAGATAATGTAGTGAAAACAACTTGCTTGCTTTCCGATATGGCAAACTTCACGAAATTCAACGAAGTTTATGGCAAATTCTTTGGAGAAAGCAAACCAGCTCGTGCTACTTTCGGAGTGGTTGAACTTCCATTGAAAGCTCTTGTGGAGATTGAAGCAATTGCTGTTAAGTAAAATCATATTTTTTTGTGTAATTCTAATCTGCACTAAGCTAAATTTATTTAGCCAAACAGATACATTGAAAAGTGATTATATAGACACTACTACATTTGTGATGAAGAAATCGCCCACCACAGCATTGCTCTATTCAATTATTCCTGGTGGCGGGCAGCTCTATGTGGAAAGCTATATAAAAGCACCATTATTTTTTGGAGTGGCAGCCACTATGGGTGCATTCATAGTAATAAACAACACAAAATTTATTGAGAATAGAGATTTAGCTTTAAGCTTAATCAATCCCGCAGAAAAACAGCAAGTGGAATCTGGCAATGGCGAATTCAATCAACTACCTCTTTATACAGGCAATAGCTATCAACTTAGTTTAGCTAAGCAAAGAAAAGAATTCTATAGAGACAATAGAGATAGACTTTTGATGTATTTTATTGTTGTATATGGACTTTCAATGGTAGATGCTTATGTTGGAGCCCACCTTTATGATTTCGATGTGAAAGATAACATTGGTTTAAACTACAATCCTCAAACAAATGGAATGAGCTTAGTTTTTAGCTATCCTATAAATTAAAAAAACTCCAACTTTTTGGGGTCATATCATATATGCAGTTGGAGTTTTAATATTTTAGAGAATCTTATCAAAAAATTTAATTCTGTTTCATAGCCAATTTTTTGCCATTTTTGAATTCAGCTAATGTTGGTTTCCAAACTCTTGGGTAATCCTTCCAATTAGAAACTATTAGTCTATCTCTTTCATTATTTTCATCATAGCCATAAGGATAGCGAACAGTTAGAATCTTTCCAGCTGGGATATCTTTGTCAATTATAATTTCATATCTTTTCACAATCACGCCTTGTTGATTGAAAAAGTCCAAAAATCCTTTCAGCAATTTGATATCCGATTTTGAAGTATTTTGGAATCTGTAAGTTGCCACTAACATATCTTTGCCAGCTTCTTGCACTTTTTCCATATTATCGAAAGCCACGGCAACCGAGCCAGTAAATTCAATTCTATTTAAATTATTTGAAAGAGATTCACGAGCAATTTCGTTTTGTCTAGTGCGTTCAGTTGAAATCAAATCGCCAACTGTTTTATTTTTTAACGAATCTTTAAGCGGTGCATAATAACTAATTGAAGTATTTAGCAAATCCACTTCTTCTTTTGTGATTGATTGGTCATTTTTCACTTTCTCAGCCACTTCTGCTAAGTTTTCCAATGTAACTTGTATGCTTTTTACATTCGATTCATTTTTCGAACAAGAGCTTACCAATATCACAATTGAAAGCACTAATAATAATTTCTTTAACATTTAATGTAACCTTTTTAATGATTGAAAATAATCTAAAACAACGCCAAACCTAAGTCCATGGCAACTCACAATAAAATCTTCCCGCTGCATATACTCCACAAATTTTTGCAGAATTAGCGAACCTGCTAGTAATATATCAGCCCTATTCGGATGAATATGGTATTTTGAAATCAAATCCTCTTTTGGTGTATTGATCAAAATCTCTATATTCTTTTTCAAATCCACCAAGCTAAATCTATACTTATGGATTAATGTATAATCATAATTTTTCAAGCCCAAATTCATTTGTGCAAGTGAAGTTGGAGTGCCAGCTACAGCGACTATCTCCCCTTTCAGCTCATCTTTATTTAGCTTTGCCAATTCATCACTCAAAAACTTATTCAATTCTTCAATTTGTTCAGCTTGAGAGCCAGCACCTTTTAGGAATCTTTCTGTCAATCGCACAGCACCTATATCCAAACTACGCCTGAAATTGATTTTGCTACTAGAACCAGACACAAACTCTGTGCTGCCCCCGCCAATATCCATAACAATATTATTACTTTCGTCTATCTTAGAGCCAAGAAAACTATGGTTAGCTTCTTCCTCGCCCTTAATTATTCGAACTGGAGAACCAATAATCTCTTCAAACTTAGCACACACCAAATCTCTATTTTTAGCATCTCGTAAAGCCGATGTGCCTACTATTACTACATTTTCTATTTCAGCTTTATCGATTATTTGCTTATAATTTCGCAAAATGGCACAGCCCCTTTCAATGGCTTCTGTACTAATTTCCCCAGTCTTATCCACATTTTCGCCAAGCCGAGCTATCAAATGGTAATCTTCAATAATTTCTAAACCACTTTCTGTAACTTCAGCTATCAGGAGTAATAAAGTATTTGTGCCTATATCAATAGAAGCAACTTTCATTACTTCACTCTGAAATGAAATGCTATCCATTCATCGTCTGTGCGTTCTTCAATTAGCTCAAAGCCAGTTTCAATAGCTTTATCCACTATCAAATCTCTATCGTATTTAAGTATTCCCGAAGAGATTAGTTCGCCTTTTCTATTTTTTAGCGACTCATAGAATAAAGGCATTGCTTTCAAAATCATGCTTGTGAAAATGTTCGCTGCAATTCCATCTGCATCTGGCAAAGTAATTTCATCTATATCCAATAATTGCAAATCTATCTCATTGCCAATTTCATTTAGCTCAATATTTTCTTTTGCATTTTCTACAGACCACTCATAATTATCGAAAGCAAAACAAGACTTCGCACCGAGTTTAATTGCCAAAATAGCAAGAATACCAGTACCAGTGCCAGCATCTATCCAATGAGTATTGGGCTTAACAGTTGTTTCCATTAGTTGAGCCACAAGACGTGTTGTAGAATGTTCCCCAGTTCCAAAAGACATTTTAGGATTAATTTTTACTTTTATATCTTCAGTCAATTCATCGAATTTCCAAGTGGGAGCTATGCCTATTCGTTTGCTTACGTGAATAGCAGGAACTTTTTTTTCAAATTCCTCATTCCAGTTTTTATCATTTAATGAGTCAATCGAAACTAAATTGTAGTCTAATTCGTATTCGCTTAAAAGAGACTTCATTAGAATAATCAGTTCGTCGGAGAAATTTTTCTCCTCGAATGTGATTATTAGCATATCTTCGTCCTGGACAATACCTTCAAAAAGTAAATCCGAAAGTGCTGCCAAGGCGATTTCCTGCTGCTCTTCTATTATTGCTAAATTTACGTTAAAATATTTTTTCAAACTGATTTATCTCTTTGATTTATGAATATCATTAGCTTTAATTTGCAAAGTAAATTTTTTGTTCCACTAATGTTTACAATTTAAGAAAATTGCTTACAAAAGAATTAACAGAAAAGCTCATCAAAGTAAAATTATTTGCTATGGATGTAGATGGCACAATGACCGATTCGGGAATGTATTACAATTCCGAAGGCGAGTATTTTAAGCGATTCGATGCCAAAGACGGTATGGGTATTGTGCTTCTTCAAAAATCAGGCATAGAATGTGCCATCATAACTCATAGTATTTCGCCAGTAATTAAAATACGGGCGGAAAAGTTGAATATTCGTCACTTTATAAGCGGCACAAATAATAAGACTGAAGCTATGATAAAATTGGCTGAATCATTAAATATTTCATTAGATGAGATTGCTTATATCGGAGACGATGTAAATGACAGATACGCACTGGAAATGGCTGGCTTTTCTGCCTGCCCTAGCGATGCTGTGCAATATATTAAAAATATGGTTAATTACATCTGCCAAGCAAAAGGCGGAGCTGGTGCAATTAGAGAAGTGGTAGAACACATCTTGAAAGCACAAAATAAACCAAACTATGTACAAGAAAATTGGTAAACATTAACATTTATAAGGAAAAAAAAAATGAGCGGAAATAATTCATACACAAAAGGTTTTGTCTTTGGTGCATTGATTGGTGGTTCAGTTGGAGCTATCACAGCTTTGCTTTTAGCCCCAAAACCTGGGTCGGAATTAAGACAAGAATTGGCTGATAAAGCTAAAGATGCTTACGACAAATCTGCTGATTACATTCAAAAAGTCGCAGATGATGTTACACCTTCAATTGAAAACACAATGAATGAAGGAAAAATGAAAGCACAAGGCATAGTTAACGCTGCCAAAAAACAAGCTGACGAACTTTTGAGCAATGCAGATTCTATTTTAAACTCTGCTAAACTAAAAGCACAATCTACAAAAGATAGCTTCACAGATAAGTTCGACACAATTAGAGATGCAGCAAAAGCTGGCGTTGACACATTCAAATCTGAATTTAACGGCTAATTAAGCAATGGAGAATAATATGGATGTTGGATTGAAATTTATGGCATTTATTGCTATGTTTGGAATAGCAATACTTTGCTTTTTTGCAATTAATGCTATATCTGCAATTACAAAATTATCTGCCGATGCTAGCAGAAACTTGGACAAATTAGTTCAAGATTTTGACGGATTACAAAAAAATGTGAATGTTACTCTTGAAAATCTGAACTCACTGCAAAAAGATGTTTCTGTTTCTCTTGCTAAAGTAGACGATATGAAATTGCGTGTAACTGAAAGCTTAGATAATTACGATGCAACAAGCACTGAAATAAGAAACTTAACAACTACTACCGAAAATGGAGTAAAGAAACTACTCCAAGTGGTGGAACCGTTTGAAGACTTAGCAGGAGTGGTATATGAAAGAGTATCGGCTCCAGTAAATCAAACTTTGCAAATTATGAGTGCTGTTGGTAAAGCAGTTTCTGCTTTCACAAGCAGATTCAATAAGTAAGCTCAATCTTTACTTCGTATTTTATTTTTAAAGGCAGATTCAAAAAATGATCTGCCTTTTTTTGTTCTGATAATTTCAAACTTTCTTAGGTTTAATATGTTCGTAAGTTTGAATTATCAAACATTGCAGCAAAATATGAAAATTATCACAAGAAATTGTGTTTTCTTAACTCATCACACAAAACTCTTTAATCTGTTAAATTTTTCTTAAATTGCTGTCTATGAATTTCCAAATTCTTGATATATATTTACAATCTAAAGCTTATTGCACTTTGGATATGCCTTGGGGCGAAGATACTTTTGTTTATAAAGTGGGTGGGAAACTATTTGCTATTCTTGGTGCTGAGCATGACCCAATTCGTTTGAACTTGAAAAATACTCCCGAAAAAGTGGCTGAACTAAAAGAGACTTACGAAGATATCAAAGAGGGCTACCACATGAACAAAAAATATTGGATTAGTGTTTACGTCACTAATTCACTTAATGAAAAACTAATACAAGAATTGATTGACGATTCTTACAATTTAGTTTTTCAAGCATTGCCACAAAAGGTAAAAATAAATTTAAATGAAGCCAACAGTGATTAAATTAAACTCAGATTATTTTGGAATAACTGCATCTATAGCTTGCATAATTCATTGCTTGGTTGTGCCTTTGTTTTTCATTATTTCTGGCTATGCCAATGAAGAATTACATTTTGAGCTATTTGGTTTGGATTTGGATTATTTCTTTGTGGTACTGGCTGTAATTCCTGCATATTTAAGCTTTCGCCATACCCATCGCAAACTGCTAAAGTATTTATTTGCAATAGGTTGGCTATTCTTTTTGACTGGTGTATTGCTAGAAGGCACTAATTTGCATTGGGTCTTTATGCACATTGGCTCGCTTACTTTAATCAGCTCGCATATCTATAACATTCGCCTTTGCAATCGAGAAAGCTGCGACCACCAACATCACGATTAAAGCTCAATAAAACCTACTTTTTTATAAACTTTTCTTAAAGTTTTATTTGCAGTGTATCTTGCTTTGTTTGCTCCTACTGTGAGCACTTCTTTTAAATATTCTTTATCTTTAAGCAAATCGAAATATTTATCTCTAATTGGAGCAATATATGCTGCTACTGATTCAGCCACAGCTGATTTGAAATCCCCATAAGATTTGCCAGCAAATTCTACTTCAAGCTCTTTTATTGTCTTGCCAGTTGCAATTGAATGAAGAGTTAGCAAATTTGAAATCCCCTGCTTGTCTTCTCGAAAAACTACATTAGTATCGGAATCTGTAACAGCTCTTTTGATTTTCTTAATTATATCCTCATTTGAATCGCTAAGGAAAATACTTGCAGACTGGTTCTCGTCGGACTTAGACATTTTCTTTGTTGGTTCTTGCAAACTCATTATTCTTGCCCCAACTTTTGGAATATAAGGCTCGGGTACTACGAATGTAGGTGAATAGTTATGATTGAACTTTTGAGCTAAATTGCGAGTTAATTCCAGATGTTGCTTTTGGTCTTCGCCCACTGGCACAAGGTCTGCCTGATAAAGCAATATATCGGCTGCCATTAAAACTGGATATGCAAACAAACCTACGGAAGCGTTGCTATCCCCTTCTTTTGCAGATTTATCTTTGAATTGAGTCATTCGAGAGCATTCGCCCATACCAGTGAACGTATTCAAAACCCAAGCTAATTCTGCATGTTGGGAGACATGGGACTGGATAAATAACGAACTTTTTTGTGGGTCAATACCAGCAGCTAAAAACATAGCGACTGTTTCCAAAACTCGATTTCTTAGTTCCGCTGGGTTCTGGCGAACAGTGATAGCGTGCAAATCTGCAACCATGAAATAACATTCGTAGGCATCTTGTAGCTCTACCCAATTTTTCAATGCACCAGTTAAGTGACCTATAGATAACACTCCAGATGGCTGAATACCAGAAAGTATCACTTTCTTTTTTGACTGTACTTCGTTAGATTGATTTTCCATTTTTGTCTGTTTGTTTATTTTCTTTATTCAAAAATGCGAAAGAAATATTTGAAAACAAAGTACTAGGGAAATTTCCTTATAAAAGCTAATGAACTACCAGTGTTCCATAGTTGAAGAATTTACCAGAATTGATAAGTATCTTACATTTAATAATGCCGTAGTTTGTTACGGCTGGCCTGTTAGCTGGAATAATAACAGTAGTATATTGATTTGGAATATACCCAGTATTCCAGTTACATTGGGAATTCCAATCGGAAGAATAATTCCCTATCCAAATGCAAGTATTAGCTGAATTTGGTGCAGGTGTCACATAGCAAGAGCAGCCAATCGATGCCTTGTCGTAGCCGTCTCGCTGCCCTCCAAGGTATGGATTCACATTTATAATAGTACAAACAGTGTTCGCCAATCTTTTGTTTTGTCCTAATTGTTGTGAACCACCAAAATATGGATTCACATTTAAGTAAGTACAAACTGAATTTGTAAGTTTTATAAAGACAGCTGTGCTGCCATTGCCCCCAAGGAATGGATTAGAGTTAAATACAGTGCAAACACTATTTTTTAATATAATAAATGTTTGAGTATTGGAATTGCCACCCATAAATGGATTTACATCAAAAACTTGGCAAACTAAATTACTTAATTTTTGTTGCGATAAAGTACTTGAATTACCCCCAAAGAAAGGGCTAACATTGACAGGTGTGCAAGATGTATTGCTCAATCTAATGCTTGTGAAACCATCGGATACGCCCCCTTGGAATGGTTTAGGAGGCAAATCATAACATACATCGTTATTAAATCGAATGTTTGCAAAACCATCGGCATTTCCACCTGTGAAAGGTGAAGGATTCTGCACATAGCAAGAAACATTTCTGAAACGAACATTAGCAAAGCCATCGGCTACACCGCCTTTGAATGGGTTTGTATTTATAATAGTACAAGTGGTGCTGATTAATCTAATATTTGCAGCACCATCATTTATTCCACCAAGGAATGGATTGACCGCTGTGAGTGTGCAAGTGGCATTTGTTAGAATTCTGTAATCTGCACCATCGCCAGAGCCACCTGCGAATGGATTAGTAGTGACAAGAGTGCAAATTGAGTTAAAAGTAGCAGAGGAACTAAAGCCATCGGCAGAACCACCTGCATAAGGGTTTATGTTTTTTAAATCGCAGACTTGATTATTTTGAATTCCAAATGCAAAACCATCACTATTACCACCGAGAAATGGAGAAGCAGATTGCAAAGTGCATGTTGTGCTTGTTAATCTTAAGTTGGCAGAGCCGTCCCCTTCCCCACCGAGATAGGGACTTACATTAATATTTAACGTACAAGATGAATTAGTTAATCTTATTCTCGAAAATCCATTACCTTGGTCGCCCAAGTATGGATTTGTATTTATTAATGTACAAGTTGTACTGCTCAATTGCAAATTGGAAACACCATCTGCTTCTCCGCCCAAAAACTGTGATTTGAGCTGAAGAAAAGAGCTTAACAACACCAATATGATTATTTTTTTCAAAGTAATTCATTAACTTTCCCCAAAGCAATGATATTTCCTTTTATCAACTTATCTCACACCTCTACCACCAGTTCTTCGCACTCTGGTATTATTTTCAGCGGTTGAATTCAAGTAGAATCTATCCGAAGTTTGGCATCTCTGAGCTGTATATTCCCAATTTCCACCTCTAACTTCTGAAAGTGCAACACCACCCCAATTTACAGCATCAGCAAAACCACTGGCATCAATATAGCCATTGCCAAGTACACCAGTAAATGTAGGAGTGTTTATCCTAACCGCACCGTTATACCAGCCGCAGCCCCAAGTTTGTTCCCAAACATTGCCACTAAGGTCGAATATACCATAGAATCCCGAACCAGCACCCGAACGATTAGTAGCAGCAGTGGCAGCAAAACCCACCCTGATTGGACCAAGCACAGTGCTACTACCACCATTATAAGCAGCTAAGCCATCGGCAGTGCTAGTTGAAATTTCATTAGCAGCACCACTATTGGAAATAGAAGCGGAAGTTGCTTGATTAATAGTAGTATTTGACCAAGCATATTCTACCAATACAGGAGTATTTGTTCCACGACAAATTTTCTCGTATTCAAGCTCTGTCATTGGTCTTAAAGCAGCCCAATCCAAATATGCCTTCAAGTCTTCCCAAGAAAGGAAATTGCAAGCTATATTGCCACCATCTGTCGCTTCATCGAAAACGTCATTGCTATTCAAATCATTCCCAACTTGTGCAGGTGTGGAAAAGGCAACTCCAGCAGACTTGATTTCTAAAGTATTCCTATTATCATTAGCACTGAATATCCTTGTGCCTATGGTAGATGAAGGTACAACACCCATTCGGCTTGATTGCTGGCTGTATTCCAAATTGTTTAAAAAAGCGCCATATTGATTTTGAGAAATTTCATACTTCATAGAGTAGAAACTTGCGAATCCTTTTGGGAAGGCAGCTGGAATAGCATTATGTGCAGTAATAGCAGCAGGGCCAGCTGGGTCATTTCGCAATTGATCTTGTATCATAGCATTTTCACTAGTTATAGTGTATGGCGTAGAGTTATTCGAACCAAATGCATTAGTAGATTGAGAAATTGTGCTAGAGCCATCGCCCACTGTGAATGAACCAGATGGTACATTCACCATTTCAATTCCGAATACTTCGTAATTTGTATTGGCTGGTGTGAAAGTACTTGTAAACTTGAGTGTTACAGTAGTTGCACCAATATTACCCCCACCTAAAGTACTTCTTCGCAGAAAAATACCCTTTCCATCGGATACTGCATCAATTTGCAATATAGTTCCACTTACAGTATGGTCAAGTGAAATATTACGCAAATCGCTGTGCTGCCAAGGGCTAGAGCCAACCCCACAGACTTGAGTTTTTACGAAAAGCCAAATTGCATCCCAATTGTATGATGGAGCACTGGCATTCCAACTATTGTCCCATTGCACATCAAACTGAATTTGATTATTGCTTGGAGCTGATATGTTGGAAATTTGTAAATTATTTGCTTTCAATAAGTTAATTGAAAGCAAAAATATTAAGATAAGTGCAAATTTATTTTTCACACTGCCTCCTTTGTATTAGTTAATTGTTTGTATTTATTATTAGTTACAGAATATCCAAATAAGATTAAACAATTTATGTGCCATCAATATAAAAGTTATTTTGTTCCAACTTAATAAGTATTTTTACTGAATTACATTTGTATTTTGCAGATAATTTTTACTAATTCACTGTCATAATTGGAAAAGTAAACCTTGTAAATTGAATACTGTTAATTAAAATATTTATATTTTTGACTTTAGAATAAAACCAAAATTGAAAAAAGATGAAAGTTTTAAAAGAAGAAGTTAATTTCTTAGCAATAGAAGAAGAACATTCTAGTTATGACAAATCAGCAATAGTAATAGTTTCAGCTCCTTACGAGCATACAGTGAGTTATGGAGGAGGCACAAAGGAAGGACCAAAAGCAATTTTAGAAGCAAGTGCATTTGTTGAATTCTACGATGATGAATTCGATAATGAACTTTGCTTCGAGCAAGGAATTGCAACTCTTGAAGAACTTGATTTTGCAGGAAAAGTTGATAAAGATATGCTTGACTATTTGGAGCAGCAAGTTGCCACACATTTAGTAAATGGTAAATTTGTTGTTACATTAGGTGGAGAACATACAATTTCGACAGGTCCAATTTCGGCACATTTCGACAAATTCCCTAATATGTCGGTGTTGCAATTCGATGCTCATAGCGATTTGCGTCAGACTTATCAAGACAGCCGCTATTCACACGCTTGTATAATGGCAAGAGTAGCTGAGTTCTTCCCAAACAATAGAATTTTTCAAGTGGGAATTAGAGCTCAGTGCATAGAAGAAAGCATTATGATTAAAGATCATAGCATAAGTACATACTATGCATCTGGAATTAAAAGAGAAATTTATGGTAAAGATTGGATTGCAGAAATGGTAAGCAAAATGACTGACGAAGTATATGTTACTTTCGATGTAGATTATTTCGATCCAGCTATAATGCCAGCAACTGGCACACCAGAGCCAGACGGCTTTCTTTATAACGATGCACTTCAAATTTTTAGAGAAATAAATAAACAAGGCAAAAAATTAATTGGTTTCGATATAGTGGAGCTATCTCCAAAAGTAGGACTGGAACATTGTAACCTGACAACGGCTCGTTTGCTTTATAAAATGTTGAACTTTGCTTTTGAGACCAAATGATACCTGAAATAAATTTAGATGACTTTAAGTATGAATTGCCTGAAGAAAAAATTGCTTTTTTTCCGAAAAGAGAAAGAGGCAATTCTAATTTGCTTGTAGCATATAGCAAAAGCAAAAAAATTATTGATGCAAATTTTTCTGAAATATCAGCTTATTTGCCAAAAGATTCTATTCTCTTTGTAAATAAAACAAAAGTACTAAATGCAAGAATTCGTTTCCAAAAAGAAACTGGTGCATTTATAGAATTTTTCTTATCCAAGCCATTACTTCCTTCAACTGCAAATGCAATCACACTTTCAGCAAAGCAAAGTGTAGTTTGGGAATGCCTTATTGGTGGCAGAGTAAAATTAGGGCAGGAATTTTTAATCAATAAAGATATTTTACTTACTGCTAAAGTTTTGACAAAAGAAGGGAATATTTGTCAAATTAAATTTGATTGGCCTGCCGATTTGACTTTTTCGGAAGTAGTTAGTATAGTTGGCAATGTTCCGCTTCCACCATATATAAAACGCATAGCAGAAGATAAAGATAAGCAAAGGTACCAAACAGTGTTTGCAAAAGAAATGGGCTCAGTTGCAGCTCCAACGGCTGGTTTGCATTTCACACCAGAAATATTACAGCAAATAGAAAAGCAGAATATATTAATCGAAGAACTAACTTTGCATGTCGGACTTGGCACATTCAATCCAATTAAGGATAATAACATAGCTAGTCACAAAATGCACAATGAATCTATTTCAATTAATTTAGAGCAAGTGAGATTACTAGCAAAATCAATCGGCAACAAACCTATAACTGCTGTTGGTACTACTTCTTGCCGCACACTTGAAACGTTGTATGTGCTAGGTAATAAAATATATTTAAATGATTTTAAATATGGAGATTTATTGGCGAGCCAATGGGATTATTATAATTTCGAGAATAAACTCAGCCCAATAGATAGCTTGAATGAAGTCGTAAATTACTACGAGAAAAATAATTTAGAAACAATTGAAGGAAACACAGAATTATTAATCATACCTGGATATAATTATAATATAATTAATAATTTGATTACTAATTTCCACGAACCAAAATCTACCTTGATACTTTTGGTAGCTGCGTTTCTTGGACATGATTTCCAAAAAGCTATATATCAACATGCATTGGAAAAAGATTATTACTTCCTAAGCTATGGCGATTCAAACTTATTAATTAATGATTAGTATTTTTCACTACATCAATTCGGATTGAATCTTCAAATATCACTTTTCTATTGATAAAATCAACTACTTCTTGAGTAGTAATTTTCTCATAGTTTTCGATTATGCTAAATGCACGCTCTGGCTCTGCAAAAAACATATTTGAAAAACTTAGTGAATCCGCCAAGCCCGCTGCTCTTTGGTATTCCATTGCAATGCTTGTGATTAACATATTCTTAGATCTCTCGAAATCTGCTTCCGAAAAACCATTTTGTTTAATCAAATTCAACTCATTAACTAAAGCATCATAAAGCTCTTCGCAATTAGTTTCTGGGGTATTAGCCACAATATAGAAAGTTAGTATAGAGCCAAACTCACGCTTATCTAAGAATACTCCAACTGTAGAAGCAAGCTGTGTTTTGTGAGTTAAATTAATTTGAATAGGTGAACTTTTGCCAGAAGCAGCTAAATTACAAAACAGATTTGCAACATGGACTTCTTTATCCTCAATAAACCCAGCAGAATGGAATGCCAAAAATACAGCATTAAGTGGCACTTCGTCTGGAATTATAGTATAGTTTGAATTTAATAAATATTCGTCATTGAAATCAACTTTTGGTTTTTCCAAGGATTTACTATTATTAAAATATTTTTCAATTAATGTTTTAGTTTCTTCAATATTAATATTCCCAACTATACTTAAAAAAGCATTCTCAGGAGAATAGAAAGTATTATAGAATTTTTCTAAATCATTTAAATCAAAATTTGCAACATCTTCAATAGAACCAGCTACTTCCCAAGAATAAGATGATTTTTCAGAAAAAGCATTTTTAGCCAAGACTTCTCTCCATTTGGCATAAGGTCTATTCTGTATAGTTTGCTTTATTTCTTCTATCACAACACTCTTTTGGTTGTCGAGTGCTTCTTGAGTTAAATTCAAATTATTCATTCTATCCGATTCGAGCCATAGTGCTAACTCTAACTTATCGGAAGGCAAGGTCATTGTGTAGGCAGTATAATCATAAGTGGTATAGGCATTATTAGTGCCACCCTCCTGAGAGATCATTTTGTCGAACAAACCTCGTTCTAAATTTTTAGTGCCTTCAAACATCAAATGTTCTAGCAAATGAGCTATTCCAGTTTTACCCTTAATTTCGTTTTTCGAACCAACTTTATAAGCTAGATTAACAGAAGAAATTAATGAATCTGGTTTATTTAAAAGGACACAATTAAGACCCGATTTAGTGGTGAATTTTTCAATTCTATTGCTATTTTCTAATGAAGGCGTATTCAAATAATTTTGTTTCCGTAATAGGTTTAAAATTTACATCTTGTTCTATCTGATAAAAATGTAGAATAAATTTATCATCTCTTTCAAAGATTACATCCATTCTAAATTTAACTTTTGTTTGGTCATAATTAGTAGAATAACCGAATAAATCAAGTTTGTGATTTTGTGTGTCGAATTTTCCATTTAAAATAACTGGAGGAAGTGCATCTCCATTTACAATGGTTAAAGTATATGTTTGCAAAGCTTTATCGAATCCGAAGATTTGCTTGCATGAAAAATAACCAGTAAGCACTTGCACTTTAGAAGAGAACTCAGCAGTGAGTTCATTGAATATCAGCTTACATTCCGATTCTCCTCTGCCTTGAGTTTCGTAAATTTCCACTCCAGGATTTGTCTTATAAATTATAAGCCAATCACCTTTAAAATACTTCATCACATCACTTGGCTCATCTCTTAAAGGCATCTGAGCTAAAGCAAATATATTTGCAATGAATAGAAATAATAAAATTGTTTTTTTCATTTTAGTTTACTGATGTAATTATTTTTCCAAATTCCGAATTAATCAAGTCATCTAACTTACTAAGGTCTTTGCCTCCAGCAGTTGCCAAATGGGGCTTACCACCACCGCCTCCGCCAAGGTATTTGGCAGCTTCGGAAATTAATTTACCAGCTTGATATTTTTTTATTAAATCGTCTGTTACTGCCACACATAACTGTACTTTATCTTCAACTTTAATAGCAGTTAGAATAATAGTATTTGTAGCTGCTTTCATTCTAATTGAATCCGTAAAATCTCTTAATTGGTCTAAGCTCTCAACTTCTAATATTTTACCAATATAATTTACTTCACCGATTTTTTTACTATCGCTCAAAATACTATCTGCATCTTGAAGCAAGTTTTGAGATTTTATTTTAGAAATTTCTCTTTCTAATTTTTTTACTAAATCAGTAAGTTCTTGCTCTTTAGCAATATGTAGGTTGAATTTATTGTTAACTTCAACTAAATAATTATCGAAACCAGCACCAGTAACAGCTTCAATTCTGCGAATACCCGATGCTACAGAGCTTTCCGACTTCACTTTAAAGTATGCTATTTCACCTGTTTGAGATACGTGAGTTCCACCGCAAAGTTCCACAGAGTATTTGTCGTCTATAACAACAGCTCGAACTATATCGCCGTATTTATCGCCAAAATACATTTTTATTTTACTATTTTTCCGAGCTTCTTCCAATGGGATTACGTTTGTAACTACTGGAATATTCTCACGAATTTTCTCATTAACTATTTGTTCAATTTGCTCAATTTGCTCATTTGAAACTTTCTCATAGTGATTGAAATCGAACCGTAAATATTCGTCATTCACCAATGAGCCCTGCTGCTGAATGTGTTCTCCCACTGTCATACGAATAGCCTCGTGCATTAAGTGAGTTGCAGAGTGGTTGCTAGAAATAAGTTTTCTTCGAGTTTTTTCTACTTCAAGCAGTGCAGTATCGCCTATCAAAGCTTCAATATTTCTATCTAAAATATGTACTATTGATGATCCAGATTTTTTGACATCTTCCACTTTATATTCAGTACCACCGAATATAATACGACCAGTATCTGATACCTGACCTCCGCTTTCAGCGTAGAATGGAGTTTTGTCGAATATTGCTTTATTCTCTTCTGCAAAAAGCAATTTACCTTCGGCAATCAAAGTTTCATAGCCAAGAAATTCGCTTACACCATCAAACATTGGCAATTCCACTTCTTGATTTGTCTTCTTGCGTGCCGAACGAGAACGTTCTTTCTGCTCCGCCATAAACTTTGTGAAACCTGCTGTATCTACTCCAATATTATTTTCTCGAGCTATAAGCTCAGTCAAATCAAGTGGAAAACCAAAAGTGTCATAAAGCAAAAAGGCATCAGCTCCAGAAATTTGTTTTTCACTTCCTAAATTAGAAACTATTTCATTTATTTTCTCTAAACCATTTTCCAAAGTTTGCAAGAAACTTTCTTCTTCACCTTTAATTACTTTTTCTATAATACTTTGTTGAACTATTAATTCTCCGAAAACATCGCCAAGAGTATCAATTAAAATAGGTAGTAATTTATATAATACTGGTTCTTTAAATCCTAAATTTCTTGCAAAGCGAGAAGCACGTCTCAAAATCCTGCGAAGCACATAGCCCCTTCCCTCGTTACCAGGGAAAGCACCATCGGCTATTGAAAAAGACAAAGTACGGATATGGTCTGCAATTACTCGCATAGCTATATCATCTTTGCTTTCCATTTCGCCAGTATATTTTTTACCGCAAAGTTCAGCTATTTTATTTATGATTGGCATAAATACATCGGTATCATAATTCGATGATTTGCCTTGTATCACTCGCACCACTCGCTCAAAACCCATTCCAGTATCAACATGGGTTGACTTTAATGGTTCGAGTGAACCATCTAATTTGCGATTGAATTGAATAAAAACTAAATTCCAAATTTCTATTACTTGTGGGTCGCTCGCATTTACTAAAGGTCCACCTGTTCCATCAGGAGTGCCATCGAAATGAATTTCAGAGCAAGGTCCACAAGGTCCAGTTTCGCCCATCTCCCAGAAATTATCTTTATCGCCAAATCTTTGGATTCGAGATTCTGGTAAATACTGTTTCCAAATTTCATAGGACTCATCATCAGTTTCGTAAACTGTAGCATAAAGTCTCTCTTTAGGCAATTTCCATACTTCCGTCAAAAGCTCCCAAGACCAAGCAATAGCTTCTTTTTTATAGTAATCGCCAAAACTCCAATTCCCCAACATTTCGAATAATGTGTGGTGGTAAGTGTCAACGCCTACTTCTTCCAAATCATTATGCTTTCCGCTTACTCGAATACATTTTTGTGTGTCGGCTGCTCTCGAATAATCACGAGTACCAGCACCCAAAAACACATCTTTGAATTGATTCATTCCAGCGTTTGTAAAAAGTAAAGTTGGGTCGCCGTGAGGCACAACTGGTGCTGAAGGTACAATAGTGTGCGATTTGCTTTTAAAAAAGTCTAAAAAACTTTGTCTTATTTCTTTCGATGTCATTGTATTAATTTGTTTTCGTGTTTTTAATAATTCTTTTAAATTGTTGCTACTGATTCTTCAAAATTTAATTCAATAGCTACAGTTAAATTTACTATGCTTCATATTTTGTCAAACTTTGACTTGCAATATCTATTTCATTAAGTTGAGAAACAAACCATTCCCCTTATTGCCAAATTGTTGCAGTAAATTTCTGTTTCATTAATGAAATACTCCAAAATTAGTAATTGTCTATTTGTGCTCTTTGTAGCTTATTTGAATAGTCCACATATAATGTTTTCCATTCTGTGAAAATATCAAATACTGTCCAGCCACCTTCCCTGTGTCCATTGCCAGTACCTTTCACACCACCAAATGGCATGTGGGCTTCTGCTCCAATAGTTGGTGCATTGATATAAGTTATACCAGCTTCCAAATCTCTTGCAGCAATCCAAGTGGAACGCACATCGTTTGTGAAAATTGACGAAGAAAGCCCATATTCAGTTGCATTTGCTACTTCAATAGCTTCTTCCAAACTTTTAATTTTCACTGCCACAAGCACTGGACCGAATACTTCTTCTTTGAATATTCTCATCGCTGGAGTAACATCTTTGAAAAGAGTTGGCTTAATAAAATTACCATTTGCCAATATGCCTTCTGTTGCTTTTTCGCCACCATAAACTAATTTAGCACCTTCATTTTTTGCAATTTCAATATAGCCAAGAATTTTTTCAACTGCTTTTTGGTTGATTACTGGGCCTACATCAATCCCATTTTCTAATCCAGAGCCAAGTACAAGCTTAGTAGCTTTTTCAGTGAGCATATCTATAAACTTGTCGTAAATTTTTTCGTGTAATATTAATCGTGATGTTGCCGTGCATCGCTGTCCTGTTGTTCCATAAGCACCCCAAACAGCACCTTCCAAAGCCAACTCAAGATTTGCATCGTCCATCACAATCTGTGGATTTTTGCCGCCCATTTCAAGCGATAATTTTTTATTTGTTCTGCCACAAACTTCTGCTATTTTCTTTCCAGTTTCAGTAGAGCCAGTAAATCCTATCAAATGAATATCAGGATTATTTACCATTTCCCAACCTGTAGCACCTTGTCCGTGAACTACATTGAAAACACCATCAGGCACTCCAGCTTCTTTTAATATTTCAGCGAAGATTTGTCCAGAATGTGGAGCATCTTCGCTAGGCTTCCAAACAACTGTGTTGCCAGCAGCTAAAGCAGGAATAATTTTCCAAGATGGGACAGCAATTGGAAAATTCCAAGCGGTTATAATTCCACAAACACCAATTGGTACTCTGAAAGACATATTAACTTTTTCAAACATTTCCGATGGCACTGTATAGCCAAAAAGTCTGCGAGTTTCGCTTGCTGCATAATAGCAAGTATCAATAGCTTCTTGCACATCGCCTTCAGTTTCAAAAGTTGGCTTGCCCATTTCTCTTGTCATAATTTTAGCCAGTTCTTGCTTTCTGCTAGTGAAAATATCACCAGCTATTCGCAAAATATCTCCACGCTTAGGAGCTGGCATTAGTTTCCACGATTTGAAAGCACTCTTTGCAGACTGCACAGCACTATCAACTGTTGCTTTATCCGACAAAGGAAACTCACCAATAATGTCGCCACTATCAGCTGGGTTGACATTAGCAAAATAGCTAAGTGCTTCATTTGCTTGAAATTGACCATTAATGAAATTATTAAACTTTGGCATATTTATTTTCTTAATTTAGTTAGGCATTCAATATTGCAAAAATATAAAAATTTAACATAACTTTGTAATCAAAATCACAACTAAAAGAAAAAGCTAAAACCCTATCAATACTACATTTGCTTGAAATACAGCTTCATTAATTTAAACAATTATATAACATTCGTTTAAATTTCTGAGCTTATAATCATCCGAAATCCAAATCTCATTTTCTCAATTGCAACAAAATTTGATGTAGTTTGTAGGTTCTTCACCTTAGGTTTTTTAATACAAAGATTAAGTTCAAACATTTATGCAATCAAGAAATAATTTAGAAAATTGTTTACTTTGT